>DRNP01000024.1 GCA_011322135.1 Candidatus Kaiserbacteria bacterium | reverse complement strand
CTATGCGATAAAGTTCTAATTGTGCGTTTATGCTGTGACATAGACGTATGTGTTTATTGCTAAAGCCGCCCTTTCGGGCGGCTTTAGCATACGACTTCGTCTTCAAACGTACACCCCAGCTGTGCTGGGGGTTTATAGATTAAAAAACGCAAACATAAAAGATGTTTTTGTTCCTAAAGGCAATGCTCAAGAAGCTCTGCTCGCAGATGGCATAAATGTTTATGCACCTGAAAATCTATACGCTTTAATAGGTCACTTGGAAGGTACCGCACCATTACATAAAGAGGTACGCAAAAAAGCTTCGAGCTCCGTCGCTCCTCTAGTCGATATCGCCGATGTAAAAGGGCAGGAAAGTGCAAAACGTGCGCTTGAAATATCGGCTGCAGGTCGACACAATCTTGTATTATACGGACCGCCCGGAACAGGAAAGACAATGCTTGCTCGTGCGCTTCCCGGAATACTACCCCCTCTTTCAAACGATGAGATACTTGAATCAACAGCGATACATTCAACTACGGGAACACTAAAAAACGGCGAGGCTGTTTATTGGCCTCCGTTTAGAGCTCCACATCACACAATCTCGCACACGGCGCTTGTTGGTGGAGGGTCCGTCCCGCGCGCCGGAGAAGTCACCCTGGCACACAACGGCGTATTGTTTCTCGACGAATTTCCTGAATTTGACGCAAAAGCGCTCGAAGCACTTCGCGAGCCTCTTGAAAATCACACTATTACTGTTTCAAGAGCGCGCGCAACAACGACATTTCCTGCAGACTGCATGCTTGTGGTTGCAATGAACCCCGCAGAAACTCTCGGAAATGACGCGGGTGCAACTATTCGTGCGGAACGTAAACAAGCGCGCAAGTTATCACGTCCTATAGCAGACCGTCTTGATCTTTGGGTGGAAGTACCGCATGTTCCTCACGATATTCTCGCCACACTAAAACACAGTGAATCATCAAAAAGCGTACGGGAGCGCATTGTACTTGCTCGACTACGAGCAACGAAACGAAACTCGGGGAAAAGGACAGACAACGCCCATCTTTCACCTAGAGAGCTTGAACACAATACAATCGACTTTTCTTCCAAAGCAAAAGATATGATTCTTTCCGCAGGGAAAAAACTTGACCTCTCACCTCGCAGTTATTACAGGACTATGCGGGTAGCGCGCACAATAGCAGACCTTGCAGATGTTGACGTTGTACTTCCCGAGCATGTTCTCGAAGCTCTACAATATCGTCCTCGTGGCTTTTTTGGTTTTGAATAAAAAATACAAGACATGCCCGATGGGAGAGTCCGACTCTCCCATTCTTTAAATTAAGAATGGTTATAAGTTGGATGAATTAGTCTAACGAAAAGTCGTAAAAACAAAGAATGGGTCCTGACCCCATTAACACAGAAGGTTCAAAATGATCGGTGAAATACTAAAAGGAAGAGATAAATAGCAACCCAATTGTTTCTTTAAACCATAAAACTTGTCTAGGGTTAAGGTTCCGCACAAATATCGAGTTGAACAATGTTGTGAGTATATTTTAATGTAACGCACACGCGCTACTTACAACTCTTCCTACTGTGCAACCTACAAATGGATTTTTTGCACCGCGAACTTCAAAGTGAAGGTGTGGACCTGTCGCTTCACCTGTCTCGCCAACATAACCGATAATTTGTCCTTTTTTAACTGACTGACCGACACTGGATATATCTTTAACCATATGCGCATAAAGTGTTTGCGTACCGTTCCCATGATCAATAACAACATAGTTTCCGTATCCTCCATTCCATCCGCCTATACGCGAAACGATAATTCTTCCGGAAGCTGCGGCGTGGATAGGCGTCCCTGTGCGCGCACCTATATCAACAGCATTCCACCCATGTAAGCCCTGCGTTAAAATCCCTCCGGGAAGCGGGTTACTAAAGAACCATGGAAGTAGCGGACCGCTACCCCCGCGATATGGGTTAGACGGAGCTCTCTTTATACGTCTTGATGTGTGTAATACACGTCTCTTTGAATGCACAGCCATTGGCATCTCGCCGCCCGGTATTAGAATTGTTTTTCCGGTTACGAGTTTCGCATTCTCTCCTATTCCGTTATAAAGAGCGATGTCTCCTTTATCTGCGTGATATTTTCTAGCTATAGATGCGATTGTTTCTCCTCTTAAAACAGTGTGCCTCACTCCGGACACAGGAAGTATAAGAAGTGTTGTACCCGGGGTAATAAGACGCGCGTCTTTTATGTTGTTCGCCCATAAAATTGTATTTACAGACACGCCGAACATTTGTGATATTTCCGATAAAGAATCTCCCGGACGCACAACATAAAGAGAAATCTGTCCGTTTGCAGCTGCCGGATTGATGTCTGCCGCAGTTCCTTCCGGTCCGGCTTGCGCTATAAGCGCCGAACCATTTGTCATCGCAATAGTTCCTTCATGAAATGAAGCATTTGGATTTATATTTGTCGCGGCACGGAGCATTGAAATACTACTGTTGTGCACCAATGGTACGGTTGCACGCGAGCTCGCCACTGCGTCTTGGAAAATCCAAAAAGCTCCGGCTTCGCGCGGGAGAATTGTAAAAGTGAGACCTGTCGCGAGTATCATTGTTATAATGACACTCACTTTCCAGTATTTATTCCGTCGCGCGCGAATACCGCTACGCAAATCAGAAGAATCATTTGAATACAAAATAAATCAGTTGTGGTATTCTAGCATTCATCCATATACAAAAACGGCTTAACATAGCCATTTATTTCAGCCTTCCATAACTTCCAGTACCGCGATTATACCCGCTCACGCTCTATAGTCAACCAATGTTTTGCACTCGGGTGTTAATTGCATGTTTTTGTTATAGTTCATACATATGAATTATCTTGATGGACTTAACGACCGCCAGAAAGAGGCGGTGCTTGCGATTGATGGTCCGGTATCGGTACTTGCCGGAGCAGGTTCCGGAAAAACCCGTGTCCTCACCACTCGTATTTATCACTTAATTCGACAGGGTGTACCGGTAGAAACAATTCTTGCAGTAACATTTACAAACAAAGCTGCGCGTGAGATGCGCGAAAGATTACGTGCACGTCTTGGAGAAGATTCTCCGATGCCAACGATTGCCACATTTCATGGATTGGGACGTATTTTACTTGAAGAATATGGTCGTGTTATCGACGTGCCACGATATTTTTCAATTTTTGATCGCAGTGATTCCGAGCGTGTTGTAAAAGAAGCTCTAAAAGCTATGGATATCGACCCGAAGGAAGTTCCTCCACGAGCAATACTTTCTCGTATTTCAAAAGCAAAAGGGGAGGGGCTGACTTCTGTTGCGTTTCGAGAGAAACACTCCAGAGAAAGTTTTCGGTCACGCGTTGCAAGCGAAGTATGGCAACGATATGACAAAGCTCTTCACGATGAGAAGGCTCTGGATTTTGATGATTTAATTTCACTTCCGGTAAGACTTCTAAACGAACACAGCGAGGTGCGCAACGCGGTACAACAACGGTTTCATTATGTACATATAGATGAGTTTCAAGACACAAGCGAACTTCAAGGAAATCTTGCAGAAATTCTCACAGAAAAGCATCACAATCTTTTTGTTGTCGGAGACATTGACCAGTGCATTTACACTTGGAGAGGAGCAACGATAGACAATTTATTATCATTTGAACAAAAATATCCAAACGCAAAAACAATCGTCCTTGAAACCAACTATCGTTCGTCAGGAACAATAGTGTCCACAGCAAATTCCATTATCGAACAAAACAAAAATAGAAAAGAAAAACGGTCGATAACAGAAAATCCTGCCGGAGAACATATCACAATACACATTGCACCAAACGCAGAAAGTGAAGCTGTGTGGATTGCAAAAGAGATTAAGAGTGAAATGAGAAACGGTCTGTCCCCTGAAAATATAGCAATATTATTTCGTACAAATTTTCAATCACGCGCACTGGAAGAAGGGCTTTTGCACTCCGGAGTTCCATACAAACTTTTGGGAACACGCTTTTTTGATAGGAAAGAAGTCAAAGACGTACTTTCATGGGTACGTCTTGCAATGGAGCCTTCTCGAGAAAACGACCGCATGCGAGCAGTACAAGCTCCGCCTCGTGGAATAGGAAAAGTTACTCTTGGTAAAATCGCTTCCGGACAAAAAGACACTCTCGGTGCAAGTGCACGAGTGAAAGTGGACGAATTTGATTCAATAGTTAACGAACTATCAGAAATGACATTAAATACCGCACCGTCTGTGTTTTTACAACTTGTGCTTGAAAAGAGTGGTTTGGAAACAGTACTTGCAAATGGCACTGAAGAAGAGCGTGAACGGCTCGAAAACATTCGCGAGCTGGCAACACTTGCGTCCAGATATGATGCAACACCCGGTAAAGACGGAATATCTGCATTTCTCGCAGATGCTTCTCTTGCGAGTGATCAAGACGAACTGGATCGAAAAAACGGCACCTCGGGCGTAACTCTTATGACTGTTCATGCTGCAAAAGGACTCGAGTTTGACACTGTTTTTGTAACTGGAATGGAAGAAGGGCTTTTTCCACACGAAGGAATGGGTGGAGGAGAAAACCGAGACGAGGAAGAGGAACGGAGACTTTTTTATGTAGCGGTAACAAGAGCAAAACGACGGCTTATTCTTACGCTTGCGTATGTGCGTCGTATTTACGGAACAGACTATCAGCAAGACCCTTCATCTTTTATATCTGATATTGATGAAAAATATATTGATTATGTTGATACCGGTAAAATGCCGACGGTCTTTTTATAAGTTTGTGTTTAGTGTAAACAGGTAAGTGTAGGTATGACGCGCGCGTGCGCATTGAGCAAAGCTCAATGCGCACGCGCGCGTCAATACATTTTCTTTCAAGACATTTATAATACGTGTACAATTATAATAATTCTATGTTTGCGAAAAAATCTCTCGGTCAAAATTTCTTAATGCATAAACAAACGGCGGAACGCATTGTTGATTCTGCAAATATTTCAAAAGATGACACAGTGCTTGAAATAGGTCCGGGGACAGGCATGCTGACCACGGCACTGCTTGCGCACTCCGGAAAAGTAATTGCTATTGAAGCGGATAGGGGACTCGCAGAAGCATTGCGAGAAAAATTTTCTAAAGAGATTGCAAACGGGAAACTTATTCTTATTGACGGAGATGCTCTCGAGTTTGACACCTCTAGTATTTCAAGCAAATATATTGTGGTTGCAAACATTCCGTATTACATCACCGGAGCGCTTATTCGAAAATTTCTTGAAACTGCTCACAAGCCATCGTCCATGACATTGCTGGTACAAAAAGAAGTTGCGGAGCGCATTGTGCATTCTCCTAAAGAGAGCGTTTTATCTGTTTCCGTAAAAATATATGGCACACCACATAAAGTGTTCGCCGTTCCGCGCGGTTCATTTAAACCGGCTCCAAACGTGGACTCAGCGGTTTTGTATATTACAGACATACGTAATCCGTTTAAAACAAAAAAAGAAGCTACGCATTTTTTTACAGTGCTTCACGCCGGTTTCGCTCACAAGCGTAAAAAACTGGCAAAAAATATACAGATTTTAGGGGATTACGATATACAAAAAATATTTAAGTCCCTAAATATAGATATAGATACACGTGCTGAAAAAATTGATTCAAAAAAATGGCTCGAGCTTGCAACCTCTATTCACGACTAATACACACCCTTACTTTTCCCATACATAATATCTGCACTGGAAACTGCTATACTGTTAAGTATCGTGGCTTGGATTAAACAAAACTTGGGTGTAATCTCTTCCATTTTTATTGCTGTCATTTTAATTGCCGGTGCTCACATGTTGGCGACCGGTGGATTAAACACAAAAAAAGCGGACGCTTACTCGACAAACAAAATATTGCAGGCGGTAGCTACTCGCGACAGCGACCATGACGGATTACCGGATTGGGAAGAAGCTTTATACGGTACAGACCCTCACAAAGCCGATACGCGCGGGCTTGGAATGACCGATGGGGAAGCTGTGGCAAAAGGATTAATCGTACCAAACGCGGTAGCAAGAATAAACACACCATCAACAACACCGCAAACATCGTCAGATGACTCTTTGGCTCCATCTCCGGCAAGCAACACTCTCACGGCAAAATTTGCACAAAATCTTTTTATACTCTATCTGAGCGCAAAACAAGAAAACGGCGGAAAAGACTTATCACAACAAGACTTACAAAAAATAGCACTCCAAGCAATCGACAAGTTTTCAAAATCAGTATCAATATCTCCAAATTTTAAAACAAAAAACGAGATTGCTGTTTCCGGTTCAGGCGGGAAAGCATTACGCGCATTTGCGTCATCTGCGGATACTGTATTTTCAAACACGCCTATACGGTCGAAAAAAAGCGAGACGGCTTATTTATACGACGCACTACAAAATAAATCAAAAGACAGTGCTCAGTCCGCACTCACTCACATAACAATAATCGCAAACGGCTATCAAAAAATATCTGCCGGACTTTCCGTACTCCCGGTGCCAAAAGAGCTTGCCGGTGCAGACCTTAATCTGATAAACGCACTGTACAGACTTGGTGCGATTATTGGTGATTTCACACACATAAATAACGACCCTCTCACAGCTATTATCGCTATGAAGCAGTATCCGGAAGCCGTGCAAAAACTCGGTAAGGCCTTTCTTGCAATCAGCTCTGTTTACAAAGACAACTCTGTATCTATTCCTTTTGGTACATCGGGCTATATGTTTACGCACGTCGTTACTGACATAATAAAAAACAACAGCACCGCAAAAACACCATGAGAAACTTTTTTACACAAAAAGTAGTGGCTCTCGTACTTATTTTTACGTTCATGGTGCCTGCGTCTTTTTTTATAGTTCCGCAAAAAGCGCACGCCATAATAGGTATCGGGGACACGGTTACAGTAACGAGTGACTTTTCATGGACAAGCATAAAGCGCACAATTGAAAGCACACTTAACTTTGCAAAAAATAAATTAACTGCGTTAAACTCAATAACAACATCCGCATCTTCATATGCTCTTATGCTTAATAAGTACGTATTGGAGCCTGCTCTTTTTATTGAGACCGGAAACTTACTCAAATCACTAACGGCAGGGGTTATTAAATTTATAACCGGCGGGAACAAAAAAGGTCTTGTTATGTTTGTAACTAACATACATAATTTTAAACGTGGCACTGCGGATACTCAGAGAGTTCGTTTTCTTGATTCGTTTGCAAGTAGGTCAAACTCTCCTTTTGCATACTCAATAGCTTCTTCACTGTATAAAAACCAGATGCAAAATTCCACACTTGACGGTTTTTTTGCTGCAAATACATGTACTCTCGATAAAGCGACAACGAATGCTTTTGTTGGTGGTAACTTCGGAAAAGGGGGTTGGAACGCGTGGTTTTCTCTAACTACAACTTGTCAAAACGACCCGTACTGTCTCGCGTACAGAGCGCAATCACAAATGGCAGGCATGGTTTCAGACGCAACAGAAAATGCACTTAATAAACTAGCTTGGGGAAACGGATTCCTTTCGTGGTGCGGAGCATCAACCAACTCTGTTAAAGGAGCGCTTACACAAACAACACAAACCAGTATCGGCGGTAGTTATAAATATAGTGGCAAAATTGGCAACTCGGCCGGTGACCCGTGCACAAAAGCAGACGGTACAACAGGAACGATACAAACCCCGGGATCAGTTATTAAAGACCAACTCCAAAAGATTACCGGTGTAAACATAGACAAATGGGCTCTGGCAGGAGAATTTAACGGCGTTTTATCTAACGTTTCAACTATTCTAAAAACTGTTCAGCTCTCAAAAATGGTTTTGGACGGAGCAAACGGATCCGGTGGATTACTCAGTCTCGGACAATCTTCTGCTGGAGCAGGTGCTTCTTGGGCGGATCAGTACAAAAACGAGCCCGGCTTCCTGGGAGCTACAACGAACAGTGTTCTAAAAGCAAGTAAGCCGTACACTGGTTCCACGTTGTCTACATTTAAATCAAATATTTCTGACTATTCGTCATATTGGAATATTATATTCGGAGCAACAAACGCTGCGTCATCAACACTAAACAAACTTGTTTCCACAAACTACGCAGTTTCCACCAGTACTCAAAGTACTTCAAGTTTATATGGTCTATATGTAAATAGAGTGCAACTCGCAAAGGAATGCAACGCTTACAAGGCTTCTGCGCAAAATGTTCTTGCAACAGTAATAGCTCCTATTCTTGCAAAAAAGGCTACAGTGGCTACGACTGTAAAAGATGCACAAGCTTTGGTTAAAAAAGTAACGGCTGAAAGTAACAGTAAAAGTCGACAAGGTGCTTCAGATTTTGCAACAGATTCTCTTGCCTTACAGACGACACCTCCAACGTCGTCAGAAACGATACAAGTACAAGAAGAGGCGATGGTTATAAATAGCGCTACCGCGAGCCCCAGTGGTTCACTCAACGTTTCAGCGCAAACAACTCTCGATAAATTGAATCTTATAACACAAAATGCAAATGCAATTATGAACAAGTGCGCTCCTGTAATAGAAGTGGCGAGTTCAACAAACTCCACTTCAAGTACTCAGTCACCATAGCTATGAAATTCTCACGAGCAAAACTGCACTCAATATTTTTTTTCGTAACATTATTTATTTCAGTAACACCAATGGTTGCTTTTGCAAGCTTTGCAGATGACTGGATGTCACAATCATTATTAAAAGTACTTGAGCTTTTTGCATGGCTGACCGGTGCGGCAGGTGTGATGATGGGGAATGCATTGTATTTCACAGTGGTACGAATGGGGGCAATCGTTAACACTATGCCATCTATAAAACTTGCTTGGGGCGTCTTTAGAGACCTTGGCAATATCCTTCTTATATTCGGATTTATCCTTATAGGGATAGCTACAATCCTAGACAATGCAACTTACGGTGCCAAAAAAACACTACCGAAACTTTTGTTGGTAGCTCTCACTCTAAACTTTTCACTTTTTGTTGCTGAGTTTATAGTCGACACGGGAAATATGTTTGCAACGCAATTTTATACGGAAATAAATGGCGGTAAAACATTAACCGGTAATTTTAACGTAAGTGATGAACCAATCTCAAACGCTATTATGAGTTCTTTGGGGCTTACAAAAATATACGACTTCAACGGAAACCATGTTCTTAAAACTCAAGCAACCAGCCAACTAGACGTTGCAAACAATAAGTCGCACTGGTTTATTACTTTTTTTGCAGCAATCATACTTTTCGCCATAACGGCATTTGTTCTTGGAACAATAGCAATAATGCTTGTGGCTCGTTTTGTTATATTACTTTTCCTACTTATAGTATCGCCAATCGGTTTTATAGGACTTGCCGGAATACCTGTCATAAGCGGTTATGGAAAAAAATGGTGGAAAGCTTTGTCAGACCAAACTCTATTTGCTCCTATATTGCTCTTGCTTTTGTTGGTTGTAGTACACCTTATTCAAGAACCTACCATTTTCAACATGGTAAACCAAGGAAGTATCACAAACACTAGTGCCGGTGGCATTTCAAACCTACTTCTTGGTTTTTCTATTGTTATAGGACTGCTCTTATCCGCTCTTATTATCGCAAAAAGTCTTTCAGGAAAGACTGCCGGTTTTGCAACAAAGTGGAGCAGTCGACTCACGTTCGGAGCTATTGGCGGAGCTATCGGTGGTGGGGCGAGACTTCTTAGAGGTGGAGCTGGAATTCTTAGAGGAGCTGCCGAAATAACCGGTAACAATAAATTCTCACGTGGTGTTGGACACCTAACACGACCAATCGAACACATAGCACGACCAATCGAGCGATTTAACTTTGATCCTCGTAGAATACCGGGTTCACAAGCTTTGGGCATTGGAAAACCTGAAGACATATCTTATAGAAATATGAGTAATCTCGCTCGAAAGTACGCTCCTATAGTTGGTGAAAAAGGTGTTCTAAAAGCAATCAAAAAAGAAAACTTGCGTGAGATGGATGAAGAGCGTGCGCGTGCAAATAAAAATCAAGGACAAAGAGATATTAAAGAGAACATCTCGAAACTCACAGAAGCGATGGAACAACTTGAGGCAGGAAAAATCACAAAAGAACAGTACGACGCTAAAACAGCACAGCTACATACAAAACTCAGCAAAAATCTTTCTGACATGCCTGTAAAGGAACTTTCGGAATTGAAGGGTATAAAGGGTGGTGTTGAAGCTATCGCCACAAACCTCTCGCCTGAGAAATTCCAATCACTTATGGATGGAAGCGAACTCCTCGGTACGCAAAAAGCAAAATTAAGTGAGGCTCGATATAAGTCCACCAACAAAGCTGTGGAAACGATAACAAGTGCCAGACCCGGATCAGTGGCACACAACAAAGCTACAAAAGTTATTCAAGGTATGTCCAAAAAAGATATCGAAAATGCTCCGCAAGAGCTTCTCTCGAACAATTCCTTCTTGCAATCTCTAACAGATAAACAAGCTGACACACTCTTAAGAAGCGATAAACTTTCGTCTACTCAAAAAACATCTATTAAAGATGTGCGGGAGAAACGCTTTGGAACTCCGGAGGGAGCGAAATCAATCATCGGCTCAATGAAGCTTGACCAAATAGCAAAACTACCTGATTCCGTACTTACAACACCGCATGTTTTGAAAGAGCTTTCATTCCAACAAACAACAGGTTTGTTGAATAACCTCGGAAGTCTTTCAAATGTTGCGCAGTCTGCGCTTGTAGCACATATAAAAGAGGAGATGCGCAACGACACACCAAAAGGACGCCAACTTATCAACCTCACAATATCAGACCCGACCATAGCAGATCGTTGGGGAATATAATAGATACCATGTCCATGCCTACAAAAGATGAGATTCTCGCAAAATATAACGAAGCACCTAAAGAGGTGCGGGATGTTTTGTCGAGTATGGAACTTTCTGAAACCATTACAGAAATAGCATCGCGAAACAAAATATCTCTTGATGCTATGAAAAAACTCGCAGAGTGTAATCGCAACATGCTTCTCGGAATAATTAATCCTCAAGATTTTTTAAAAGAGCTTATATCTGTAGGAATTAGTCAGGGAACAGCCACAAATATTGTTGCTGAAATAAATCAAAAAATATTCTTCCCTACACTGAAAAAAGTACACGAAAATAATCCTCAACCAAAACTAAACGAAAGTTTGTCGGGTAACACTCAAAATACACAAAAGACCGTTCCACCGAAAACAGTACTTCCGGGTCAAGAAAAAAACTTTCCACAAAATAATCACGTGCAAAATAATTCTGACCAACAAACATTAAAAACATCACCGAACCAAGAAAACGAGCCTTCTAAAAAGACAGTCCTTGGAGCAACCGATAATAAACAAATTTCATCTACAGAAACAAAAGAAAAATCGGATATACCTATTGTAAAAGAATATGCAGTTGATCCGTATCGTGAATCTTTTGAGTAGCACGCGAGGCAGGTAGTGGAGAAAATATATAAAATCTGTGTGCGCGTCCTGTATACTAAAAGTTATGGAATATCAAGTACCGCAGTTCGTCGAAGTGGAAAGCAAGATAGTTGGACCACTTAGTTTAAAACAATTTATCTATATTGCCGGTGGTATTGGTTTATGTGTTGCACTATTACGATACCTTCCGATTTTTGTTGCACTTTTACTTTGTATTCCTGTCGCTGGACTTTCCGGATCTCTCGCTTTTTATAAAATAAATAACAAACCCTTTATAAATATAATCGAAGCCGGCGCACGATTCTACACTTCATCAAAACTCTTTATATGGAAAAAAGATTTTCCTGTACAAAAAGAAGAGCTCCCACAAAAAATTTCAGAATCACAACAAACAATTACAATGCGAAATGATAAACACCTTACCCGAAGCGGTATCCAAAAACTTGCAAAATCCTTTGACAATCGAAAAAACACAACAAACAACTTACCACCAAAAGCAATATGAATACAACAAAAGCAACACCTGCACAAAAATTCGTACCTATTAAAGACGTCCAAAACGGTATCATAACTCTTAAAGACGGAAGTTATCGAGGAATACTTATATGTTCATCTGTAAACTTCGGTCTAAAATCCGAAGACGAGCAACGTGCAATAATCGGTGGTTTTCAGACTTTTCTAAATACCCTTGATTTTCCGGTCGAAATAGTTATACAGTCACGCAAGACAGACATTCGTCCATATCTTTCACTTCTTGCAGAAAAAGAAAAAAATCAGCAAACGGAATTGCTCCGTCTTCAATTGCGTGAGTACATGTCATTTATTCGTTCATTCACAGAAAACACCAACATTATGACAAAATCATTTTATGTTGTTGTTCCTTATGCTCCGGAAGGAGCGAATGAAGTAAAAGGGACAGTTGAAAAGTTTTTCGGTGGGTCAAAGAAAAATTCTACTGCGATGGAACAGCCAACATCTTTCGAAGAGCATCAGGTACAGATTGAACAACGTCTCGGTCTGGTATCGTCAGGTCTAGGTTCTTCAGGTATTAAAGCAACAATGCTAAACACCGAGGACGTTATTGAATTACTTTATCGGTCATTTAACCCCGGCGAACTTGAAAACCCTATTCGTCTCAATCAATAAAATATGGCACTCATCGATTTTTTCAAAAACAAACAAGGAACCATACCGGAAACAGACTCTATGCTTCCGAAGGAGATTTATAAAGAGGACCGTCTTAATCTTGTTGATGCAATAGCTCCTGCGGCACTTAAAATAAGCGCTCGTGAAATAGAACTCGGAGAAAAGTTTGCGCGTACTTTTTACACAGTCTCGTATCCGGCTTTTCTTTCTGACGGATGGTTTACTCCTGTTATCAATCTTGATCAAGTTCTCGATGTATCGATTTTTATTAACCCGATAGATACCGAGGATGTTTTACGCACATTCCAGAAAAAAGTTGCGGAGGTACAGAGCCAAATAAGTGAACGCGAGTCAAAGGGACTCGTGCGCGACCCAAAACTCGACACTGCATACCAAAATCTGGAAAGTTTACGTAATCGTTTGCAACAAGCACGTGAAAAACTTTTTGACGTTGGACTTTATCTCACTCTTTATGGCGATACAAAAGAAGAGATAGACAAAGTAGAGGGAGACATTCGCGGTATCCTGGACGCACAACTTGTTTACACAAAACCCGCACTTTTCCAACAGGAACAAGGTTTCCGTACAACACTTCCTCTTGGAGAGGACGAACTCATGGTCGAGTCGAAACTCAATTCGGAACCGCTTTCATCAATTTTTCCTTTTGTTTCTTTCGACCTTACAAGTGATAGCGGTATTTTGTATGGCATAAATCGACACAATGCTTCGCTCATTCTTTTTGATCGATTCTCACTTGAAAACTACAACTCTGTTGTATTTGCAAAATCCGGCTCAGGTAAAAGTTACGCTACAAAACTTGAGATACTTCGATCACTCATGTTTGGAACAGATGTTATTGTTATCGATCCTGAAAGGGAATACGAACAACTCGCAGAAGCAACAGATGGACGTTCCTTTAATATCTCTCTCAGCTCAGAGCATCATATCAATCCTTTTGATTTACCTGTAGTGCAAGAAGGTGAAGACCCTAGAGACCTGTTGCGTAACAATATAATTACTCTTGTGGGGCTGTTTCGCATCATGCTCGGTGGACTAACACCTTCAGAGGACGCTGTTATAGATAGAGCGATTACAGAAACGTATGCACTTAAAGATATTACAGGTGATACCGATTTCTCAAATATTGAACCTCCTGTCCTTTCTGATTTTGAAGCCGTTTTGACCGGTATGGAGGGGAGTGAATCATTGGTCGAACGTCTGGCAAAATATACAAGCGGGTCATGGTCCGGTTTTATTAACCAAGCAACGAATATTGATATCAATCGTCAATTTATCGTATTTTCCGTGCGCGACATGGAAGACGAGCTGAAACCTGTCGCGATGTATATAATTTCGCACTATATCTGGAATGCCGTCAGACGCAATCTTAAAAAACGTCTTCTTATTATCGATGAGGCATGGTGGATGATGAAATCAGAAGACACTGCATCTTTCCTTTATTCTCTCGCAAAAAGAGGTCGTAAATACTATCTCGGTGTCTGCACAATCACTCAAGACGTAGAAGATTTCTTGCGCTCTCCGTATGGCAGACCGATACTGACAAACTCGTCTATTCAGATTCTGCTAAAACAGTCTCCGACAACAGTTGATGTTCTTCAAAAAACATTCAACCTAACAGACGAGGAAAAATACCTTTTGCTTGAATCCGGTGTCGGGGAAGGGCTCTTTTTTGCAGGACTTAAACACGTTGCCATTAAAATAGTCGCGTCATATACCGAAGATCAGATTATAACTTCAGACCCGTCTCAATTATTGGCTATCAAACAGGAAAAAGACCGTCTTGATACTGCGGAACAAGCAAATTCTTAGTTTATGGAGCCACCAAAAGATAAGATGCCGATGACGCGAGCACTGCTCATGGCAGGTACGGCACTATTTTTTAGTATTATTATACTTATCTTTTCTACACTTCCATTTACAGCACCTTTTTTTGTTGGGTCCGGTACTACAGGTATCGTTGAAAACTACACTGGAGGTACAGTTGCAAAAGTCGTAGGAACAGTTACCGGCGTAGCAACAGGAGCTCTCGAAGTTTTTACAGGAGCGGATGTTGCCATCAGTGCGGTTGGAGAAATTGTAGCGGGAGTAGTGAGCTTTATGGCATGGGTTGTTTTTTATACATGGTTTATGATTGCAGGAATTAAATTAATGAATGGACGGCGTGCGTTAAATCGTTTTTTTATAAGTGGTACAAGTGTTGTAACAGGGCTAATTCCGTTTATAAATATCATCCCCAGCGTTTTTATCGGTGTACTACTTACTATATGGCAGACAAGAAAAGAAGACGCTGACAATAAAAAAGAGTATTTTGAAACACTAAATGAGCAACAGAAAATACCATACGCGCGTGGATAATCCACGGAATACACAGCACGTGCAGTTTCCAGATGATAAAACAGGGTATACTTAATTTATGCAACGACTTGTTCTAACTGTTTTATTCATATCTCTTTTCGTCTTTATTGTTCCTGCAAAAAGTAATGCACAAATAACCAGTGGCACTATTGCGCAGGCAGACCCTGTGTCAATAACTCTTTCTCCATCATCTCCGGCTCCTTATGAGTCATTCTCTCTTTCAGTTTTCAGCACGACTATTGATCTTTCAAAGAGCACTTTCTCCGTCTTTTTAAACGGTATAAAAATTGCAACAGGGTCAGGAAATAAAACGGTTTCAATTAAGGCTACCGGAGCCGGTACAACAATGCACATATCTGTTTATATAAATTTCAAAGGTGAAACTTATATAAAGAGAATTATTATTCACCCTCTCGGACTTGCTCTTGTAACGGAACCATTATCAAGCGCTCCTACGCTTTATAAAGGTAAGGCGGGGGTCGCACCATCCGGTGAAGTGCGCATTGTAGCTGTTCCGGATTTTCGCACTGCAAACGGTACATATCTAAACCCAAACAACCTTTCATATGTTTGGAGAGACGTTGGTACACAAAACAGAATATTAGACTCCGGTATTGGTCATAGTTCTATTATCGTAAGTGCTCCTCTTTTGTATAGAACAAAAACAATATCCGTACTTGTACAAGACCCATCATCGAAGTATGTTTCATCACGAAGTATAAAAATAACGACTGATACTCCTTCTGTATATATTTATGCAGACGATCCCTTAATGGGTATTCTCTATAGTCATGCTCTTACAGACGCTTATCAAATATCAAACAGCGACGCGTCGTTTGTTGCCGTACCTTACGGTTTTACAAAATCAAATACAGCACCTCTAATAACGTGGTTTTTAAACGGTTCAAAAATGCAAACGGGAGCACACATCACGGTGCGTCCGGAAGGTTCCGGTGAAGGTGTTGAAACTCTTTCAGCTTCTGTTAAGGCTCCTCAAACATACTCAAGTGCATCAAGTCAGTTCAAGATTTTATTCGGTTCAGATAAATCCGGCTCATGGCTTTTTGGTTTATGAAAAAAAACTTTAATATCACACGTACCCATATATTTTTAAGCGTACTTCTGCTTATTGTTTTGTTTAGCGGAATACATGTTTTTGCAAGTTCCGGAACAAGCTCGGGTTTTGTTTCCATGACAAAGTTTCCCGCTTTCAAACAAGCTTCCGGCTCCGCCGGTTTGGGGGCATTTATAAACATACTTTACACATACCTCATAGGAATTGCGGCGGTACTTGCAATTCTTGAAATAATTTGGGGTGGTTTTTTATGGATGGGAAGCGGTGCAAGCGTAACAAATAAGTCTGCAGGAAAAAATAAAATAACAAAAGCACTGTTGGGTCTTACTCTTGTGCTTTCACCGGTTATTATTTTTAGTATTATAAATCCGCAAATGCTTTCATTGCGACTTGGCTCAAGCAAACTTACAACTACCAGTGTGAGTGATAAAAAAAGCTCAATATGTTCCGACGTACACGGAACATACTACAGTAAAAAAGCTGATTGCACTTGGGGAAATGTTCTCGGGGATGGCAGTAATCAAGTTTGCGTCTTGGTTGTCGGTGGGGGAGCATGCGGAATTATTGTTCCGAATGGTTCTCTTATCTTTTTTGCACAATATTCAAAACTTGATAAAAAAACAAAATGCACTGTTCAGACAACTCGCACTTTCTTAAATAAACAACAATGTAAAAAATATTATTCTCAACTCGACTTCAATAAAACGGGTGATCAAAAAATTACTCCTACAAATAATTGTAATATAAAACTTGTCCCTGACACTTGCCCTTAAAATTATGAAAAAAGATATTCTCATTATTCTTGCAATTACAATTTCAATACTGCTTGTCGGTGCCGGAGCATATTATTTTTTT
>DRNP01000023.1 GCA_011322135.1 Candidatus Kaiserbacteria bacterium | reverse complement strand
CCCGCCCCAAAAAGCAACGGAAATGGGGTCAGGACCCATTTCCTTGTGGGCCGATACAGGGGTTGACAGAGGCGCTGTTTTAGCGTATTCTCTCACAAAGAAACATATGAATTGGATAGTGAAAACAACGGTATACCTTATCCGCGCAGTCGAGCGCGCGTATACTCGCAAATGGGTATTTTTGGTATTTGTAACGATTATATTCGTTGCTACGGTTTTGGTTTTGGCGCAGTTTGACCTTTTGCCGGATACTGTGACAGAAGTCGCATCCGGTGCGCAAAAGACGAATGTGACTCTTACGGTTTCTCCGCTGGTTTCAGATGCCGGTATATCTGTAGCCAAAACAAAGACAAACAATTCTGTAAAGGAGCTTCCGCTAAAAATCGAGATACCTGCGATAAAACTTTCGGTAACAATTGCTAATCCAAAGACAACGAACATCGAGATACTTGATAAAGGTTTATTGAAAGGAGCTGTACGCTATCCGCTTTCCGCGCAATTGGGTGAGCTCGGAAACGTAATCGTTTTTGGACATTCAAGTTATCTGCCGATTGTATATAACCAGGCATATAAAACTTTCGATGGCATACAAAAATTGTCAAAGAAAGATAAAATTATCGTATATTCGATTACGAAAAAATATGTGTACAGCGTAGATACGGTTACGAAAGAAAACACGGCATCTTCAGCTATTTCACTAAACGTATCGCGACCGACACTTACACTTTCGACGTGTAATTCGTTTGGAACAAAAAGCGACCGATTTGTTGTTACCGCACATCTTGTTGATAGTTATCTTCTCGGTGGAGTATCCACGAGCAGATAACTCTCTGTAAGAGAGAGGAGATCTTTTAAAAAACAAAAACAAACATACACACAAACAAAAAGGAGGTGCGTGATGAACGACACAATCAGACGCAGGGGAGTGTCCCCCGCGAAAATGAGGAACATCAAGTATATTTTGATATTTCTGGTAGTCTTAGTATCTATTGGAGTGGGTATCCGTATTCTTATTAATAAGCATACGGAGCAAAAGGCAGAAAAAACTGCCGAAACAACAAAAGGGGCGATAAAGGGGGCTCCAAAAGGAATGGTACTTGTAGGTTTCCCTGCGGTGGATAATTCCACTGTTCGTAACCCGGACATGTTGAATGCCAAGACCTCTTCCGAGGAAGCTGTCATGGTTACAAAGCCCAAAACGCAGATTGACCATGAGGCTTCTGTTGTGGCTACAAAGCCGAAAGTCGTAAAGAAAGTTATGCACATGCGAAAACATGTTTCGGCGGTAACGCCAAAACACGCAAAGCCAAAACATGCAAAGCGGACGCATCTTCTTGCGAAGACGCTGAAGCCACGCAGGAGTAAAACGAGTGCGGTTTCGTACCCGATTGCATACGCATTTGTGTCTCAAGCTAAGCACAAGATTTTTCGCCTGAAACCCGGCGGAAAACCGCTGTTAAGGACGCGTTCCCCGAAAGAGCTCGCTTCAATGATTGAAAAATCGTTGAGTGTAGACCCGAAAGGGAATACGCACCTTAATGAGAGAAGATGCAAAAAGTACGGAGAGTGCGCTACGGCGTATTCGTATTTTTACGGTATCCGTACTGTGCATCCGGAAGTTGCTCATCGCTTGAGAAGCATTATTGATTTACCGGAGTATCTCCGTAGCTTGAAAAAAACGCCCGCTCCGAAAGGAAAGTGGGTAATGAGCAGAGTTATTGTTTCGTACGATGCGTACGGGAACGTGGTCAGAAGGTATGACACACGCGGATTCGCACGCGCTTTTAAGCACGGTGAGTACGCATGGTGTGACATCGTGTCACACAAGCCGATACTTGCCGGGAGTTGCGGGAATGTTGTGGGCAAGCGGTATTTTGCTCCAGCTCCTGCAAAGGTGCGTAATGTCGCGCTTCAACCAAAACCCAAAAATGGGAGATGGGAAAGAGTATGGGCGTACGCGTCGGAGTTGGAAAATCCAGCACCGCTTCACCCCGCCGAAATGGGGTATGCAGAGATTCGTTTTTATGCATATTCCGGAGACACAGCGTTGATTGTGCCAATTTTCGGTTCAGGACTTTCTGAAAGAGATTTTGGAATAAAACGTCCGGGCGAGGAGCATTTTGAGCCGTGGAGCAATGCCGTGTGCGAAGAAAACGCACCGGTTATCTGCGGGTTTGATGCGCTCGAAGGGTTTACGGGTAAAAAAGTGAACCGTCTTTTGACGGGGAGCTTTTACCTGAAAACTCCCGGAGAGTACGTGCTCAGGGTTCCGCGCGCATTTGCAGAACCTGCCACGCCTGATCGCGTGGTACTGCAACTTTTCCACGGAAAAGTTGCATGGCCTGTACTGCCTGCGCGTGTTGTAAATCCTGAAGTAACAGCTCGCTATGAGATGGAGGTTCGTGCTTATAAGCGCAACCACACCGATGGCTTGCTTGTGCTTCCCGAGTCGTACAAGCACCGGATTGCCAGGGTTTATTACGATCTGGTAGAAGGCGCAGAGCATGGCTCGAACTTGTATTTCCCGCGTGGGCAGATTAAGTCCGCGCAACAAGAGTAGAAAGTTTGTTTTTGTTTTTACGGGTGCGCGGTGGGCTTTTACAGTCACCGCAATCCCTTTTTTGTACGCTTCGTTTGCTGATTACATTTTAGCGACGTGGCAGGGATTATTTTTTGCAAAATTATTATGATAGAAAAAAAGAAAAAGACATACACAAATACAAGTCTGGTGATAGCCAGTCTCATCGTCATTTTTGGAATGACGTTTGGGGGTACAATAGTCGGTTTATTGAAACCTGAGCAAGCTCTCGCACAGCTTGCTGTGCCTGTGGTACCGAGTCCGGCTCCGGCATTGCCGGGGACAACGCCTGCTCCGGCTCCTGTTGCACCTGTTGTCGTGTCGCCTGCTGTTGCGAACACGGTTTCTCCGGCTCCGGCAGTTGTAGCTCCTGTTGCTACCGCTCCCGCGCAATCGGTTCCCGTTTCTGAAGCTCCCGCTAAAGCGGTACCTGTAGAGGAAACACCTGCAAATGCGGTAACAGTATCGCAAACTCCCGCCACTACGCCCGCGACAGCTCCCGCTTCAACAGAAAATACGACTCCTGCAACAGCACAAGAAGTTGTATCGGAAGTTGCTCCAACAACACAAACACCTACAGTGTTTGTCCCATCAACCCCACCGCCGGTTCCGCAGTGTAATCTTTCTGCAACACCGTCATCATTTCAATCGAGTGGCGGAAACACAACGCTTACATGGAGCACAACAGATGCAAACACAGCGACAATGAGCCCAAGCATTGGGAATATCTCATTAGACAATGGTTCCAAAAAAGTTTTTGTCTCAAAGACGACAAAATACACCTTGTCCGTTTCGGGAGTTGCAGGAGAAAGTACTTGTAGCGTAACAGTATCTGTTGCAGAACCTGTAACACCGACATCGCCGAAAAATCCGACTTGTTCGCTTTCCGCAAGCAAAACTCATATCACGAAAGGAGAAACATCTACACTTTCGTGGACAAGCTCTAACGCAACGAAACTTTCTATCAATTCAGGTATCGGAAATGTTACACCTGTCGATTCCGGGTCTAAAAAGGTCTCGCCAAATAAAACGACCAAGTACACAATGACCGCTACCGGCTCCGGAGGGACAACACATTGTGATACAAAAATTATTGTAACAACGACACCACCACCATCGCCGAAAAATCCGACTTGTTCGCTTTCCGCTTCGCCGACTTCTGTTTCTGCCGGTGGCAAATCGACACTTTCGTGGACGACTGCAAATGCGGAGTCTCTTTTTATTGACAACGGCATCGGGAAAGTAGTTTCGGTTGCAAGTGGTTCCACTTCAACGCCAAAACTATCATCAAAAACAACATACACCGCGACTGTAACTGCGGAAAACGGCAAGACATCTACATGTCATGCAACTGTTTCCGTGGGAGGCGGAGGTGGTGGAGTTACTCCGACCTGCTCGCTTTCTTTTTCGCCGACTTCTATTAAAAAGGGAAGTTCTGCAAAACTTTCGTGGAGCGGTTTTGCGCTTTTAAGCGGTTCTATTGATAACGGAGTTGGCACGCTTTCAGATATGGCAAGTTCAACGCAAGTTTCGCCCGCAGTGGGTTCTCACAAGTACACCGCAACTTTTAAAGCGACAGATGGTGAGACCGTTACTTGTAGCGCCACGCTTACCGTTTCCGGTGGCGGAGGTGGAGGTGGAGGTGGAGGCGGTGGAAGTACTCCTCCGACCATTACGCTAACTCAGCTAAATAAACCGGGTAAACAACCGCTTGCATTTGTGTATCTTTCACAAATACCATATACCGGACTTGATCTTGGTCCCATTGGCACTGCTGTGTACTGGTTCATGCTTATTTTCTGGAGTCTCGCAATAGCATACGTGCTTTTGTTTATCGTGTTTCCTTATATGCGACGCCGAATACAAACTGCCGGGTCTCGTGTGCGAGAAACTCTAAATGAGCAATATGAACCCGTTACTTTAACGACGGAAACTTTAGGAGATACAAAAATAAAGCAAGATGAATATATTCCGGAGGCTTCGCGAGGATACTCGAAATATGACGGCTTTCGTTCATTTGCGGAAAGCGAAACACCGACCATCGAAGATATCGTAAAAGGTCTTTCGCGCTCAAGTGAGACAACAAACACTTCATTGCATAATGATGAAAAAGATTTGTCGGAAGCAAGTATAATATCTGAAGGTATGACAAAACAAAAAGACATTAAAAAAGAACCGGCGGAAGTTGCGGAAGCTTCTGAAATATCAGGTAAAGCTGTTTCTGAAGAAGTAAAAAACAAACAAATTATCGAGAACGAAACTGTGCAAGGCATAACAACAGACGTTCGAGGTTTCATTTCTGCACTTCTCGAAGGTGACAGAGACGCTGTTTTTGTGACATTGCGTCAGGTGGTACGCGGTGGCGGAAGAATAGAGCGTTTCCTTTCAGATGTTACATGTGCGCTTGATGATGCGTATCGTGCTCGTATTGACGGCACGACTTGCGATTCTGATGTCGCGCGACTTTCTGCAAAGTATGCGACTCCTGTGCTGGAGCACATCATAACAGCACTCGCGACAGCTATTGACTCGAGTTACACAAACGGCATGACCGGTGCAAAGATGGCGTTGACACGAGCATTGTCTGAAATAGGAGCATAAAGGTTTTGTAGGGGAATGCGCGCGAAATAGCATGGGCGCGGTGGTATCCACCGCGCCCATACTATTTCGCGCGCATTTTTGAGTTACCGGCGCCAGCATCTTTCTATCATATCGTGGCGCACTTTCCTCCGAAGCGCGCAAGCGTGCTACGCACGCTTGCGCGTTTCTTCTGCAACTTTTTGCACAAAATCACTCACGCCCATCACGCCAAGTTTACCTTTATCGCGACTCTCCACCGAAACAGTATTTTCTGTGGACTCTTTATCTCCAACAACAAGCACGTATGGTATCTTTGCGATTTTTGCGTTTCTTATTTTCTTTCCGAGAGATTCGTTTGAAGAATCTATTTCAGTACGAACCCTTACATCTGAAAGTGCAGATGAAACTTTCTCTGCGTATTCTGCGTGTGTTTCAGATATCGGAAGTACACGCACTTGCACAGGCGCAAGCCATACAGGCAGTGCTCCGCCGGTGTGCTCGAGCATTGTTGCGATAAATCGTTCAATAGAACCCATCACTGCACAGTGAATCATAACAATGCGTTCTTTTTCTCCGTGTTCGTTTATACATGTCAGATCAAATCGCTCAGGCATATTCATATCAAGCTGGATGGTTGCCACTTGATGCTCACGACCGAGTGAATCTGTTGCCATAAAATCGAGCTTTGGACCGTACATCGCCGCTTCGCCGGTAGCTTCGAAATAATCCGCATTTCGCTCTTTTGCAATATCACGCAGAGCATCTTCCGCTTCTTTCCATATTTCCGGCGTGCCCAAATATTTTTCCGGTGCTTCCGGATTATGGAATGAAAGGCGCACTCGCAATTTGAAACCGAATGTTCCGTAAAAAGTGTCGATAATATCCCATATTCGGAAGAACTCGTCTTTCACTTGCGTGTGTCTGCAAAAGACGTGTGAATCATCTTGAGTAATAGAGAGTACTCGAGTGAGACCGCCAAGCTCTCCGGATTGCTCGTCTCGATATACCATTGTTGTTTCTGCGTAGCGCGCAGGCATTTCTTTGTATGAGTGCGGGCGTCGTGCAAATATCTGCGTATGATGCGGACAGTTCATCGGTTTTAGAGCATATTCCTTGCCTTCTCGTGTTGTGATACGAAAAAGCTCATCGGCGAATTTCTGCCAATGACCGGAAGTTTCATATAAATCTTTTTTAGTAATGTGTGGAATAGTTACGCGTTGGTATCCGTGTTTGTCGCGTAATTCCCAAACATAGCTATCCAGCTGGTGGCGTAAGAGTGCTCCTTTTGGAGTCCAGAGAGGGAGCCCGGGACCGACAAGACTGGAAAAAGTAAACAAGTCGAGCTCTTTTCCTATTTTACGATGGTCTCGTTTTTTTGCTTCTTCGCGTTTTTCAAGAAACGCATCGAGCTCTTTTTTTGTATCAAATGCGAGACCGTATATGCGTGTTAACATCGGTTTCTTTTCATCTCCACGCCAGTACGCTCCGGCAACTCGGTCGAGCATAAAAGATTTTTCATCGATATCACTTGAGGGGTTTTTTGAATGACCGCCACGACACAGGTCTGTGAAGTCTCCGGAAGTATAAAGCGTGATGGGCTCACCTTTTTTGACAATTTCATCTATGAGTTCGAGCTTGAAGGAGTTT
Source organism: Candidatus Kaiserbacteria bacterium (assembly GCA_011322135.1). Classification (GTDB taxonomy): domain Bacteria; phylum Patescibacteriota; class Minisyncoccia; order Phycocordibacterales; family Phycocordibacteraceae; genus C7867-001. Next base: position 3,963 of record DRNP01000023.1, on the reverse strand, counting down.
CCTTTGAAGTATTCGCGAGCATCTTTTTCGGAGACTTCCGTTCCGGTCATTCCGCTCCACGACGGAAGTATTTTTCGCATAGTATTTTCGATATCAGCGAGCTCTTCTTGTCCCGGTTTTTCTCCTCCTGTGAAGTCGAAGTCATAATAGAAACCGTTTTCTATCGCAGGACCGATAGTGGCTTTTGCGTGCGGGTATCGCTCCAGCACCGCTCCCGCCAGCAGATGCGCCAATGTATGCCTTTTTGCTTCAAGTGAATTCATATAATTTGCGTGTAATTAAGTAATTAAAACAAAAATGTCCCGACAAAAATGGAATTTCATTCCATTTTTGTCGGGACGGTCTTGCACAAATGACCGCGGTTCCACCCGACTTCCCGCGCGCTTCGCGCGCGGGCGCTCTTGCCACTTATCCTAAAAAATATTTTAGCACAAGCTTTATGTATCGAATTAGGCATTTGCGTGGCTCGTTTGCACTCACCGCTTTCGGTTGGTATCCGAAACAATCTTCGATTATTTACAATTTAGCATTGTGCAAGTTGTCGGTCAATTTGTTCTAAATCGCACGAGAGCACATACATTTCGTGTATTTTCGGTTTGTATATATGCAATGACGTGTTTTCTCTTTTTTGGGTGAGGCGTGGGCGGGCTTCGCCCGCCCACGCCTCACCCAAAAAGAACAACTATGCAGGTATGTGGATAAACTCGCATTGAGTTATCATGGAATATGAGTATTATTACTTACAGTAAGTTGGAGTGGGGTTCTCGCAGAAGGAATGAATTCTGAGTTCAATTTATTTTATTTGAAAACAAATTTGTTGATGACTACAAAAATGGTTGTATGAATAAAATAATAAAATATCTTTTTATAATCTCAGCTTTGTTTTTTCTGAGTCTTTTTGCAAATACCACTGTATTTGCAGGTACCGGTAATACTGTCTCAGGGGGCGCCGTTAATACAGTGAGCGCAAGCAATACCGGCGCAAACAACTCATTTCGGTGGAATAACATCTCGCAAGAATTACATTCTGCGCAAGACGCATTGCATGACAAAATAACAGCAAGTTTAAATACAGTCTCAAAAAATTCATTTCAGCTAACTTCTTTTCCACAAGAACCCGCGTCTGTGGCGTATGTTTTAAATGGCGAAATGCTATCAGATTGGGGTAAAACGGTATTCTCTGTATACAAACCGACATTAAGTTTGATAAACAAAACACAGGAGTCTTTCATTAAAACTATAAACGGTGTATATACCGCATCTTCAAATAAAATCTCAAAGTGGAGCACACTACCCAAAGAGCCCGCGTCTGTGGCGTATGTTTTAAATGGCGAAATGCTATCAGATTGGGGTAAAACGGCAGTTTGGGCGTATCACTCTGTTTTAAGTTTATTTAACAAAAAAGCAGATAATGTTTTTGTTAAGAATGATAATGTCGGTGATACATCTTCTTCGCTTTCAATAATCTCATCAGCATCAACAAGTCCTTCCACAAAAGAGCCAAAGTCGGTCGCTGTAAAAACAACAACAGGTAATACAACAATAATAAATCCGATTAAAGAAAGAGTCGTAGAAAAAACGATAGTAAAAACAGTCTCCGGAGTTTCACATGTTGACCTTCAAAACGTGAGCAATAAACTCCACGCAGAAATCAGCCGGCTCGCTCACACTGTTGCAACAAAAAAACCACAATATAGAGCAATTGTTTTGTCAAACAAGGTCAAGAATGTAGATGCTGCAACAATCTCCAATTCCACAATAACCGGTTCGATAATCTCGGGCTCGACCTTTTCCGGTTCAACACTTTCTCTTGCCGGAGCATTAACGGGAGCGACAGGGTCCTTTTCAGGAGACCTTTCAACCGCAGGACGTCTGATAGTTTCAGGAGTGGCTACGTCGACCATTTCCGGAAATGTTGCTTTTGATACAGACACTTTATATGTTGATTCTTTAAACAACAGAGTAGGCATAGGTACGTCTTCACCTGTAGATACACTTTCCGTAAATGGAGCGACATATCTTGCACCTATAACACCAACAAACACTACGAGCCGACTATACAACTCGTCAGGAAATCTTTATTGGTCCGGTAACCTCATCGGAGGTGCAACAACAGGAAGCTGGGACACAGACGGAACAAGTGTATGGAGACCTTCCGGGAATGTGGGGATAGGAACAACTTCACCTTATGCAAAACTATCAGTAGTCGGGCAAACCGTCTCAAGTTATTTTACGGCGGCTTCAACTGTAGCGACTTCAACCTTTCCTTATTTGTCGGCAACACAGTCGAATGTAGGGACTGTAGTTGCGGGAACTTGGAAAGGAGCATCTATCGGTGATGCTTACATAGACGATACAATCACAGCTTCTAATTACCTCCCACTCTCTGATTGGTTTGCTACAACAACAGCTCCTCAGTTGACCACTTTGGCTAATTTAACAACAACAGGGGTTTTAAATTCAGGATCGATTAGTTCAGGTTTTGGGGCTATTAATAACGGAGCAAGTAACATCACAACAACTGGAACGGGGACATTCGGAAATGTCGGGATAGGTACAACCTCCCCAGCCACAACACTTTCCGTAGCGGGGTCTGAATATCTAACCGGCTCTATCGGCATCGGCACTGCTTCCCCCACACAAGCCCTAGACATAAACCACGGCAACATAAACATGTCGCAGGAGCCCGCGCCTTCCGCACCAACCGTAGCAGTGAACGCAACAGCAGGAAACTTAACGGGAGACTACGTATATCGCATAACCTTTGTTACAGCAGACGGAGAAACAGGCATGGGTGCTTATTCCGCCGTAGTCTCTCCCAGCGCAGAAGAGGTAGACCTAACAAACATCCCAACAGGCAGTAGCAAGGTTACAGCACGTAAAATATACAGAACGGTTGCAAATGGAACATATCCATACAACGCGCAATACGTAGCTACAATCTCCGACAACACCACCACAACGTATACAGACAATCTGGCGGACAGTAGCTTGGGAGCATACGCTCCGGGCAATAACACAACCGGCTCCGCACTATACACAAACGGTACAAAGTCCGGCGAGGCGGATAGTGGCGTTACTATATTTGGCTATAATGCGGGTAGAGTGAATGCTGGGAGTTACAACTCTTTTGTAGGAACAAGTGCAGGACAATTCAACACCACAGGATACAACAACTCTTTTGTGGGATACGCTGCAGGACAATTCAACACCACAGGATACAACAACACTTTTGTAGGAAGAAGTGCAGGTAACATCAACACCACAGGCTCGAGCAACACTTTTGTAGGAAGAAGTGCAGGTAACAACAACACCACAGGCTCCAACAACTCTTTTGTGGGAAGAAATACAGGCTACTCCAACACCACAGGCTCCAACAACACAGCACAAGGATACAACGCAGGTCGCTTCATCGCAGACGGAACCACCGCTAACACAACCGGCTCCAACAATTCTTTCCTCGGATACAACACAAAAGCCCTCGCAGATGGAGACACAAACGAAACCGTTATCGGATACAACGCAACAGGAATAGGCTCGAACTCCGTTGTGCTCGGAAATGACAGCGTCCTCACCACTGTGCTAAAGGGAAATGTCGGCATCGGAACGACCTCCCCGGCCACAACACTTTCCGTAGCGGGGTCTGAATATCTAACAGGCTCTATCGGCATCGGCACAGCTTCCCCCACACAATCCCTAGACATAAACCACGGCAACATAAACATGTCGCAGGAGCCCGCGCCTTCCGCACCAACCGTAGCGGTAAACACAACAGCAGGAAACTTAACAGGAGACTACGTATATCGCATAACCTTTGTTACAGCAGACGGAGAAACAAGTATGGGTTCTTATTCCGCCACAGTCTCTCCCAACGCAGAAGAGGTAGACCTAACAAACATTCCAACAGGCAGTAGCAAGGTTACAGCACGAAAGATATACAGAACGGTTGCAAATGGAGGGTAT
>DRNP01000022.1 GCA_011322135.1 Candidatus Kaiserbacteria bacterium | reverse complement strand
TCGATAAACGCGCTCTTTACGAAAATGACATTACTTTTCTAAAAAGCCCGGCAGGGAAGTGGCGTCGTTATGCTTCCGTTCGCAATTTAATTGATCCGTTTATTACAGTCATCGGATTTTTGTGGTCACTCATACAACTTATCCGCTTGTATCCTGATGTCATAATATCAAAAGGCGGTTATGCAAGTGTTCCAACAGTGTTAGCTGGTCACATAATAGGCATTCCCATTATCATCCATGAGTCCGATGCAAAACCCGGAAGAGCAAACTTGTTCGCGTCAAAATACGCTAAACATATCGCTATTTCATTTGATAGCGCAGAAAAATATTTTCCAAAAAAAACACACTCCAAGATAGCGCGCACCGGCACTCCCATACGCAAAGAACTTCTTTTGCCACCACCTAAAGATTCCGCTGAAACACTTAAGATAGATACTTCCGTGCCGACGATACTGGTGCTTGGAGGGTCACAAGGTTCACAGCATATAAATGAGATACTTGTAGAAGCGCTTCCCGGTATTGTAAATGTTGCCAATGTAATTCATCAAACAGGTAAAAAAAATATCTCCGGCACAAAACTGATTGCAGACATCGCACTTGAAAAAAATCCAAATGCGAGTCGCTATCATCCGTTTGATTATCTTTCAACCGATTTATTACGCCGAGCAACCGCAGTAGCAACACTCATTGTATCTCGAGCCGGTGCGGGAAGTATTGCAGAAATAGCCGTATGGAATATTCCGGCAATACTGATTCCGATTCCGGAGGAAATAAGCCACGACCAAAGACTAAACGCGTATGCATACGCGCATTCAGGAGGGGCAACGGTACTCGAAGAGCACAACCTGACACCACATCTGCTAACAGCTGAAATATTCCGCCTTCTTGACGACAAAGACGAACTCCGTCGAATGGAATCTGCAGGAGCTTCGTTTGCAGACAAAGACGCTTCGCGCTTAATAGCTCAAGCAGGTTTAGACATTGGTATTGAACACGAATCATGACCACCGTAATAACACGCATTCCACCGTCTCCAACGGGACGCTTTCATATCGGCACTGCCCGCACTGCACTTTTTAATTATCTTTTTGCACGACACAATAACGGACGTATTGTTTTTCGCAGTGAAGATACAGATAAAACTCGCAGTAAAAAAGAATACGAGGACGAGATTATAAACGGACTTCATTGGCTTGGAATAACATGGGATGAATTCTCTCGCCAAAGCGAACACACTTCACGACACCGAGCTTTACTGGAGAAACTCATCAATGAAGGGAAGGCGTACATTTCAAAAGAGCAAAGCAAAAATGATTCTTCAAAAACAGTTGAAATCGTGCGTCTAAAAAATCCGGGTAAAGAGATTACTTTCAATGACATTGTAAGAGGCGACATAACTTTCGATACAACCGAGCTCGGAGATTTTGTTATTGCACGCTCGCTTGATGATGCACTGTATCATTTTGCGGTTGTCGTGGACGATATGGACGCCGGTGTAACACACGTAATCCGAGGTGAAGATGGGATATCAAACACACCGCGTCAAATACTTATTCAAGAAGCTCTAGGAGCAAAGCGCCCGGCTTATGCACATTTGCCACTCATACTGGACGAAAAACGCGCGAAGCTTTCAAAACGTAGCGGTGCCACTTCTGTCATGGATTATCGTGATGAGGGTTTTCTACCGGAAGCTATAGTAAATTATTTAGCTTTACTCGGATGGAACCCGGGAGGCGATAGAGAAGATTTCTCGCTTACGGAATTAGTTGATGTCTTCTCACTTGATAACGTACAAAAAGGAGGCGCTTCATGGAATCGCGACAAACTGCTTTCTGTTAATCAACGGTGGATGCGAAAACTTTCAGACACAGAATATCTCGTCAACATAAAAAACATTTCGCCAAATATAAATTCATTTGATGAAACTCTTCTGACAAAAACAGTACCACTGCTTAAAGAACGCGCTCGTACTTTTTCAGAAGCGCTCGATATGCTTTCCGGAGAACTTGCTTGCATTTTTACACCACCAAAACCGGAACATGATATTTTAATTTCCAAAGAACCTGATAATGCGCGCGGAGCGACACAACGCCACCTTGAAACTCTCATCTCAAAAATAGACTCTTTACCAAATGAAGCACCTGCAGATATTATAAAAACGACAATAATGCCGTACGCAGATAAAGAGGGAAGAGGTGAAGTTTTGTGGCCACTACGATATGCGCTTTCCGGACAAAAACGTTCTCCGGACCCTTTTACACTTATCGAAATCCTTGGTAAGGACGAGTCTGTAAAACGCATCAATACATCTCTTGCTATACTGGTAAATAATGAGTAAAAATATTCGCACAATATTTTTCGGGATTATTCTGATTGCATCAATGGCAACACTCTGGAGTTCCGCTCCGGTCACTGAAACACACGCGTCAACAGCGGGGGAGATTCAAACTAAAATAAACGAACACTCCGGTAAGATACAGGCACTTCAATCTGAAATCGCCAAATATCAAAAAGAACTCGACTCTCTCGGCACTAAAAAATCAACCCTGGAATCAACAATCCGGTCGCTCACGATATCGCGAAAAAAGCTCACAGCCAATCTGAACGTAACCAAAAACAAGATAGATTCTGCTACACTTCGTTTAGACCAGCTAGACAAAGATATCAACCAGACACAAGATAATATCGACGCAAACAGCCGTGCAGTAGCTTCAGCACTTCGTACTATTGATGCAAACGACGCCAAGGCGACTTCTCCAATCGCACTTATTTTAAATACCAACGGGCTTGCAGACGCATGGACGGAAGTAGATCATTTGAGTCAATTTAATCGCGCACTCGGAAAAAGTATTTTTGAGCTCACAAAAGCGAAAACTTCACTTTCCGCTACACAAACTAAAGTAAAAGCAACAAAGCAAGAACTTATTTCTTTACGCAACGACCAAATTTCTCAAAGAAAATCAATTGACGCAAACACATACACAAAACGAAGCCTACTTCGAAGAACAAAAAACAAAGAAAGCTCTTATCAAAAACTTATCGCTGAAAAAAAATACGCTGAAAAGTCTTTCGAACGTGAACTCGAAGCTCTACAGACTCAGCTTAAATTGATTGTACATCCGGGGGCTCTTCCGAAATCAGGAAGCGGGATACTCGCATGGCCTTTTTCTAAATCATTCATGAACTCATGCGAAAAACGTAAAAAAGTTTTCGGTAATTTGCATTGCATTACGCAGTATTTTGGAAACACGTCATTTGCAACTGCGAATCCTCAAATATACAACGGGCATGGTCATAGTGGCGTTGACTTCGGTGCACCGGTCGGAACACCTATTCATGCAGCGTTAATGGGCGTTGTGCTCGGCACAGGTAATACAGACCTGGTACACGGAGCAAAAGGTCGCCAATGTTGGTCATTTGGTAAATGGGTAATGATTAAACATCCAAACGGACTAAACACGCTCTATGCCCACCTCTCAGAAATCGACGTTTCAAAAGGGGAGTCGGTTTCCACAGGTCACATTATCGGATACTCCGGTATGACAGGTTATGCGACCGGACCACACCTGCATTTTGGCGTCTATGCCACTGACGGTACAAAAATAATGACATTAAATAAGTTTCGTGGAGCGACTACTCCATGTGCAAACGCTACTATGCCGGTTGCAACAATCGATGCATACCTTAATCCACTTTCATATTTACCAAGATAATATTTGTAAAATCAAACGCAAAGCGAAAGCACCGAGTTTTTTAAAATCAGTAGTAAGTAGTAAATGTAAATACGAATTTAAAAAAACAATTTTTGGTGAAAAGATTTTAATAAAAAAAATAAAATTAAATTATAAGTGAGATTGTCTCAAGCTATAAGTTATTAATTAAACTTAAACTAATTACATACACGAGCATGGATTATACGCGCGTGTGTGCGTATTTTTTTTATTTTAATATTTAATTCATTTTATTAATTTATTAATAATCCATGTCGCAAAAGATATATTGTGCGACACTTATAAATAAAAGAATTAAACCCTTGCCTTTTAAACAAACAGTTCACGCACAGAGTGTCATCACTTCACTTCTAATAATAAATAAAAGTAAAAGATAAAGATTCTGTTTTTAGTAAAAAACTAATCGAAGTTATGTGCGCAAGACATCGTCTAATACGTCCCTTAAAAAATCCCGGTTCAAATTGAAAAGTAACCGATTAAGGAAATAGATTTAAATTAAACCTAAACGTACCTCAAACTCCCCTACTCATTTTAATAAAAAGCGTTGACAAGTTTTTAACAATGTAAACGACTTTTGATAAACCGTTTACATCTATGAGTGAGGTTAAACCTCACTCAACTAATTAACAAAAAGCTCTCCAATTGCCGGAGAGCTTTTTGTTAAAAATTCTATTCATTAAAGAACTCATTTTACCCTGCTATTATTATAATGTACTAACATCCGGTAATAACATTCTCTTTAATATAAGTAATCGCGTCATCAACAGTATCGACAACATGTACCAACTCACGGTCTTTCGGGTTTATCGTCTTAAACTTTCCAAGTAGATTTTCATCAAAAAACTTAAGTATTGGGTTCCAGTACTCGGAATTAAAAAGTACAATTGGAGCCTTACGTATCTTGCCTGTTTGTACAAGTGTGACTATTTCAAAAAATTCATCAAGCGTTCCAAAACCACCCGGGAAAAATATAAATACTTCTGAAGCAAACGTAAGCATAACTTTGCGCACAAAGAAATGATCGAACTCAAATTTTTCAGTTAAAAATTTATTTTCAGATTGCGCGTTTGGTAGTCTGATATTTAGACCGACTGAGGCACCACCTGCGTCATACGCTCCTTTATTTGCAGCTTTCATGATACCTGCACTTCCTCCTGTAATGATGGCGTATCCTTCGTGTGCCAGCTTGCCCGCCAGGTCTGTTGCTGACTGATATACTTCATCTTCCAATGTGCTCCTTGCTGAACCGAAAAAAGTCGCAGCGAGAGAATACCGTCTGATAAGATCGAACCCCTCGACAAACTCTGACATTATTTTAAATACCCGCCATGGCTCTACATGATTTGGTTTACAAACGAGCTGTGGAGCGTCATCAGGAACACTCGTATGCCCTTCCGCTATTGCACGAGTAAGTCTACGTGCTGTTTCGCTATTTGGATTTTGTGATGGTGGTGTTAAGAGGTCTTCTTCATCCATGGAATTTTATATAAGTCATAATCTGGTAATAATTTCTTATTATACGCGATACGCGCAATAACTTCTGCATGTGCATAAGCGCCTCCAAGCGCATTGTGCGGTTTTTGTTCTTTGGGTAGCCCGCAATATTCAAGAGCAACATTTAGACTAATCGCAGTATGTTTGCGAGCAAGCGGTGGAACAATCCCGTTTTCTGTCATATGTAGCCAACACAAAGTGTGTGTATCTATCGTACGAAATGGAAAAGGAAAAGCGATACCTGCGCGAGCGCAAGCCGACGAAACGAAATCCCTGTCAAAAGAAGGATTTTGTCCTGCCAATGTTAAATCATTCGGTCGATCAAGCGCCCATGCCAAAAAAGCCCTCACAAGCTCTGCTTCTGTCTTTTTTACAGGGTCAATTATTTCCGGACGTGAGAAACCATTTACAGCAAGAGCTTCATCGTCCACATGTGCCCCGTCCCACACACGACACTCATCATAAAATTGATTGGACGGTTCATTAAAATCAATCGCTCCGATAGAAAGAATAGAGTGCTTTGCAGGAACTATTCCGCTTGTTTCAACATCGAGTACAATCATGCACTAAGTATACCCTAATCACCGAAGTCCTTTACAAGAAGACGCCGGAGCATATCCGCTATCTCGTGCTTTTTTTGCAGAAGCAAACCATATCCTTGTTGCTTTCGATAGATACTTCGCACCACCACACCATGGAAAATAATATTTAGTACCCTTACTTGAGGCGACGACTTGCCCTCCGACCGGAAGCGCGGTCTTTTGATTTCTTTTAACCATTACAGTACTGGTTGAAAGAGGTAACGTCTCTATTATCACACTTCTCTGCCCCGCTTGTTGTTCAAATAACACGCCCATTCCAAATCCCGTGGCAGTTGCAAGTAGTAAAAGTACAACAACAAGTACATCTCGCGGTATATGAAAAGCAACGCCGGAAATGCCTTCATGTCGAAAAGTAGCTACCAATCGCTTGCTTACCTCACTAATATCTGATATATTCATTGCTACAGAATAACATTTATGGCACATACTAAAGCAGGTGGCTCAGCAAAGAACTTACGCGACTCAAATCCGAAATATCTCGGAACTAAACTCTATGCGGGAGAAAAAGCTCGACCCGGAATGATTATCGTGCGTCAACGTGGCACAAAAATCGAAGCCGGTAAAAACGTAAAGGTCGGCAGAGACCACACGCTATTTGCTGTTGCCGAAGGCACTGTATCATATCGTGACATGCGTAAGCGCCGTTTCAACGGACACATCATACAAAAGAAAGTCGTGGACGTAAGCTAATATAGCCTACGCATCTACTGTCTACTACATTTACATAACTCCGTGGCACCAGCCACGGAGTTATTATTTTAATCTATAAACCCCCAGCACAGCTGGGGTGTACGTTTGAAGACGAAGTCGTATGCTAAAGCCGCCCGAAAGGGCGGCTTTAGCAATAAACACATACGTCTATGTCACAGCATAAACGCACAATTAGAACTTTATCGCATAG
>DRNP01000021.1 GCA_011322135.1 Candidatus Kaiserbacteria bacterium | reverse complement strand
GCCCGCGCCTCCAGCCACCTTTTATCCAACATGGGAGAGTCCGACTCTCCCACATTAAATTATGAGCTAGACTAGACCAATTATGTTTGCCTAAAAATGTTACCTAAAATATCAAAGCGTGTTTAATTCACACCCCGAGTATTTCTTTAAAGAGAGCATCGCTCTTTTTTCTTGTGAGCGCGGAATACGGGAAAACCACAGCTTCCTGTGCTTCTTCTTTAATAGAGCGTAATTTCTCCGAAAGCTCCTTTTGATTTATTTTATCTTCTTTGTTTGCAACAAGTAGATATGGATACCCGTGTTCACGTAAAACATTCAACATTTCTTTATCAAAGTCGGTAAGCCCAACCTTCACATCTAAAATAAGAACGACTTTAAATATTGGAGCTTCCGAATACATCAGATACCACAATATAAGTTTCCGTATCTTGTCTTTTTGTTTCGGACTGATTTTTGCATATCCGTATCCCGGCAAGTCTACAAAATATACTTCTTTATTATTGATTGAGAAAAAATTTATCTCTGTTGTTTTTCCGGGCTTCTTTCCAACTTTCACCAGATTTCTACGATTCACGAGCGAATTGATTACGCTCGATTTACCGACATTGGAACGTCCTACAAAAGCAATCTCCGGAACGCCATCCGTGAGAATATCGTCGGTTCCGATAATTCCTTTTACAAAGCTTGCGTATTTAACATCTGTTTCTTTTTTATCGTTTTTGGATAGACTTATTTGCATAATAATTACAATCGCAGAAATAGTACCACAAAATCCGAAAATCGATTTGTGAAAATCGGTTTTCTTTTTGACAATTTTGACACATTCGATATTATTTATTTATGGAAAAAACAAATAATACATCTAAATATCCTGTTATTTTTGAGCCTGCTATTGAAGGAGGTTATAATGTTTCTTTTCCAAATTTCCCAGGTTGCGTTACATTCGGGGAGACTTTTGAAGAAGCGCAACAAATGGCAAAAGAAGCACTTTCTCTTTGGATCAAAACCCTAAAAGAACAAAAAGAATATTCTTCTCTCATTGATAAACAGGTTTCTCCTATTATTAGTTATTAGCCAAATAACTATCAAGGCATAGATCTAATGAAACCGCTAGATTAGATGCGACGACTTCAAACAATCAAAATTCGTTTTCCGCGACCTTCTGCGGAAAATTTTCTCTCTCCTCTTTTTGTTTATTTTTTAAACAATTTATGTGGTTTTTCTAGATTTTCCCGAATGTTGATAACTTCTTTGACAGATAATTAAGATAGTTTAGTAACCTAATTTATATATAATTAGGTTATATAAGAGAGACCCAAAAACAGGCACCAAAAACATTTCGTGATGCTTACCCGAATACACCTTTTGAAATCATTACACCTAAAAACTATCAAAAATTCGTCGGGCTGGAATAATTCGGTCTGAAATTTCTTTTATCAAAAAAACAAACTACAAAGATGGTGGTCTATCTACCAACGATTTTACACTCAAAATTATGCAAAACTCTCTCTGCAGATGAAAGTAGATTCAAGAAGTAATTGCAATACCTAAACTTTAAATCATTGTTTAGGTGTTGCAAGTAATCCTTGAACTTACCCCTTTTCGTATTGAATTATTATGAGTGTATGTTAAAGTTGCATATACGTTTTGAATAATTCTGATAAGACACGTATCAATCGCGAGATTCGCTCCAAAGAGCTCCGCGTAATCGGCGCCAAAGGTGAAAACTTGGGGGTTATTTCTCTTGAAGAAGCGTTAGAAGTCGCAGAATCTACAAAACTTGATCTCATAGAAATATCTCCAAAAGCACGCCCGCCTGTTGCGAAAGTAATGGATTATGGTAAATTTCAATACGAGCAGAGCAAGAAAAAAAGTGCTGCTAAAGCGAAGGCTAAAATCTCTGAAACCAAAGAAGTTCAGATTAAAGTCGGCACTAGCGAAAACGACATGCTCATGCGAACCAAAAAGGTCGCCAAATGGCTTTCCGAAGGACATCGTGTGCGTGTGGAATTATTCCTGAAAGGTCGTTACAAAGGCATGCAGGCAGATTTCTTAAAATCTCGGCTTGAAAAGTTCTTGCTCCTCGTGCCGTACGCGTTCAAGGTAAGCGACCCTATTAAAAGATGCCCTAAAGGGTTCGCCACCGTTATAGAGCGAGACAAAGCGGCACAAGCGAAAGCTGAACGCTCGGAAGCAAAAGAAGACGCATCAATTACTGAAAAACATGAAGACAAATAAGTCATACACAAAACGAGTTCGAGTAACAAAAAACGGTAAACTGGTTGCAAGAAAACCGGGTCAAAACCATTTTAATGCTAAAGAATCAGGCAACACACGTCGCAACAAAAGACGTGCCGTATCGCTTACAATTTCACAGCGAATTCGTCGTCGTTTTTTCCCGGGTGCATAATTTTTAATTCAATAACGTTACTATCATGCCACGAGTCAAAGGAGGAACAACATCTCTAAAACGCCGTAAAAGTGTACTTTTGCGTGCAAAAGGTTTTCGTCATAGTCGCTCAAAGAAAGAGCGTCATGCAAAAGAAGCGCTTGCACATGCAGGATTGCAGGCTTTTGCGCACCGTCGTGATAAAAAAAATGTATTCCGTCAGTTATGGATAGTGCGCTTAAACGCCGCCGTCCGCGAAAACGGTTTTCGCTCATACAGTGTATTCATTGACGCGCTAAAGAAAAAGAGCATCGAGCTGGACCGCAAGGTATTGTCCGACCTCGCAAAAAACAATCCTGAGGCATTTTCTCGCCTGGCAAAACAAGTCGCCGAATAGAAATTTTTACAAAAAAACAAAACACCCCCGGCTCTCCGAGCCGGGGGTGTTTTGTTTTTTAGCTACCCCTGCACACCATCAATTTAATCCAAACGATTCGCTCCTTTTTTCGTTATCTCCCACGTTTCGTCTCGTTGCGGTACTCTGGCGTTACCGCCTAGAAATCCTCTGATACGCTGTGCGAGAAATCTCTCTGTTCCCGGCTCTCCCAGTGCAGTGAAAATAGTTTTTGCGCGCGGGAGCGCTTTACTTGCAAAATCCAAAAGCTCATTACGATCAGCGTGCCCGGACCACCCCTCCAGTATCTCCACCTTCCCTCGTATACGTACATTACGTCCTGCGAGACGTATTTTCTTTACACCGTCCTGCATAAGTCTCCCCGGGGAGCCTGGTGCCTGATACCCAACAATTATCAATGTCGTTTTTGTATC
>DRNP01000020.1 GCA_011322135.1 Candidatus Kaiserbacteria bacterium | reverse complement strand
ACATTCCCAGATGCGTATTACTTCCGTCATAAATAGCCACCATGCAAACGTCCATATATCCGCTTTTAGTATACGGAACTTCTATAAGTCCGGATTCAATACCAAAAGAATAATCGCAATCGGTACATTCGTTAAAAGCATTCTTTGCACGATTTATGGCACCACGTACCGTTTCCTCCATTGAAAGAGGTTGGCCACCAACGCCCGAATCAACCGCATGCGCATCCGATTCCGACTCCGCAAGATGCGGGTAGTCACGGAGGGTTTCCTCAACAGCCATGACTTTTACTTTATTTTTAGTACCAATAGCAATCTTCATACAATGTTTATTTATGATTTGTGTCCGATTCTGTTTTTGGTGCGTGGCGAGTAACGAAAGCATCCAATATCTCGCGAAGCGACTTCTCTGTGTCCTCGCTGATGTCTTTTGATTTACGAATTGTTTTCAAAACAGTTTCTGCTTCACGTCGCAAATAATCTTGCAATTTCTTTTCAACAACACTTGTCTCCTCTGGAGGAAACTTGTCAAAGTATCCGTTTGTCGCCGCAAAAATAATCGCTGATTCCATTTCAAACGGAAGAGGTTCTCCACGGTTTTGTTTGAGCACTTCTGTCATACGACGACCGTTATCAATCCGCTGTTTTGTTTCAGAATCCAGATCTGATGCAAACTGCATAAAAGCTTCCAGCTCTCGGAACTGTGCCAGCTCAAGTTTAATTTTCCCGGATACTTTTTTGATTGCTTTTGTCTGTGCAGACGAACCGACACGCGACACTGAAATACCGACATCTATTGCGGGGCGCATTCCTTTATTGAACAGGTCTGTTTGTAAGAATATCTGCCCGTCGGTGATAGAGATTACATTTGTCGGAATATACGCGGACACGTCACCTTCTTGCGTTTCTATTATAGGAAGCGCAGTGAGCGAACCGCCACCTTTTTCATCTGAAAGTTTTGCGGCGCGCTCCAGCAAACGTGAGTGCAAATAGAAAATATCACCTGGGTACGCTTCACGACCCGGCGGACGACGCAAAAGAAGTGACATCTGACGATATGCCACCGCTTGTTTTGATAAATCGTCATAAATAACGAGAGCGTCTTTCCCTTTGTCCATGAAATGCTCGCCGATTGTCGCTCCTGCAAATGGAGCGAGGAAAAGAAGCGCCGCCGGAGCTGAAGCAGGTGCTGTAACAACAATGGTGTACTCCATTGCTCCTTTTTCTGTGAGCTCTGCTACAAGCTTTGCCGTTTTAGACTCTTTTTGTCCGATTGCAACATAAATACAAATAGGACGTGTTTCTTTCGGTTCGTTCTTTTGATTTAAAATAGTATCAATCGCGATTGTTGTTTTACCCGTACCACGGTCGCCGATAATGAGCTCGCGCTGACCGCGACCGATAGGTATCATCGCATCAACAGATTTGGTACCTGTGTGAAGCGGAACATTCACGGGAGCTCGGTCAATAACGCCGTACGCAGCGCGCTCTATAGAACTCATACTTGTTCCGGAAATAGGACCTTTCCCGTCAACCGGCTCTCCGAGTGTGTTTACAACACGACCAACCATCTCGTCACCGGTAGCGATTGAAAGAAGTTTACCGATTCGTCGAACCAACATTCCTTCATATATTCGCGAAGCATCACCCAAAATAACAGTACGCACGCAATCCTCTTCCAAGTTTAGGACAAGTCCGTATATCGGATTCGGATCTGAGAGTGCTTCTTTGAGTGTTCGATCAAATGTCGGATCGAAAAGCACCATTTCTGAAAGTATTGCTTTGTCGAGCCCGTCGATTTCTGCAATACCGTCACCGACCATACGCACTATACCGGTCTCTTCGGTATTTTCTGTCGGCGTAAACGCCGAAATCTCTTTTTCTATATTCTTGATGATGCTCTCCATGACTTATTAATGAATGATGTTCCGATAAAGTTCGACTAACGAATGCTTCGCTGAGTTGTCAATTAGTGTGTTATTTGTGCGAACACGCCAACCGCGAATGAGTGTTCTGTTTACTGTTACTTTTGTTTCAAATACGTTTTTTTTATGAAGCTCTTTTATTGCGCTTTCTTTGTCTTCTTCACGAGCAACTTCCAATTTTGGCGCGCGCGCTTGCGCGCGCGCGCTTTCATTCTCAAGTTCTCGTGCAATATGCGGGAGTAATTTTAAGCGACCATTTTGCTTAAGATGTGCAACAAGATTTTTCACAAGTGAAGAATCATCCACACGAGCTTCATTCGAAACATGCGAAATAGCGTGTGCGTATCGTCGTGCGAGCTGTTCTACAGTTGCCATATTCTTATTGTTTGCGAATAGCTTTTTCAGCAGCAAGCACTGCAAGACGAGCAATATCTTTTTCGCTTTCTCGTTGCATCTTTGCTATTGATTCTTTAGCTCTCGCTTCCGCATCGGCAGTAAGTGCTTCTGCTCTTTCTTCCGCTTCTTTCAAAAGTCTCACGCGTTCTGTTTGCGCAATATCGCGTGCGTTTGTAACAATCTGTTCCGCAGTATTTTCCGCTTTCTCCACACGCTCCGCAGAAACAGTATCCGCAGAAGCAAGTTTCTCAGACGCTCTTTGCGCATCCTCTACACCTTGTGTGACGACCTTTTGCCGTGCCTCAAGCGAACGCATTAGTGGCTTATAAAGGAAATACGTAAGAGCTGCGAGCAAGATACCAAAATTCACTACCTGCGCAATCAGTAGCTTTGTATTAACACCAAACGCTGCAAAAAGTTTATCCATAAACGATTTGTATCGTTTTAGACGAATTTAATGATGAATGCAACGACAAGTGCGAGAATACCGAGAGCCTCGGTAAACACAATGGCCAAAACCATGTTCGAAGCAATTTTTCCGGAAGCTTCCGGATTGCGTCCAATCGCTTTCATTGCGTTACCTCCAATAATTCCTATGCCGAGACTTGGTCCAATAACACCAAGTCCGGCTGCAATTGCCATACTAAACAAACGTGCTGTCTCAATATCCATAATTAGTGTGCGTACGTTATCAATAATGCTTCGGGAATCCCGAAGCCACATGAAGGCAAGAGAAAATCTTACGCCTCGTGTGGCTCCATGACTGCGAGCTTGATGAAAAACAGTGTAAGCAATGCAAATACCAAAGCTTGGATTACACCGATGAACATCTCAAAACCCATAAGTGGCGCAGGCAAAATATACGGTATAAAATACCCTGCCACCAAAACCAAGACCTCGCCCGCAAATACATTTCCAAATAAACGAAATGAAAATGATATGAGACGACCGATGTTACTTACAAGCTCAATCATGCCGGCAGCAAACAAAACCGGTGAACTTAGATTAATGTATTTCTTTCCATACTTCAACACGCCCAGTGAAAGCACGCCGGTAACTTCTATCATAACAAACGAAACTATTGCGAGCGCAAGTGTTGTGTTTAAATCTGTTGTCGGCGTTCTCAATATCGGTACAAATATATTATTTTGTATAAGACCTATTGAACCGACACCCGGGAAAAACTCAAGCTCGTTTGCGATAAGGATAAAAAAGAATATCGTTGCAAGCAACGGCATTAGTCTGCGAGCGAGTATTTCGTTTTCTAAAAGCTCTGCGACATAATTTGTTGCGCTCTCAAAAAGCCACTCAACTCCAGCCTGAAGTTTCCCCGGTTTTAGAGAAAGCCTCCGACCTATGACA
The DNA here is from genome assembly GCA_011322135.1 of Candidatus Kaiserbacteria bacterium. Classification (GTDB taxonomy): domain Bacteria; phylum Patescibacteriota; class Minisyncoccia; order Phycocordibacterales; family Phycocordibacteraceae; genus C7867-001. Next base: position 16,532 of record DRNP01000020.1, on the reverse strand, counting down.
TAAGAAACAACAATAAGAATGGCGCTTAATATCCACGCCATAACCATACTGTTGGTAATAGGCATACCAAACACACTCCACAAGTGCTCTGCTTTCAAGACTACTTCAATACCGGAATTCATACTGTTTTATATTATGACACCGTACTCGACCACGCGTATTAAAAAATAAATCACGCGGACGAATCCCTCGTGCATAATTTGTACTTTACCATATCCGCACACACAGTACAGTCAAAACGGTATCATTATTGTGAGTATCGTACTACTGCGTTGTAATAGGATGCACGACTCCAAAACCAAATGTTGCAGTGGCTACATTTAATATGCCGTATGTGCCAAAAATAATCACAAGCCCTATAAGGCTCCAAAGTATTGCACGCTGAGCGTCTGCACGTTTTGTACTGTCGCCACCATCTCTGATAAATGTAACGACACCCCATATAAACACAATAAACGCCGTCGTTGAGAGTAGCATTATAACGGGGTTGATGACCTGCGTGATAACTCCGTGCAATAATCTATCAAAATTCATAATTAAAGATAATTATACTAGCCAATCACATTATTAGGAAGCGTGTTGTTCACAAAGAAAAAACGACGCTCCGGATATTTTTCATATAGATGCGTAATCGGAGACAATAAATACGCGGGCGGTCTGAAAGACCGCCCGCGTATTTATTGTCTCGGGGATGAAAAACTTATCCGCCGATATTTACTCCTGAAGTAGGAACATTCACGCCGGAGTTATTTAGACCGACCGAACCTGTGAGAATATTCACGAGACCCCAAACAGATACCATGACAAAAAATCCTATAAGCCCGTAAAGCATTAGATTCTTGCCCTTGGATTTTGCTGTATCGTCATTTGCTCCGAGAATAAACGCTTGAAACGCTCCCCAGATAAATACGATAAACGCAACGGCAAACAATACCGGAACAAGTACGCCGTTAATAATGCCGATGACAAATTGTCCTGCTTGCGAAAGATTGCTAACAGATGTCTGTGCAACAGCAAGAAGCGGAAGAGCAAATGTAGCAGTAGTAGTAATTACTGTGATTATTTTTTTCATGATGTAATACAAAAATGATGGTAATACCCCCGAGTGTTATTGAGGTATTCTAATTGTAAGTCTATTTAGGGGATTTGGTCAATCTGCATTTAAAGCGTTATGTGGAGAAAATCCGTACATTACATATATGCAAAATTATATATGTATTCAATTATAGAGTTCCTAATCACGAATAAATCGATTTTTTTAACAGTTCCTATAAGGAACAGAGTTCCTCTCTCATTCTTTGTATTGTACATATCATGATTTCTCAAGGTTCATTTTGACTTCCGCACCGGTAATGCAAAGACACTTCTGTAATGGTATAGTCGCTTCATGAGTAATATTGTTCAAGACGGCGCTCCGGTTTTACGCGAAGTGGCGCAACAGGTACCTGATGATTTTTTCGGTACACCAAAACTTGCAAAAATAATCGAGGACATGAAATCTTCGCTGGATGCGGAACCTGACGGGGTAGCTTTGGCAGCACCGCAAATTGGTATTCCCTATCGTATATTCATCGTCCGATATGATAGAACTATTTCACCGGACGAGTACGCAAAAACGAAACCCGAACCCGATGTAGGTATATTTATAAATCCTAAAATTATCAAAACTTCTCGCAGACGTATCAAAATGGAGGAAGGTTGCTTGTCCGTGCGCGGTATATACGGATATACCCTTCGCCACGAACGTGCGACAGTATCTGCACAGCACGAGGACGGATCACATTTTACAAGAGGTGGTGGTGGACTTTTGGCACAAATATTTCAGCACGAAAACGACCATCTAGATGGATTACTTTTTGTTGACCATGCAAATGACTTGTACAAGTTTATCCCTGAAGAAAATACCGATACAAAAACTGTCTAAACAACTTAAATATATTTTTACCGAAAATAATGTAACATTACTTTCAAGATGACATCTAAACTTCCTTCTTTCGTTTTTTTTGGGACGCCTTCCGTTGCACGCGATACACTGGAGCGCTTATACAAACACGGAATCATACCTAAACTCGTAGTTACAAATCCTGATGCTGCGCGCGGACGAGGACATATCGTTACACCTTCTGAAGCAAAATCCTGGGCAAAAGAACATTCTGTGCCTTTTTACACACCAAAAAAATTGGACGCAGATGCTGCAAAACAAATATCATCTTACAAATGCGCATTCGGTATTGTGGTTGCTTATGGCAAAATATTTCCGAAAGAACTCATCGAGAGTTTTCCACAAGGTGTTTTAAATATTCATTATTCTATTTTGCCAAAATATCGCGGAGCTTCTCCCGTTGAAACAGCGCTCAAAAATGGCGATACCCTTACAGGCGTTTCCATACAAAAAATGGCGCCGGCTATCGATGCCGGTGATATTTATGCTGTACGTGGTATTTCTATATTACCGGAAGATACCGCTCGCTCTTTGCGCGCAAGACTTGTAGATGAAGGAGCGGAGCTACTTGCGTCCATACTTCCCTCTTTTATAAAAAAAGCTCTCGCCGGAACTCCTCAAGACGAAACAAAAACAACTTTTGCACCAAAGATAAAAAAAGAAGATGGTCTGCTAAAGATTTCAGGTGACCACAATATAAACTGGAATACATATCGCGCATACATTGAAAACCCCGGGGTATTTTTTTTCGCAAACCTAAACGGAAAACGCATCCGTGTAAAAGTAACTCGAGCACATTTTGAAAATGATAAGTTTATAATCGAGCGCATTATCCCTGAGGGTAAAAAAGAGCAAGATTTTTCTGATTTTAACCGCGCCGGTTGGGTTCCTGAATAATTTGTAATTTTGGTATGTTACAGCGAAAAATCGAGCCATTTAGTCGGCTCGATTTTTCGCTGTCATATACGGTAGAAATATTTATTTTCTTCCGAAACGTAAGAGCGATTTCAACGCACTACCTCCGCGACGAATAAGACGAGCTGTGCGCCCTCGCGATGCACGCACTTTTCTCAAAAGCCCGTCACGAATACGCTCGATAGATAAATCAACCGTTTCCTCTCGTGATTGTGTGTAATATGAATTGCCATCGACTACAAGTCGACCGGACGCACGAAACACTTTTCCTGTTTGCTTTTTTGTATCTCGTGTCACTTCTATGTAAAGCTGTGCCTGATCTGTTTTTTCTGCAAGCACACGATCGAGTGATTTAAATTTATCATCTACAATTTGTTGCACTTGCTCTATAAGATTATCGGGATTTACTTTAAAAATACTCTGCATATGCGTGGTAGGTTAACGGCTAAGAACACTTATCATTTTAGCTCGTGAATGGTGTCCTGTCAGTATCCGTACTTGCGCTATCGAAATACCTTCACGAAGCGCTATAATCTCACGAACACGTTTATTTGCATGATTGCCGGAAGCTGGCTCTCGCACTGAAATAATAAGTGACCCGTCTTTTTTCTCTTCAATCTTTTCTTTCCTAGCCGAAGGCGTTACAAAAACTTTTATATACATAGCGAAACGTGCTCAAGTATCATGCGCACCGGAGCACTACGGTCATAAAGATACCCGCGTAATGTCTCAATATCTGAAAGTAGCGCACGAAGCGCTTCGCGCTTCGTGCGCTCATTCTCTATTTTAAACTTTGCATACGTTGCCACTTCGACTCCATCGATAATACGAATAGCAACATCACGATTTGCACGACGCTCATTTTCATCCTTACCGGTAGTGAGTTTTTTTATTAAAGCTGTACGTTTTGCTTTTGTGGCATCTAAAAATGCACGTGCTTCATCTGAAATATTTTCTTCATGCGAAAAGTCTGCAGAAAGTTGCAAAACACGCGAACGCACCGTGGGTAAAAGCATTTCCATTTGCGGAACGGCGAGAATAATAACCGTACCTTTTGGTGGCTCCTCAAGTAATTTCAAAATTGCATTTTGCGCCTCGTGATATATACGGTCAGCAACAATCACGAGCGCTTTCATTTCACCGCCTATGGGAGACAGAGTAGCGATAGAGTTTAAGGAACGAGCATCATCAACAGAAAACAAACTGTACCTGCGCACAATAACGTCCGGATTTGCTTCAGTTTTCAATCCATACTCATGCAAAAGAAACTCCAGTACGTATGAAAGAGTTTTTTCTTTTTCGCCTGTAATAACGTAGGCATTGTGTGTCATGTTTTTATTATATCAAACAACATGACGTAATAAACAAAATATTTTATTCGTACGTAAAAATTACAGGGTCGTGTTCTCACTTTCGACCACTGTCGCCTCGCCGTTGCTCGCAAGAGCTCGCAACATGCTCCGGCTTTCGATTCCCGACGCAAAGCACGCAGGTGCTTTGCTTCACCCCTCCTTTCACTTCGTTCAGTCGGGCTGCCACTCTCGGTCACGAATCACTAGGTATATTACATCGCTTCGTTCGAAATATACCAAGTGTTCTCGACCCCGCCTCGCCGTTGCTCGCAAGAGCTCGCAACATGCTCCGGCTTTCGATTCCCGACGCAAAGCACGCAGGTGCTTTGCTTCACCCCTCCTTTCACTTCGTTCAGTCGGGCTGCCGGGAATCGAACCCGGGCCACACGCACCCCATGCGTGCACACTACCATTATGCTACAGCCCGAATGGAGAGAGAATAACACACGATTGTGTGATATCCGAACGTAATGAGTGGCTGTAGCATTTCACTACCAGCCTGTCATTCATTCACAATGAACACCGTGTCATGTAGTTTGTCGGGCTGCCGAGAATCGAACTCGAGTTATACGCACCCGAAGCGTACGTAATACCACTATACCACAGCCCGACAAATCACGTGACACGCGCTTGCATATATTGTATAGCACGCCAAAAGGAAACATAGAAGCCTTGCATATACATCATTTACAACACGACCGGAAACTATATCATGCAAAAACTACTCTAATATCGCGGAAAGTGAAAGCGAAATATACTTGCGTTACCCTCACTTTAAATATTACATCGAGAGTTTCAAAATAAATACCGTTGAAAAAAATACTTTCGCAATACAACTAGGAAAAAGAAAAGAAGCCACCATCTTGCGATAATGACTCCTGTTTATATTTAGAGCTCTATTGAGTTCAACGCTTCCGTGCCAGAAATTCACGCCCCTTACCAACTATCGTATTAATAGGCACTCCTTGCTTGCAAAGAGGACAGGATGTTTCATCCCACACATCGAGTGCCATATTCAGAAGAGCTTTGAGTTTCGGAACGTTAGCGACATCTTTCGGTGTAATTCCTCCGCGATTGCAAAGAACACCGAGGCCTATAACATTATCGTTAATAACGCGAACGGCTTCAATCACCTTCTTCGCAGAAGCTCCTGTGTTTAGAACATCTTCCACAACGAGAATACGCTTACCAATAATAAACTTGTCGTACCCACGATTGATTTCAAAAGAATGTCCGTCTTTGGACTTTTCGGAGTAAATACCCAATACCTCACGACCGTTCATTTCAGTGAGGTGGTGTGCCGTCCACTGTGATAAAATCACTCCACCGATTGCCGGCGCAATTACCACTTCTACGTTATCGTCCACGAACATCTCAGCAATAGAGCGACATAAAAGTGACGTATACCCGGTGTGCGGGTATACCGCATCTTTATTAACGTACGCTGTACCATGCTTGCCGGATGTGTAAACAATATGACTATCGGTAATAATTGCTCCGACTTTTACTAGCAACTGCAGAACTTCTTGCGAGTTCACAATTCTACCTCCTTTTTATCGGTACTGGTTAATTAGATTGCGTAGCTCTTCGGTTTTGCTACGAGCCACTTTTGCGAAGTCCGCACCACTCGAAGCGAAGATTATTCCGCGCGAAGAGTTTATGACCATACCACGTCCACGACTGTCTTTACCTGCCTTCACAGTATCCTCCACTACACCACCTTGTTTTCCGATGCCAGGAATAAGAATAGGCATATCGCCGACGATTCTGCGGACCTCGCGTAGTTCATTTGGATATGTTGCACCAACTACGAGCGCGCAGTTACCATTTTTGTTCCACTTATTTGCCACTTGACGCGCAACTAAACGATAGAGTGGCTCTCCATTCACAGACAAATCCTGAAACTCTCCCGCTCCCGGATTTGACGTACGACAAAGCACAATAACTCCTTTGTTGGTGAGGGAAAGAAACGGTTGAAGCGCTTCGGATCCGAGATACGGATGAACTGTGATTGCATCTGCTCGTAGAAAACCAAACACCGCATCAACATAGCCAGCGTTGGTATTTCCGATGTCTGCGCGCTTTGCATCAATAATTACCGGAACATCTGGCGCTATGGCATGGATGTCCGAAATGGTGCGTTGTAAAGCCTCCATACCTTCGGCGCCCTGTGCTTCGTAAAACGCAATATTCGGCTTATAGGCACACACCAGGTCATGTGTCTCTTCCACAATTGCGCGGTTAAATGCCATAATAGTATCGCCTCTCATAGACTTCGCATTCGTCACTTTCCCACGCACTGATTCGGGAATCTTACTGAAATCACTGTCAAGCCCAACACAAACAAAGTTTCCTTTGTCCCATTGAGCTTCCAGCATTTGCCTGAAGTTTCGATCATTCATTTTCGCTACCCTCCTGTCTTTAATTGAGAATGTACAATTTAAATTAAGCCATACAATTACGGCTTAACACCAAGGTCAAATTACAACAAATATCCCATAAAATCAATCCTGAACGAGCAAGAAAAGTAAGGGAATTGGGTTGGGCTGACGGCTCGCCGTAGCTGAGGGAGGTGAGAGTGGCGCGATGTTGTTGCGATAAGTTGTCACCAACTCTCCTTGCGGAGAGTTGGTGCAGAATTACCACGCGCTCTCGCCGTGGATGGCGTGCCGTTCTAGTGGGCGATACGGGATTCGAACCTGTGACCTCACGCGTGTGAAGCGTGCGCTCTAACCAACTGAGCTAACCGCCCAAACAATGTGCGAAGCATATCAGAAACAATCTTTATTATCCACTAACCGTGCACTAAATTCAATAAATAATTACCTCAACGGATTTTGCACCGCACCAAAATATCCGGTGAGTGAAGTGAGTGAGGTTAAACCTCACTCACTTCACTCTGCACATTCTTTCTCAAGAAGAAAAACATTTTTCATTTTCCGTGCCGTAGGATATATTCTAAAAACAAGCGGGGCGACGCTTCGCGTCGCCCCAAAAGAAAAAGCCCGCGTATTGCGAGCCTTTTCTGTTCCGGTGTGCCGTACAGGATTCGAACCTGCGACCTCCTCGTTGCAAACGAGATGATCTACTGCGAGAAGCGAGGGCAAATGAAAGTAGTTTTCTGGGGCGCTTAGTGGACCGTACAGGATTCGAACCTGCGACCCCCTCGTTGCAAACGAGATGATCTACTGCGAGAAGCGAGGGCAAATGAAAGTAGTTTTCTGGGGCGCTTAGTGGACCGTACAGGATTCGAACCTGCGACCCCCTCGTTGCAAACGAGGTGCTCTACCAACTGAGCTAACGGCCCACTAAATGTCTCAAACACGCACAAACTACTTTCAATTGCTCCGAGCGACGAAGAAGTATGCTTTGCATACCAACTGAGCTAACGGTCGCCAAATATCTCAAGCACGTGTATTTGTTTGACTTCAAAAACCAGACTGCCATTTTCATTTGCTTTATGCAAGTAACTAACCACTTTTTATATATCGGTTTATCTGACAGCCCGTGTCGAGCATTCTAACGTGTTAAAGCCAAATTGACCAGATGCTCAAGAAAAATAGGCATGGAAACCCCTACAGCATTGAGCGACTTTGGCAAAAGCGACTCGGGTGTAAGTCCGGGCAATGTATTCGTTTCCAGATAGTACACTCCGCCGGGAGACACTATAAAATCACTTCTCGAATAGTGACGCAACATGAGAGCCTTGTGCATTGCACGTGCAGAATCTTCCAACTCTTTTGAAACTGCTTTCGAAAAATTCCCAGGACATATTTCTTTTGAGTCTCCGGAATATTTTGCGTCATATGAAAAGAAATCTGACTTTTCCGGTGGAACAATCTCTACAACGGGAGGCGTGTATAGCTCTTCTCCGCGCAGGCCCTCCACGACACCCACGGTCGCTTCCGCTCCACGAATATATTCTTCCACCAATACATTTCCCGCTCCGTCTTTAAAAAGCTCCGACACAGCCTGCATAAGTGGAGCATATCCGGAAACTATAGACACTCCCACCGATGAACCCCATCGCACAGGCTTCACAACAACGGGTTGTGTAAGCGAACGAATTATTTCTGTTACCTTCTTTTCCACATCGTCTTCTTTTTCCACCAGTACATCGCGAGGTGTTTTAAGCCCCGCTTCACGAGCGTGCTTTTTTGCAAAAACTTTGTGCATTGCTATAAATGACGAAAAAGAATCTGAGCCAACATACGGAACACCGTATCTCTCAAGCACTTTTTGTACTTCTCCATCCTCGCCGTATTCACCATGAAGTCCTATAAGTGCAACGTCAATCTGACGTAAAATCCGCTCGGGCTCAACAGGTCGTCCAAAAACATGCCACACTCCGCTTTTACTGATAAAAATATCGCGCGGTTCGTAGTTTGCGCGCGGCAATGCTGTAAGCATTGCCGCGCCTGTCTTTAACGACACGTCATATTCACGACTCGGACCGCCACGAAGTACTCCAACAACGATTTCCATATTTATAATTAAACCATACACACGCCGTAATGGCATAATGATTATGCAAAAAAGATGCGCTGGGATACATTATTTTTTTGCCGTGTTACGCTTACTTCCAAGCATTTGGCGCGAGCGCGCCAAACGATGTTTGGAAATGGCAAAGCGATGCGCCTCGGCATTTGCAAGTACTGCGTCTGCTTCTAAAACATGCGCACGTCTGGCGGATATTATTTCACGCGGTCTGTGTTTTTCATCTTTAACAACAGCAACAACCGGAATACAAACTCCTGCATCGTGAAGCACTTTCTCTGCGGTTTTTTTATGTGTCATACCACCGTCCACCACAAAAGCAGACGGTAGTTCCCATTCATTGTGAGTGAGTCGCCGTGAAAGAGTTTCTTTCAAAGATGCAATATCATCGTTACCTTTGCCACGTATGCGAAACGTCCGATAATCACGTTTTCTCGGAACCCCGTTTTCTATCACAACCATTACGGCAATAGCATTTGCGCCTGAAAGGTGTGCCGTGTCATACGCTTCTATTCGTACCGCATCACTTTTTGTTCGCGCAGTGTCAATTTCGTCTTTTATGAGAGAAACGTCTTGCACATGTTCTAACGCAAAAAGTTCGCGCTTTATCTCCAAAGCATTCTCAAAAAGCTCTTCCCTCGCAAAGCGTTTCATATCTCGTACGAGAGTCTTCCTGAGTTCATTTGCTCTTCCTCCCAAAAAAAGAGCCACCTTACGAATAGATTTTCGATATTCAGTCACAGTCATCTCGCGCGGGTACTGCCCTATTTGCCTGTTAAACTCTAACTTCGCACGATGATGTTTGCTTGTGTATTCCACTGGCTTTTTTGTGTCATAAAAAGGAAAAATACGACGAACCAAACGCAATGCTTGGCGCAATTGCGGTCCTGACGGAAAAGGTCCGAAAATATGCTGAACATCAACACCCAACACTTTTTTCAAAATATCCATGTTTGAAAAATCACGAGTTTTATTTTCAACGCGGTTATCTAAATTATTCCATATATCTTTTCCACGCACGCAAAGTACTCTCGGGAGTTTTTCTTTTGTAATAACAGCATAAAGAAAACTTTTATCATCTTTCCCCTCAACATTTGCATGCGGTTGATATTTTTTAATTAAAGTAGCTTCGCGCACGAGCGCCTCAAGCACCGTTGGAGTTGTCTCAAAAGAAATACGATTTGCTTCCGTTACCATGTCCACCACGCGCGGACCACGCGTCACTATTAAATCATCATCAAAATAACTTCTCACTCTGTCTCGCAAAGAAGTCGCTTTACCGACATAAAGCACTTTTCTACCTTTTTTGAAAAGATATACTCCGGGCATATCCGGTAAATTAAATTTATTTAGATCGCTTTTTTGCATACCTTTTCACAAGCACACGCTTTAGATATTCTCCGGTGTACGACCCATCTGTTTCAGCAACTTCTTCAGGAGTTCCCTTTGCAATGACGTTTCCGCCCGCTACACCTCCATCCGGACCAAAATCAATGACATGATCCGCATTTTTTACAACATCAAGATTGTGCTCAATAACCACCACAGTATTTCCACGGTCTACAAGTTGTTGCAATATCTCAATCAGTTTTTTTACATCTTCATAATGAAGACCGACTGTCGGCTCGTCCAGCAAATAAATTGTTTTCATCGACATCGGGCGATACATTTCACTGGCAATCTTTACACGTTGCGCTTCGCCTCCCGAAAGAGTCGTTGCGCTTTGTCCGAGTGTTAAATATCCGAGACCTGTCGAGGCAAGCGAAATGAGACGGTCGTGTACGGCGGGAACTTCCTTAAAGAAATCAGTGGACTCTTCTACTGTCATCGACAAAACTTCGTGAATATTTTTCCCGTGATATGTAACATCGAGTGTCTCTTTCATAAAACGAGTTCCGTTACACACATCGCACGTAACGTATACCGTAGGGAGGAAATGCATTTCAACCGCCACGGAACCGTTTCCTTGGCACGCCTCGCAACGACCCCCGGGTACATTAAATGAGAAGCGTCCCGGCTTCCAACCATGTGCGCGCGCTTCACTTGTTGATGAAAAAAGATTTCGAATATGAGTAAACGCTCCCGTATAAGTCGCAGGATTTGAGCGAGGCGTGCGACCAATGGGAGATTGATCTATCAGCACAACTCGCCCCGCATACTCGGTACCGGTGATAGAAGCGCAATGCTCCGGCTTTGCTTCACGTTTTTTAAAACGCGCCGAAAGATTCCTGTGCAAAATGTCGTATAAAAATGTTGACTTACCGGAACCGGAAACACCTGTAACGCACACGAGCTTCCCGAGCGGAATGTCAATATTTTGATTTACCAAATTATGAAATGTTGCACCGCGCACTTTGATACTGCCTTTTTGAGATGTTCGGCGCGCTTTTGGAACTGCGATTTCAATGTCATTACGTAAATAATCTAAAGTACGAGATTTTGTTATATTCTTTTTTGCTGACAATAAATCAGAAAGCCAGCCCTCTGCAACAACATGCCCACCATGTACTCCGGCACCCGGACCAATATCAATTAAATAATCCGAAGCAAGTATAGTGTCTTCGTCATGTTCGACTATGATGATTGTATTTCCCAAATCTTTCAGAGTCAGCAACGTTTTTATAAGGCGGTCGTTATCTCTCTGGTGCAAACCGATTGTAGGCTCATCAAGTACATAAAGAGCTCCGGTAAGTCCGCTCCCAAGCTGAGAAGCCAAACGAATTCGCTGCGCCTCACCTCCCGAAAGAGTCGTTGCGGAGCGGTCAAGCGACAGATAATCCAAACCGACATCGAGCATAAAACTCAACCGACTCTCTATTTCACGCAAAATAGGAAAAGCTATTTCGAGTTGCATATCTGAAAGATGCAGATTGCTAACAAATTCTTTAGCTTCTGCGATAGACATACTTGTAAAATCTACAATATTTTTCCCGAGACCTTTTTCTTTTGTGCTTTTTAAATAAACACGAAGCGCTTCCGGTCGTAAACGCTTCCCATTACATACGGGACAAACATTTTCCGAGAAAAGCGCCTCTGTTCCAATCCCATTGCACGCATCACATGCACCGTATGGAGAGTTAAATGAAAATAAACGAGGTTCAACTTCAGGAAATGCCACGCCATCATCCGGACAAATAAATCTTGAAGAAAGCGTTTCAATAGTACCGTCCGCGTGTTTAATTTTCACAAGCCCATCTGCTTCTTTCAGTGCAAGCTCGATAGCTTCGGAAAGACGCTCGCGTGCAGAATCATGCGAACGTTCAAACTCTGAAACAAAAATAGTGTCGACCACGGCATCAATATCGTGGCGTTTGTTTCTGTCAATCGTAATCTTCTCTCTGAGCATGTGTGACTTCCCGTCAACAACAGATTTCTCGTATCCTTTGCTTAGCAAATCGTACAAAAGTTGATAATATTCTCCTTTACGACCCACAACAACAGGAGCGTAAATTGTCACTGTGCTTCTGTCGTATGGCACGCCCATAACTTTCCCGTGTGCATCTTTTATACGTGCGGTACTTTTTTCTTCAACTCTATTAAGCACAAGTCTTATCATTTCCTCTTTCGAAAGCTTTTCAATAGGAACGTCGTGATTTACACAATACGGTTGCCCGACGCGCGCATACAAGACACGAAGATAGTCATAGATTTCTGTGATTGTGGCAACGGTCGAGCGCGGGTTATTCGAACGACTTTTCTGGTCGATTGAAATTGCAGGAGAAAGACCGGTAATGTCTTCGACATCCGGTTTTGACATTTGATTTAAAAATTGACGTGCATATGCAGAAAGAGACTCCACGTACCGACGTTGTCCTTCTGCAAAAATAGTATCGAAAGCAAGCGATGACTTTCCGGATCCGGAAAGTCCGGTAATGACGGTCATGGCCCCACGTGGAAGTTTTACGGAAATATCTTTCAGATTATGGGTACGCGCACCGACAACAACAAGCCAATCGTTTCCATGTCTGTGCAGGTGTTCTTCTTTTTTCTTTTTGGCAGTCATATAGAAAGCCTGTCCTTGGCGGGACAGGTACAATTATGATTATAACAGATATTTACAATATCCAAACACCGCCTGCCCGTGATTAAAATCACGGGCAGGCGGTGTTTGTATACACGTATACCCTAAAAAAATTATATTGACTGCTCCGGTGATTGCATTGGGGCGGTGTCTTGGGATTGGGGTTGCGCCGACTCAACACTACCGTTGTCAGCACTGCTTGTCGGTTGTCCTGTTGTCGATTGTCCGGTAGAGAGCATCTCTTGTATTTTTGCAACAATCTCTTCAACCGACACTTCAGCTTTTACGAGGTATTCTTTTGCTCCCAGCTCTTTGGCGTGCTCAACATCTTTTTGTTGTCCAAGGTTAGAGACAATCATAATAGGCACATGTTTTTCAGCTATCTCCGGATGAGTATTTACTTGCTCCATGAAAGTGAAACCGTCCATGTCCGGCATCATAATATCCAAAAGAATAATAGATGGTGTGTGTTCTTTAAGTATTGCCAATGCTTCTTTACCGTTACTGGCAAAGAAAACATGGTATGTACCTGAGAAAGTTCGCCCAAGTAAGTTTTTAAGAATCGGATCGTCTTCGACGACGAGAATTGTTATGTCCTGTGCCATATAAAAAATAGTATACCGTATATTGCTACATATGCTACGGAGCAACCGGCAAAGAAAGTGTAAATGTTGTCCCTATACCCTTTGTATTACTTACAAAGTTTAAATCACCACCATGGTCTGTGGCGATTGTGCGAGCTATATAAAGCCCCAATCCGTTGCCACCATTCTCTTTTGCAATTGCATTACTGGAACGGAAAAATCTCTCAAAAATATTTGCACGGTCTGCATTCGGAATACCAATTCCGGTATCGCGCACATATACCGCTATCTTTTCAGTACCGATACTACCATCCCAAACTTCAACAGACCCGCCTTCCGGCGTATAACGAATCGCATTTTCTATAAGGTTATCGAGTACCCATTTAATACGCTCTTTATCAACACGCACATCCGGAAGCGGTGTTTTGCTCGGTAAAAAACGCAACGAGATTTTTCTATCTTCCGCAAGATGCTGAAACTCTTCCACTTCTTTTGCAAGAAACGGTTGCATAGAGACTCTGGTAAATGTGTATTTATATTTTCCGGATTCTATACTGGAAATATCGAGCAATGTTTTGACGATATTGACCAACTCATGACTCTTTTCCGTAGCGCTTGTAATAAGCTCTTTTTGCTCCGGTTTTAAGTCATCTTGTAAAAGTGCCTCTAATGCCCAGCGAATTCCGGTAAGCGGTGTGCGTATCTGATGCGCCGCCGTAGATATAAAATCTGTTTTTATACGCGCTGTTTCAGCTGTTCTTTTTTGCGACTCTTTTACTTGCACAACAAATCCCAAAAAAGTTTTCACAAGCACACGCACTTCTTTCGGAGCTAAACGGGAAGTACGCACCGGCACGATTTCCCCATTTTCTGAAAAATTATTAACCGTCTTCGTTAAATCACGAACAGGCCCTGCAATAACACGTTCGGTAAATATTAATAAGAGCCCGATAAACATGAGCAATATAGATACTGCAACAAACGCAATCTCGAGCGCTTCGTGATACTCAATACCATTCATAAGTACGTACTGCCCGTAAAACCATGCCAGACCATATCCTGCCACAACGAAAAATAAAAACATCGACACGAAATACGTACGTAAAGACATAGATATAGAATAGCAGATTATCTGTTACATGCACGATATATGCACCTATTTTTTGGCAGAAGTCTTGTTCTCCAAAAATGCAAGCTCATCACGAATAAGTGCGGCTGTTTCGAAATCAAGTTTTGCAACCGCCTCGTTCATTTGTGCACGTTTATCTTTAATAAACCGTTTCGGGTTCTTTTTATAAAGACTCGAATCCACAACAAGCAACGAGTCAATCGTTTTTTCATGTTCACTTCGCATACTTTCCGCAATATCTCGGATTTCTTTATGAACTGTCTTTGGAGTAATGTGATGCTTTTTATTGTATGCAATTTGTATCGAACGACGACGGTTAGTTTCATTCATCGCGCGCGTAAGGGACCCCGTCATAACATCTGCATATAAAATTACTCTTCCCGAAATGTTGCGTGCTGCACGACCTATAGTTTGAATAAGAGCAGTCTCGCTACGCAAAAAACCTTCTTTATCTGCGTCTAAAATACCGATGAGCTCAACCTCCGGAAGGTCGAGCCCTTCTCGCAATAAGTTTACTCCGACAATGATATCAAAAATACCTTTACGAAATTTTGTGAGTATCTCGATACGGTCGATGGTTTTCACATCAGAGTGTATGTACTCTGTCTTTAGTCCTCTTTTCTTTAGAAAATCCGTTAAATCTTCTGCCATTACTTTTGTAAGTGTCGTCGCCAACACGCGCCCGCCACCGGCAATGACTTTCTCTGATTCAGAAATGAAATTTGCCACTTGACCCGGATAATCACCGAACTCCACTACGCCACGTACCACCAGCTCAGGGTCTATCAAACCTGTAGGACGAATAACCTGCTCGACAATTTGCCCCTTGGGAGGTGTCGAGTGCTCACGTTCATATGGTCCCGGAGTCGCACTCATATAAATTGTTAATCCGACTCTTTCTTCAAACTCTTCAAATGTAAGCGGTCTGTTATCTCGCGCAGACGGTAAACGAAAACCATACTCAATGAGAGTATTTTTGCGTGAACGGTCGCCCGCAAACATTCCCGAAATTTGCGGAATAGTCACATGCGACTCATCTATAATTGTAAGGAAGTCCGCATCGCCTTCTTTAGTATGTGGAAAATATGAAAGAAGTGTGTGTGGAGGATCTCCCGGAGCACGTCCATCAAAATGCCTGGAATAATTTTCGATACCGTTTGTATATCCAACTTCACGTATCATCGACAAGTCATGAAGAGTACGCCTTTTTAATCGCTCCGCTTCAAGAGGTTTTTCTTCGCGCTTAAACTTTGCCAATTGCTCCTCCAGTTCTGACTTAATTTCTATGATTGCTTTTTCTCTATCTTTTTCACTGGTTACAAAATGTTTTGCAGGAAAGATAAAAATATTATTCGGCGTATCTATTAATGCGCGCGAAATCGCATCAAGCGTGTTAATCGATACAATATGTTCATCATCAAATGTAATGCGGTAAAGCATCTTTTCATTTACCGGCATTACCTCGATATTGTTGCCTATTGCTCGAAATTGCCCCGGCAAAAGGTCTGCACTTGTCCTTTCAAAATAAATACCGACAAGTTTACGCAAAAGCTCCGCGCGCGACAAAGTGTCTCCCACTGTCATATTCACATGTCTCTTTTTATATTCTTCAGGAGAACCGAGACCGTAAATAGCTGAAACTGAAGCGACAATAATAACATCGCGACGAGTCAAAAGCGCTTGTGTCGCAGAATGTCGAAGACGATCAATCTCTGCATTTATTTGTGCTTCTTTTTCTATGTATGTGTCCGAATGCGCAATATATGCTTCCGGCTGATAATAGTCATAATACGATACAAAATAATGCACGGCATGCTCCGGAAAGAAATCTCTGTATTCGGACGCAAGTTGTGCGGCAAGAGTTTTATTGTGTGCAAGTACCAATGTCGGTTTATCATAATTCGCAATAATGTTTGCGGTTGTAAAAGTTTTTCCGCTACCGGTAACGCCCAGCAGTGTCTGATGACGCATGCCTTTTTTAATCCCTTTTGAAAGAGCTTCAATAGCTTCCGGTTGGTCACCTGCAGGGGAGTATGGTGAATGAAGTGTAAAATTACGCATAATATTTTCTTATAAAATCTTCTTTGTATGT
>DRNP01000019.1 GCA_011322135.1 Candidatus Kaiserbacteria bacterium | reverse complement strand
ATTACTTATACATGGTGTTGGTGATACTTCGTTTTTGTATCTTGTAATGCCGATGAACCAATGAAATCTTTAAAAGATTTTCTTAAAAACAAAAATATACCGGGAGCGGAGCTTTCAAACATAAGACATTTGTGTGCTGTTGTGGCTTCGGAAATAACAGGAACCGATATTAAACCAACACAGGTTGATTATCATGAAGAGACAATATCTTTTTTGATACCGCCAATTTTAAAGACGGAAATTATTTTGCAACAAAAAAAACTCATTACAAAACTAAAAGAAAGAGGAGTTATTGTGAATTCGATATTGTAGACGGTGTAATAGCTGAAGTGGCATTGTCTATATTATGTTCAGACCTCCATATAGATACAGGATATTCCCAATACAAAAATTGAGGGTCTTTAGAAGGGATTTCCGGAGAAGGTTCTTTAGGATTATCTTTGTTTACCCAGTAAAGCAAGCTGTGTGTAGTGAAAATACCGTCTTTTTTTATACGATATTGACCGCGCAATACAGGTTTTGTACTTGATGATATTGTTGTTGGTTCTCCAAAGTAAGACTTCGGATATGTATTAAGTGCATACTTCATCATCTCGTGCCACATTGGGGCTACTATATATCCTGCAATCTTTTTTACCATCGGAGAATGGTCGTTGTTTCCAGCCCATACACCGATAACAATAGAAGGAGTGTATCCGATTGTCCAAGCGTCACGATAATCATTTGTTGTACCTGTTTTAACAGCAACGTCATATCCGGGGAAGTTCAATGGATTTATAGGAGGATATTCCGGGAATCTTGCAGAATTATTCGAGAGCATCGCTGAAATATCATGAGCAACAGAAGAAGGCATAACACGTACAGAATGATTTTGGTATTCTGCGAGTACATTTCCGTTTGTATTTGTCACTCGAAGAATTCCTATTGGAGGATTATGTATTCCATTGTTTGCAAATGTTCCATAAGCATCAGTCATATCAAGAAGACTTACATCAGCTGCGCCCAGAGCGAAAGAAAGTCCGTAGCGACTTATATCTCCTGTAATTGAAGTTATACCGGATGCTGTTGCGAGATCGATTACAGGTTTAATACCTGTTAAATAAAGAACTTTTACCGCAGGAACATTTATTGATTGAGCTAGAGCTGTTGTAAATGTCATAGGACCTCTAAAAGCATCATCGAAGTTGCTCGGAGCGTAGCATGGCGGAATATCGTTTTTTGTATCTGATGGAGCGCAATTTGTTGAAAATTGAGTTGGAAGGTCAAAAACAGTAGTGTCTCGTGTGAAACCTTTTTCAAGTGCCGTGGCATATACAAAAGGTTTAAAAGTAGACCCCGGCTGTAAAAGAGCTACAGCGTCATTATAATTTCCATTAATTTTTTCATTAAAATAATCACGAGAACCTATCATTGCAAGAATTTGTCCGGTTTTTGGATCAATAGCAACAGCCGCTTCGTTTGATGCGTTGAATTTTTTTGCATTTTTTTCGCCATAAGTGCTTACGATATTTTGTAACTTATTTTGTAAATCTACATTGAGAGTTGTTATTACATGGAGTCCGCGTTGCAGAGAGTTCGTACCGTAATTTTGAGATAATTTGTTAAGTATATAAAATACAAAATGAGGAGCGATTATAGAAGAATTATTTCTGGGAGCAAAAACAACCTTTTCTTTTTTTGCAGAAACATATTGCTTGTTCGTTATAAAACCCAAGTCTTTCATTCTCCTAAGAACGACATTTTTGCGCTCATCAAGAGCTAGACGGTGATTTCCGTATGGAGAATAGTATGTAGGAGCTTGAAGTAGAGATGCTAAATAAGCCGCTTCAGCGATAGTGACATTTTTTGCACTTTTACCAAAAAATGATTCGCTGGCAGATTCAACTCCGTATAATGTTCCTCCGTACGGCATTTCGTTTAAATAAGTTTCGAGTATTTGATTTTTTGAATAATATTGTTCAAGCCGTATTGCGAGTATCCATTCGTGCACTTTACGAATTATACTTTTTTCGTTTGTAAGCATTGTATTTTTAACGACTTGTTGGGTTATTGTAGAACCGCCTTGAGCAAACGAACCACCTAACATGTCTGCGAACATCGCACGAATAATAGATGAAATACGTATACCTCCATGACTATAAAAACTGGAATCTTCTATGGCGATTGTAGCTTTTTGAATAAATGGAGAAATAGATGAAAGGGGAACAACCTCTCGCTGTGTATCGCGGTTGTAGTCATACAAGAGAACTGTGCCGGTACGGTCGTATATTTTTGTAGATTGAGACACTTCACGAGTGCCAAAAGAACTGATATCCGGAATAGGACTAAACGCAATCCATAAGACTCCGGACCCTACAGCTATAAATAAAAAACTGAGCGCAAGAAGAATAATCACAAGAAACGGACGTGAACGCTCTGAAGAACGAATTCTTTTAGTGGAGGATGTCATAACAATTATTATGCTAACACAACAAGCCCTTCGGGAGGGCTTGTTGATTTACGAGAACTGAATAATTCTAATAATCTTCATCCTCGTTGTCGTGGAATTCGTGTATATTGAATTCATTTTCGGAATCTATTTCATCGAAATCTTCATTATTATCATTTTCGTCAAACATGAGAGTTTTAGTGATTATTACAAGTCCGTAAATGTCGGACGTTTGCTATTTTTATCAAGTCAAAAAAACTTTGCAAGACTTTAATTAGTCCGGGTGTGGATAATTGTTTGCAAGTGCCGCAATTCCGAGAGCAATAGCATCGTATTCGTCATCGAGGCGTGCTTTCTTCGTTAGAGAAATAAGGCGCGGAACCATTGTCATAACTGCTTTTTTATCTGCATTTCCATAACCTGTAACAGCGAGCTTAACTGTTTGCGGAGAATACTCTCGAACGATAATTTTTTCGGAACCTGCTGAAGCTAAAATCGCTCCACGAGCTTCCGCTACACGCATAGCTGTTTTTTTGTTGGTACTAAAAAACAGAGTTTCAATAGCCATCATTTCCGGTTTGTATTTTCGAATGGTTTTTTGAACAGATGAAAAAACTTCGGCTAGGCGTTCTTTTGGTTCGCCTTTAGCGGGCTCGACGCAATCGCTCCATATTAAAATAGGTTTAGATGCATCTCCTTCGAGTATCGCGAGACCGAGCCTATCAAACCCCGGGTCAATCGCCAGAATCCTCATCGCGTGTGTTTTCGTATCCGCGAGCATTTGTGTAGATTGTTTGGACATCTTCATGCTCGTCGAGAAGTGTGAGTAGTGTTGTCAATTTTTCCTCATCATCTTCTGATGGTTCTAGGACAGTTTGCTCTGCAGGTATGTATTTCCCATTTTTCTCTTTTGTGAAAGCCCATGATGCTGAGCCGGGTGTGGAAAGCTCGTACCCCTGTTTTGAAAGCAAGTGTTTAATTTCTTGAGTTGTTCTGTTGCGATTGTCTGTGAGAGCGTCAACAACAATAGCTATTCCAGACGGTCCGTAGAATTCATAAACAATTTGTTCGAGAGCGTCTGCATCTTTTGACATTCCTTTTGCAACAGCGCGGTCGATACTGTCTTTAGGCATGTTTACAGATTTTGCACGAGAAATTGCAGATGAAAGTCCGGGAGAAGAAATATCTCCGGCCGTTTTCTTTGACTCGAGTGCTATAAGACGCGAAAACCTTGCAAAGACACGACTTTTCGCCGCATCAGTCGATGCTTTCTGTCTTTTTGTTGTCGCCCATTTACTGTGTCCAGACATAATATTTACGATATTACAATACTACAAAAACGTTCCGTCGGAAAGATAGGCTCTTCCGCTTTCGGTGAGTATGCGACCGCGGAGTGTTCGTTCGATAAAACCAAGGCGCAACAAGAACGGTTCATATACTTGTTCCAGTGTCTCTGCATCATCATGAAGTGCTGCGGCAATTGAACGAACACCTGCAGGACCTCCGTGAAAGCGTTTTTCAAGAGCTTTTAAATAACGATAATCATCTTTTGTAAGTCCAAGTCGGTCAATACCAAAGAGAGCACATGCTTCGTTACATACCTGTCCGGACAATTCTCGTTCATGTACTTCTGCAAAGTCTCGAACGCGCTTTAATAGTGCATTTGCAATACGTGGTGTTGCACGACTGCGCGAAGCTACGCCGACAATAGTGTCTTCAGAAGGATTAAGATCAAGCACTTTAGCGGACCTCCTTATAATCTCCTGAATATCTTCATCTGTATAAAAATCAAGTTGATAAACACCGCCACCAAAACGTGAACGTAGTGGGCTTGATAATTGAGCCACGCGTGTAGTTGCTCCTACAAGAGTAAAAGGAGGAAGTGTTAACTCAACTGTGCGCGCAGAAGGTCCTTTCCCAAGTACAATATCCAAGGACCCGTTTTCAAGAGCAGGGTAGAGAAGCTCTTCTATTTTATGTGAAAGTTGATGTATCTCATCAATAAATAAAATAGTACCCGGCTCTAAGTTTGTAAGTATTGCCGCCAAATCACTGGCGCGTTCGATAGCTACTCCGGAAGTGCTTTTTAGAGGTGACTCGAGAGATTTTGCAATGAGGTGAGCAAGAGTTGTTTTCCCAACTCCAGGAGGTCCGTAAAAAAGCAAATGCTCTGGCATGTCTCCGCGTTTTTTTGCAGCAGTGAGCACGATATTAACATTAGCTTTTACTTGTTCTTGACCGATATAATCGTCCCAAGAAGTTGGACGTAGTGCTGTATCCAGTGACCGGTCGCGATGAATTGGTTTTTCCTCTGTACTTGACATATTATTGCATTATGATACCATCATAGCATACGAGTGAGTGACTCGTAAGTACCTTCTCGAGAATTTCTTCTCAGGAGGTCGATTTTTTACATTCTACATATAACCCTCCAAGCAAGGCTTGACGGCTTCGGGCGTTTCCCCAAGGGATTTCTGGTTCCCGTCTAGAACGGATTTGCTGGGTATTTCCTCAGGTGTTTCGTCCACCTTCCTTTTTGGAAGGCGTGTTTGGAGGGTTATGTGCGGAATAACAAAAAACCACTACTTATTAAGTAGTGGTTTTTTGTTGATTTTACAACACTACACTCTGGAGACATCAACAACACGCAATACTTCATCGAGGGAAGTATCACCTGAGATTGCTTTTAAAATACCGTCTTGTGCCATTGTTAAATAACCTTGAGAAAGAGCTTTTTTTGCAATATCCGATTCGCTCGGGCTATCACGCAAGAAAGAACCAAGCTCATCGTCCATAAAAACAGCTTCATAAAGACCGACACGACCATGATAGCCATTATCTGTATCAGATACATTTTCAGGTATCCATATTTTATCGGTAGACTCCGGTAGTAAGGATTTGTCCTCGATTGTCGAAAGGATTTTTTCTACAAGTCGTTTTTGTTCATCATTCATAGTTACTTGTTTTCTTTGGTCGGGTTTTAGTTTTCGTACAAGTCTCTGTGCCATTGATACTGTAATCGCAGAAGCGAACTCTTTAGGGTCGATACCAAGGTCTGCAAAACGCGGGAAGGTGCCGGCGGCATTATTTGTATGTAAGGTTGAAAATACAAAGTGACCTGTTAGTGCCGCTTGAATAGCGATGCTCGCTGTTTCGTGGTCGCGAATCTCACCAACCATGATTATGTCAGGGTCTTGTCGAACAATTGAACGCAATCCTGATGCAAAAGTATAATCTTTCCCTTCGATTTGTGTTTGCACGATTCCATCCAGGTGATATTCAACAGGGTCTTCAATGGTTATTATTTTAATATCAGGAGATTGTACCTTTCGAAGAAAAGAATAAAGAGTTGTAGTTTTCCCTGAACCGGTAGGTCCTGTTGTAAGTAACATTCCATTTGGACGTTTAATTTCTTTTTCAAGACGAGCAAAAAGCTTCGGATGTATCCCGAGGGTTTCAAATGATACTTTTGTAGCACTCGGATCAAGTACGCGCATAACAAAAGATTCACCATATGAGTTTGGAATTAATGAAGTACGAATCTCGACTTCTGTGCCATGCAACATTACACTAAAACGACCATCTTGAGCTCTGTTATGTATGTTTAATTTTAAACCGGAGAGCATTTTTATACGAGAATCTACGAGACGATAAAGTTTTGAATCAAAAAACATTATATCGGTAAGCATTCCATCGATACGAAAACGCAGACGGATACGACCTTTTTCAGGTTCAAGGTGAATGTCTGATGCGTGTACAGAAAAAGCACTTGCAAGAATATACTCAAGCAAGCGTGATACGTTTGCAACATTCGAACCCTCTGTAGATTTTTTAAGGAAATCACGAATAGATTGCAAGTCACCAAGATCTTTTGTCATGTGTTGTAACTCTTTTTCAGAAACATCGAAAAGCCCAACTTTTGATTCTGTTGCAAATGACAGCTCTGAATATCTGGACAACGCATGTTCAAGACTTTTTTTCGATACAAGAAATTTCGATACATGGTACCCCCGGTCTTCGAGACTTCGTACGAGCTCCGGAAGATTTGGATTGTTTGGATTTAAAACGGCAAGAGATACGTTTTTCATTTTTTTACTGAAAGCGATTGCTTCTGTTTTTTTAGCAACATCTTCAGAAATAAGTCGAAGCGCATCAGAGTCGACATTTTGTATAGATAAATCCGTATAAGCTATCCTGTATTTTTCAGAAAGAATACGAGCCACGTCTTCTTCCTCGCTTTCGCGAGCGCGCTTCAGTCTTTCTTCCTCGAGTTTTGTATCAAAAGGTAATGACATTATTATTTATAATAGCGCGATTACGGTAACGGCGTTGTGCATAAAGTTGCTTTTGTGGAAAATAGTAAAGATTCCCAGGTTCAAGAAATTGTTTCTTGTTGCCTTTGTGTATACTGTATTAGTAATATTCCCTATGCATATACCCACTAAAAAACAATTTGCAATTAGTAGTATTGTAGCGGTCGTAGTTATTGCTACTATTGTTGCAATAACTTATGTCGATTTTAATAAGCGGGGTATTTCTATAAACCTGAACACAGGGCATTATGGGCAATTTATTAAGTACGGGGACAATAATTATCTGTCAACACACGATGTAAACGTAAAAAAAATTATACGTACTTACTTCACAAATCCATTTGGTATTACAAATCCAACAGAAGCACAAAAATATGGTTACACCCTAATTTATTACTATAATAAAAGTGCTTTCATAATGGCTAATTTGTATTACTGGGAAAATATTCATAATATAGCTAGTTTTGCAATGTACAGCATGAAAACCGGCAAGCAAATAAGTAACTGCACCATATACTCAGAAGCAGGATTATATAAAAAAGGCAATCTTTTGCTTTCTGTTTCGTCTACAGGATCTACAACGTCTGTAAAAACAGGTATCTGTTTTTACGAACGGGGAGCACCAAACTTCACATTTATAGACTTAAGCCCAAGACTAAGCAAGACAGAGACATTTTTCAGTGACGCGACCGGGCACACTCTAAAGGCGGTAACGAAAAATGTTGACACAAAGAACAAAACTCTTGATGTAAACGTATACGACACTACGAAAAAAGATGCTAGTGGTAACTTTGCATTCAAGCGGACTATGAAAGTTTCTTATTAAAGATTAAGCAATAAATGGGGTCAGCCACCATTTACCATTATTTACTGATGTTTCCCCAATTTCCTGAGACAACACCAGTATTTAGGCATATTGTCTCCTCTACAATTCATGGTGAAGTATTTATCAGCCAAAGGCGTGCTAGTACAGTGAGTTTGCAAATCATTTCCACAAATTGTCCCACTGTACAGTTTCTGCTACAGAATATAGAAATCTGATATAATATATGCACATGCAACAAAAAACAATTCTCGGAGTAATAATTGTCATTGTGCTCATCGCGGGTGGTTTTGCAGTTTGGAATTATACAACCGGATCTTTAACTAGCGCGCCCGCAGTATCAAATAGTACGACTCAGACTAAATGGAAATCATACACCGACCCTAGTACCGGATTCACGTTCAAATATCCAACACAGTATGTAGTGAAAGCGTCACCACTTCCACTCCGTGAATGGGGGACACGATACCTACTCACAGTAGAAGACAAACCAAACTCTACGTCGAGCTTCGCTCGCGCAGCTCCTATGACTGTGAATTTAATAAAGCAACCTGTACTCGCAGACAGAAAGATATACCACACTATTGCCAAATATCAGCAAAGCGGTACCCCGGCGAAAATGAGAGGTGGAAACAACGGCAATATTGTGTCCGTCAATGGTACACAAGCGCTTCTATATCACACCCAACAACCGTCAGACGAGACTGGAATTAGAGCCGATGGTTATTTATTTATTCACAATGATTTGATTTACGAAGTAGGTATTGATCCTAACAATCCATTATCAATTCAGATATTAAACAGCATCCACTGGAAGTAAAATAAAACCCCACGTCACTTGACGTGGGGTTGGAACACCCAAGCCTATTTGTCGGACATCCACCTACACAAATTGTCCCACTGTACAGTTTCTGCTACAGAATATAGAAATCTGATATAATATATGCATATGCAACAGAAAACAATTCTTGGAGCAATAATCGTTGTCGTGCTCATCGCGGGTGGTTTTGTGGTGTGGAAATTGCAGGTAGATATTCGGGGAACAGCTACGGCAACGGCAGTCACCAACTCTGGCTGGAAACTTTATCAAGACAGCTCAAGTGGTCTTTCTTTTGAATACCCTCAATCTTTTGCTGTCACCAAGCAAGACCGCACAGGATCCTACAGCATTTATGTGACCGACCCTCAAACCCGCGCACTGTACCTTTCAGTGATGGTCGTGAATGATCCTTCGCAACCCGGTGTCAGCAAAATGTTTACTGGTCCATATCCGAAGAAAATTCCGCCAACAGGCAATAGTTCAACAATCACTATTAAGCAAAGAACATTTAACGGCTTGAAAGGAATTGAATATTACGGGTATCAGAGCGAAGGGCATTCCTACAGCGATGCGTTCATGTACAAAAACAATCACCTATGGGAAGTGAGTTTTGATCCGGTATTGGAAGGACGAATTACTTACTATCCTCAACCTGGCATACCTCTGCCTGACAAAGATACTTATGAGAAGATTCTCGCAAGCATAAAGATTTCTCCGTAAAGAAAAGCCCCCATATCTCTCGATATAGGGGCTGCTTCTCTTAAAGAGCTTGGCTTTATTGCCAGAGATTTGCAGGAGTTACAACCGACGCACTATAGAGCGGATCCGTGCCGCCACCAACCCAACCATAAGGGTCGACGATTGGATAAGCTTCCGGTCCAATCGACGTTGGGATGTAACGTACTTCGAAATGCAGATGTGGAGGAAGTGAGCACCCTTGCCCACCACACTTACCACCAACCGTCCCGATGTACTGCCCAGCAGTTATACTCTGGCCAGGTGTCACGGAAATCATCGTGTCCAGATGCATATACTGGTAGAAATAGTTGTGGCCGCCAGTGGCAGTCGTTGGCCTGATTGCGAGAGCACCCCAACTCTCACACGAGTCGCTCGAAGGGATTGCATTCCCTCTGTAGCAAATCGTGCTGATCACGGTTCCATTTGCAGCAGCGTACACTGGAGTTCCTAGCGATGCTTTGTAGTCATAGCCCGGATGTTCGTCGTAAGACGAATAACCCGAGCCGCAGCCACTATCGTTCGTCATCCGCTTTGACGGATCCCAGTCAGGATGTAGATATATTGTACCGCCTACACAGCTGTCGTCTCCAGATTTAAGACTTCCACTCACCGACTCACCATTGAAAGCCACAATTTTGCTGTCGCCGCCAGCGGTCGATGTCTTTGTGGTTCCATATGGATAGTAGCTGTTCGTGGGGTTGATCTTCATCGAGTGATCGAGAACTGAGTTCATTGCGTTGGCGCTGTAAGCGCCTTGCACGGTATAGTCGATACTCGTTGAAGGACAAACGCCACCGGACAGCGGCGTTGAACAGTGAAGAGGAAACTGAAGGAACCCAGCGAATGCCGGAGTAGCCCACAGACCCAAAAGCATTACTGTCATTGTCATAAGATCTCGAAATAGTCTCATTTTTATCTCCTTTTGTTTTGAAAGAACAAATTGCACACAATGTGCATTATCGGCAACATTGCCGATAACCTCATCGTACCATGCGGGTCATAGATACTTAGAGTGAGTAAGTATCTATTCAGCTCGAAGTAAATGGGATCAATGGTAAATTTGGTAAGCCACCATTTACCATTGTTTACTTATGTTTCCTCAAATTGTCCCACTGTACAGTTTCTGCTACAGAATATAGAAATCTGATATAATATATGCACATGCAACAAAAAAACAATTCTCGGAGCAATAATCGTTGTCGTACTCCTCGCGGGTGGTTTTGCAGTTTGGAATTATACAACCGGATCTTTAACTAGCACGACCACAAATAGTACGACTCAGACTAAATGGAAATCATACACCGACCCTAGTACCGGATTCACATTCAAATATCCAACACAATATGTAGTGGAAGCGTCACCACTTCCACTCCGTGAATGGGGGTCACGATATCTACTCACAGTAGATGACAATCCAAACTCTACGTCGAGCTTTGCTCGTGCTGTTCCTATGACTGTGGGATTACAAAAGCAACCTGTACTTGCAGACAGAAAGATATACCACACTATTGTCAAATATCAGCAAAGCGGTACCCCAGCGAAAATGATGCAAGGGGTGACGCACCCGGACGGCAACATCGTGTCAGTCAATGGTATGCAAGCACTTCTCTACCACATTCCACCAGCAGACTTTCCTGGAACTGGAGGTGATGTTTATTTATTTATTCACAATGATTTGATTTACGAAGTAGGTATTGATCCTAACAATCCATTATCAATTCAGATATTAAACAGTATTCACTGGCAGTAAAATAAAATTCCACAAGGGCTTTGACAAAGTAGATTATATTAAGTATAATTTAAACAGTCGTACATTAACTTGAGATATTAAAGGTCGCTAACGCTAAAGTGACCAAAGGAGGAAGTTATGAAAAGGATAGTAGTTGTACTTTTTAGTGCGTTGATTTTCTTTAGTTCGGTGTCGTTTGCAAAAGCAAACGACATGAGAGATTTAATTGCAGGCGTGATTATGGGGTCTGTAATTACGCACTCGGGTGCGAATTCTCGAACAATAATTGTCCTCCCGATGGAGAATTATATGCCGGCACGAACAATAATAATGTTCCCAAATCGGCACGAAGGTATTATTATGCCTAATTTCAGGTATTACTATGTGCCGAAAGGCAAAACAATTATGACAACGACGTTTTTTATCTTTGGTAATAGACGAAGTAGTCATAGGGTTTTGTGGAGACGGTGCAGATAGCACTGCACATACCTCAAAACCAAAAGCCACGGATTTACCCCCCGTGGCTTTAATTTATTGGTACAATAAAGAACATGGAAAAACGTTGTGCCACTTTAGATGATTTGGAAAAAGAAACAACACGGTTTGTCGAGTCTCTTGTACTTGGTGCCGAAAAAGCAACTCTCGTAACTTTATCCGGAGAGCTTGGAGCGGGGAAGACTGCTTTTGTAAAAGGTATTGCAAAAGCTCTTGGTGTTACAAATCGTGTTACCAGCCCAACTTTTGTTTTGGAAAAAAAATATCGTCTACCTTCTATTTCCGGTGAGAATAAGTTTAAAAATTTGGTACATATTGATGCGTACCGTCTTGAAAACGGCTCCGCTCTTTCGACGCTGGGGTTTGATGAGCTAATGAGCAATCCAAAAAATCTAATACTTTTAGAATGGCCGGAGCAAGTATCTGACGCATTACCAAAACCGTCCGTACATATCGAAATTAAAATACTTCCAGACGAAAGTCGCAACATTTTATATGCCTAAAAAAACAAAAGACACAAAAAAGAAACGTATCGTATTGCTGGATGCTCACGCAATTATCCATCGTGCTTATCATGCATTACCTGATTTTACGAGTCCTACAGGTCAGCCGACCGGTGCTCTTTACGGTATCGTTACGATGCTTGTAAAAATTGCAAACGAACTCTCACCGGACTATGTTTCCGCATGCTATGACTTACCAAAACCGACAATTCGACACGAAGCATATGAAGGGTATAAAGCCACACGACAAAAATCAGATGATGCGCTCACTAATCAAATTGAACGTTCTCGCGATCTTTTTGAAGCGTTTTCAATACCTATATATGAGCGAGAGGGGTTCGAGGCAGATGACATCTTGGGAACAATCGCACACCTGCTAAGAGGAGATAAAAATATAGAAATCATCATTGCTTCCGGAGACATGGACACTCTTCAGCTTGTAGATAAAAAACGAGTTCAGGTTTATACCTTAAAAAAAGGTATCAATGACACGATTCTTTATGACGAAGATGCAGTCGAGAATCGTTTCGGATTCTCTCCGGAACTCATTCCGGATTATAAAGGTTTGAGAGGAGACCCGTCAGATAACATAATCGGAGTACCCGGTATTGGAGAAAAAACAGCAACAATATTGGTTACAAATTTCGGAACGGTTGAAAATCTATATAAAATACTCAAAAAAGATGAAGATGCTTTTATAAAAGTCGGAATAAAACCGAGGATTATAAAACTCTTAAAAGAACATGAAGACGATGCACTTTTTAGTAAGACTCTCGCTACGATACGTACAGATGCTCCCATTGCTTTTTCGCTTCCGGCGAATTCGTGGAGCACAATGGTGCATCTAGACACAATATTTACATTGTTTGACGAGCTTGGTTTTAGAAATCTGCGAGACAGGGTGCACAATTTGTTTGCAAATAATACGCAAATGGAAACACAAGAAGATGAACACGAAACAGAAAATGAAGACGACATTGACCCTGTGCGTTTTGCAGAGGCCGGCGTTATGCTCTGGCTCCTTGCGTCTGATTTTACAAATCCATCACTCGAAGATATTTTGGCGTATGCAAAAACACGGTCATTTGACGAAGCATACGATATTCTTTCTGAAGCTGTTTCGGAAACAGGGCGCCTAAAAGAATTATATGAAAATATAGAACGCCCACTGATACCGGTTATTGATAAAATGGAAAAGCGAGGAATATGTATCGATACAAAAACACTCACGGGACTTTCTGAAAAATATCATAAAACTTTATCAGAAGTTGAAGACAGTATTTATAAAAAAGTCGGACACGAATTTAATGTGAATTCTCCGAAACAGCTTGGAGAAGTACTTTTTGACGAGCTTGCTTTAAAACCAAAAAATCAAAAACGCACGTCAACGGGACAGCGTTCGACACGAGAATCCGAACTTGAAAAATTACGTGACGTACATCCGATAATTTCAGATATTCTTTTATATAGAGAAGTGCAAAAACTGTTATCAACATATATAGACAATTTGCCATCAATGCTTGATACGAAAAATCGCTTGCATGCAAAGTTTATTCAAACAGGTACTACAACAGGTCGTATGGCATCGCAGAATCCTAACCTGCAAAATATTCCACTTCATTCCGAGCGCGGTCGCGCCATTCGGCATGCTTTCGTCGCTTCGAAAGGGTACACGCTTGTGTCGTTTGATTATTCTCAAATTGAACTCAGACTTTCAGCGATACTTTCAGGAGATGAGAAACTTCTAGATACTTTTAGAAACGGTCGTGATGTGCATCGAGAGGTTGCGTCGCACGTTTTCGGGGTTGCACCGGAGAGTGTCGATAGTGAAATGCGCAGACGAGCAAAAGTTATCAATTTCGGTATTTTATATGGAATGGGTGTAAATGCACTCAAGGCGCAACTAGGAACAACCACCGCGGAAGCACACAAGTTTTATGAAGATTATTTTCAGCAGTTTCCACAACTTGCGGAATATTTGGAACGTACAAAAGGTTTTGCGCGAAAACATGGATATACGGAAACTCTTTTTGGTCGTCGCAGGCAATTTTCAGAAATGAAATCGTCATTGCCGTATGTGCGTGCTCAAGCGGAACGCATGGCGATAAACGCACCTATACAAGGCACCGAAGCCGATATTATAAAACTGGCAATGGTGCGCATCGATAATGCGCTTAATGTTAAGGGTGAAGAAAACATAGCAAATCTTTTATTACAAGTGCATGATGAGTTGGTGTATGAGATTAAAGATGACCACGTCAATGAAATATCAGATATGATACGAGAACGTATGGAAAGTATTTTAACTCTGGAGCAAACACTCGGCGTGCCACTTTTGGTAGACGGGAAGAGTGGTTTTTCTTGGGGTGATATGACACCGATAATCATATAATTTTTATATAAAATGATTTATTTATTTTATGGTTCCGACACAGAGACCGTGCGTACAAAAGCATTTGCTTGGGTGTCCGCCGCGCGCGCGAAGGAGCCACGACTTATTTATGCACGACTTTCGTCCGGTGAAATAAATGAAGAAACTTTAGCGGAAGTTGCGGGGTCGGGCGGTCTTTTTGTGAAGCGTTTGTTAGTGCTTATCGACAATCCTTTTGGAAATGAAAAAGATAGTGCAAATATTTTTATCAAAAATATCGACAGTCTCGCTTCAAGTGATAATGCAATTATAATACTTGCTCCGGGAATCTCACCGTCGATAGCTAAAAAGATTACAACAAAAGTTACAAAAGAATATAAATTTGATAGAACAACGATAAAACAAACTCGAGGATTTAACAGTGCATTGTCGAACGCTCTAGGTGCTCGTGATTCGAAGAGACTGTGGATTGAAATTGTTCGAGCGCTTCGTCAAGGAGATGCTCCTGAAATGGTGCACGGACTTTTGCATTGGAAAGTGCGCGATTTGATGGAGAAGGGTAGTGCAACATGGACTCATAAAGACGCACGAAAAATGTCAATTCGTTTGATATCAATTTTGAGTGATTCTCGTAGGAAAGGAGAAAATCTTGCTATAGCGCTGGAGCGTTTTGCACTTTCTATTTAATACTTTGTGTTTTAGATTCTATATAATAGAGTGATACAAAAAATAAACAAGCGAAACGCCATGGCGTTTCGCTTGTTTATTTTTTTGTCATGTCCGCCCCCTGGGACTCGAACCCAGAACAAATGGCTTAAAAGGCCACTGCTCTACCAATTGAGCTAGAGGCGGTTACCTCGCGCTCTAGTTATAACATGTTTTTTTTATTGATACGAGAACGTGTCGACCAATTTACCATTTTTGTCGAGCAATTCCACAGTATCGTAGCGCGTTCGCCACATGCTTTTATCTCGATTTAGGTAGATGCGCCACGTTTTATTTTTGAAATGAGCGTCGTGTTCGTGAGCGTTTACGCAACCATTATAGTTAAGGTATGTTGTTAAGAATTTTGCACAAGACGAGCTTAAGTTTACAGGCGGGGTCGTAACAACAGAGCAACGATTTAAACTGCGTGTGTAGTTTATACATGCAAGGTCACGCATATAATTTCCGCCACCGTTTCGATAGTTATCTTTTAATTCTGTGAATGGAATCGGACAAGTTAGAGGAAGTGTAGGGTAAAAAGATTGATATTGTGCAAAATATCCGATACAAATATTTTCTCTAAAAGACCCTCCTATCGGAGAACGTCCGGATGAAATAATCGCAGTATCTCCGGGACGTAAAATGATATCTTGAGTTTGATTTACAATTCCGGAGCGCGGAACTTCCGTGCCTTTCGGTATGCGTGCAGACACACCGTTCGCAGAGCTTTCCAGCGTCCACCCGGTGATATCAACCGGTGTTGTGTTTGTTGTTACGCGTAGAGTAACGTATTCACGAGATGGATTTATGTTATCTGCTCCCGAGACATAATGCCCGAGGGTTATGCGCCCGCTGTATGGAGAAAGTGTTTCAAAGTCTGAAAGAGTTTTCACAGCAGAAGTCGTTTTTATCTTTTTGAGAGTGTTTGATAAATGCACGTCTTTATAAAACACTCCTGATGCTTTTGGAAATACAGAATCGGTTCCGTGCAATATAGGACCTGAAAGAGCGAGCGGTCTGTTAGGACCTCCGCTTCCTATCCATAAAATAAATATAAATGCGAAAATACCGATGATGAAAAATGTGTCGCTCATTTTTTTATAATATCAGCTAAAATTTCTCGCACCACTGCGGCGTCGCTCCAAGGAGTTTTTTTACCATTTTCTTCCATGATATAAGGGTCGGTACCCTTACCGGATATAAGCACTGCGTCGCCGGTGCGCGCGGCGCGAAGCGCCGCGCGAATTGCATCCTTACGATCCATAATTATGAGTGGTTTTTTTTGCATCACACTCGCCATCGCTTCAACTATTGAGATAGGGTCTTCGTCGTATGGGTCTTCGTTTGTCAGAATAATTTTGTCGCAAAATTCGTCCGCAATTTTACCCATTGCACTGCGCTTCCACGTGTCGCGACCGCCACCGGTATTTCCAAGAACACAGATTTTTCTATGATTAGGAAACGCTTCATAAAGTGCTTTTAGTGAATCCGGAGTATGTGCATAATCGACTACAGCCATAAAGTCTTGTCCTTCTTCAATACGCTCTACTCGCCCGGGAATGCGTGTAAGTTTTTTTAATGCTGAAACAGTGACTGTGCGCGGAACTCCGATGTAGTCTGCAAGCTTTATTGCCGACAGTGCGTTCATTACGTTAAATTTTCCCGGTATCGGAAGCACAAAATAAGTATGGTCGTAAGTAAATGAAACTTCCGTATCAGTTGAAATAACATTTTCTAGATCATTTTCTGAAAAACCTATCGAACGAGTAACGTGAGCATCAAGGAATTTTTTTGTTTCAGGAACGTCCGCGTTTGCGACAAGCACACGATTTTTTTTCGGAGACTTTTCGAGAGCTCGAACGATGGTGCGTTTTGCAGACACGTATTTTTCGAACGAACCATGGCGCTCAATATGTTCAGGTTGAATGTTTGTTACAACCAATCCGTTTAAATAAAGGAACCAGTGCCTTGCTTGCAACACACTTTCAGATGTAATCTCGACAACCATGTGCGTGCACTTTCCAGAAAGCGCTTTTTTCATAAAGGATTGAATAAATCCGCGACCCTGAAGTGTCATTTTAAATAAATTCGGCTTTGATTCCTTTCCAATAGCAAAACGAATAGTGGAAGCGAGAGCGGTATTATTACCTCCTTCAGATAAGATGGCAAAAAGCATTTCTGCAACAGTGGATTTTCCTTTTGTGCCGGTAACTCCTATCACGGTGAGTTTTTTGGCAGGGAAGCCGTATGTGATTGCCATTAAAAGGGATATTGTCCGGTGATATATCGGTCGAAAAAAACTGACTATAGGCTCCGGAATTATTCGTTTCAAGACACGGACAATAGTGTCGAGTAGTTTGTACATAAAGATTATTTTAAATTTGCAGAGAGTGCGGACTTTAATCGTTCATCTATGCCTTTGGCTTCCGGAGGGATTTCTTCAAGAGCTTTACGCGCTTCGTGCCCCGTGTATCCGAGAGCCACAAGCATGTCGAAGACTTCTGAGTCGGTATCACTGTTCAAACCTTCTTTTGCTGTAACTTTATCCGCAAGCTCGACCACTAATTTTTCTGCGGATTTTTTACCAAGACCGACAACACGAGTAAGGTATTTTACATCTCGTTTAGCTATAGCTGTCTCGAGCTGTTCGCGGGCAGAACGTCGTAAAATAGAGAGTGCCGTTTTTGGTCCCAGTCCCGGGACAGTAAGCGCAAGCTCGAAAAAAGCTCGGTCACCCGAATCAACAAAGCCATAAAGTTCAGGTCCGTCTTTTTTCATCGCGAGGTGAGTCGCGAGGGTAATAGTGCTTCCAATAGGGAAGGGTTCAACAACAGCCAAATGCACAAAAACACCCCAGCCGGATACATTAACAACGACACCTCCCGGTTCAATAGACAACACAGTGCCACTAATGGTTCGAATCATATAAATGTATCCTAACACTTCCACATCTTGTTTGTGGAGTTTCAAACAAGATGAGGCGGTACAAAAAGTTGCATTTTTGGCTTTTGTCGCGTAGTATTTTTCGCATGGCAATTACATCTTCTGCAAAGAAAGCGATCAGAGCTTCGTCCAAGAAGCGTATTTTTAATGTGCGTCGTAAAAGAGCATTGGCAGAAACAGTTAAGGCTTTGAAGAAAGCTCTTGTTTCCGGCGGTGTGTCTGAGGCTGAAAAACTAATTCCTGCGACATATAAAGCAATCGATAAGGCTGCAAAGCGCGGAGTTATAAAAGCAAATACAGCGTCTCGCAAAAAATCACGACTTATTTCGGCAATCCGTCGAACAGAAGCCAAAAACAAAGAATAGTCGTATAAATACAGAAAATAATTTTCACAAAAACACTGCGTATATTTTATCGCAGTGTTTTTGTTACAAGATAAATAAGAGCATCAAATTGCTCTTATTCCGACATTGATATTTTTACGCAGGAATAAGCGTATATTATGCTTTGCGCTACAAGTGCGAATATTTTATCCGCGCAAGCAACAGAAGTATCATTTTTGTGCCCCCGGCAGGAATCGAACCTACATTACCAGCTCCGCAAGCTAGCGTCCTATCCGTTGAACGACGAGGGCATCTTTTGCACTGTACACGTTTTTTATTGCTTTGTCATCTGAAACAGATTTATAAGCGTAGGAATTCAACAATATGATCCAGTAATGTTTCTTGATGTAATCCTTCATCAATATATGCAAAAAGGAAAGCGTATACTTCGTCCGCATTAACATCATTAAGAGGAATAAGCAGATGTGGAGTTAGTAAGCGGTTTGTTTTGATTGATAATATGGGAGGTTTTGATTTATCAATGTGCTCGAACATGCTGAAGGAGTGCAT
>DRNP01000018.1 GCA_011322135.1 Candidatus Kaiserbacteria bacterium | reverse complement strand
GATACCTGTTGTAACAGGAACTTTAGTTACAGAATCGTGAGTAAGAGTCTTAATAAATGAACCTTCGTCGGTTTGTATGATGGCGTATTGCGGTAGGTAAAGAACGCCAACTTTTTTTGCAGTAATAATAGAAACATTTGCAGTTAGACCGCTTTTAATACGTGGGTCACTTTTTATAAAGTGTATTTTCGTTTTGTATCCTACGACACCTCCTGTGATTGTTTCCGCCGGGTCTATGGAAAAGACAGTGCCTTTGAATGTTTCGTTTGGGAATGCATCGAACGTAATATCAACATTATTCCCGACAGCAACTTTCCCGATATCAACTTCAGGCATATTTACATCCACTTCGAGAGCGTTGCTTGAAAATACTGTTGTTACAGGTTGGTTTGCAGATACAGTTTGTCCGACTTTTGCATTTTGTACGGATACTGTTCCTGTGATAGGCGAGCGAAGTACGGATTGCGATAACTCGATCTTGATATTATCGACTTTTGCTTTAGATGCTTCAACAGAAGCTTGTTGCTCTGCGATTGCTTCCGGGGTCGCTTTTTGTAGAGTTTCATTGAGTCTTGCTTTATCTTCTTTTACGAGAGCCTCTTGAGTCGAGATTGTGTTTTGTATCGTTATAACGTTTGCAATCGCTAAACGTATCGTGTTTATGCTGTTCGCAACAATAGTTTTTGCGTTTGTTGCTGTGAGCGATGAATTCGTTTGAAACGAGCTGGCGTTTATCGTTGCAGTTGAAAGATTGTTTAAGAAACGCGCAATCTGAGAAAGGTTTTTAAGTGATGTATCAAGTGTGGAGATTATCTTTGAAGGTGCTGAGGATGCCGTGATTTGTGATAGATCACTGTGCCATGATGAAAAAAGTCCGTTTAAAACACCTCGTTCGTATTTAGAATCAAGTGCGGCTTGACTTGCACTACTCGTGAATACAAGCGTTGGGTTTTCTGTTTCCGGGTTGTTAAAGAAAACATTAAGATTTGTACGAACAGCGTCGTTTGCTTTTGCGTAGCTGTCTATCAATGTGGAGACTGCGCTTGAATAGCTTCCGGATAGAGTTTTTTGTGCTGTTAGAAGTGCTGTTCTAGATACCGCAACAGTTGCTTTTGTAGCACCGGCTTTTAGTGCGGACAATCTTGCTTGTGCTGAATCTACACCTGCTTGCGCCAAATCCAGCTGTGTTTTTAAACTTTGTGTATCGAGAGAAGACAAAACATCTCCTTCACGAACCGTATCACCAACTTGTTTTTTAACACTTGTTATAATTCCGTTTCGCTGAAATGCCAGAGAGACGGTGCCGACCGGAGCAACGGAGCCTGTTAAATCGACGCGCTCAGTGAGAGACCCTCGCGTTACCGTGACAGTGTGGCGCTCTTGTTTGCGAGATGCATTGTATCCATACGCACTTCCTGCGGAAATTATGATAATTGAACTTATTATAAGTATTTTTGTTCCTGTACCAAGTGTATTAATTCGTGAGAAGAAAGAAGTCATTATGGTAGAAAGTATACACTGTGTTTGGTATGCGCCATACATGCAGGTGTGCAAAGTTACTGTATAAAAATTTCCGTGGGTATTGTAAGAAAATGTGCTTCGGGGTATCTTCATAATGAGTGCGTTTAATTTGTCGGGGTAGCTCAGTTGGTTAGAGCGTGGGACTCATAAACCCAAGGTCGTGAGTTCAATTCTCACCCCCGGCACAGTTGAAAAAAAGAGTAATCTCAAGTACTCTATAAAGCGGTCGTAAAATACAAGTTTTGTATGTGCGGTCGTAGCTCAATTGGTTAGAGCACCCGCCTGTCACGCGGGAGGTTGCGAGTTCGAGTCTCGTCGACCGCGCAATATTTCACAGAAATTTTATTTAGTGTATAGATAAATAAAATAAAGTGGAAATGTAAAAACAAAAAGGTCGCGCAAGCGCTACCTTTTTGTTTTTTTATGGGTGAGGGAAGTCGAAGTACCTCATTTCGTTTCTTTGGAAATGCGTTTATGGTGCACTTGTGGTTTAATTAAAATACATATTCAAATAACATATTTTATATGAGTATCCTTTCCCGTTTCCAAACTATTAAAGACTCTGACAAAGAACGCGCAGTGCATACGCTCGTTGAGCGTGCAACACCGGATTTCGATTTCTTTTTTATGATAACGATTTCCGTTCTCATGGCATCGTTTGGACTTTTGGGAAATAGCGAGACTATTGTTATAGGTAGCATGCTTATTGCACCTCTTTTATATCCCGTACTTGGCGTTGCTCTAGGTCTTTCTATGTCGGATCAAATATTATTGCGTCAGTCATTGTGGACTGTTGCGAAGGCGTCATTGATAGCACTTGGCGCGTCTGCCGGGGCGGCTATTTTTTATGTAGCCGTTCACGGTGGTGCTACTCCTGAAACAACGGCTATCGCAGTGCGCACTACGCCTTCACTTCTTTCGCTTATGATTGGAATAGGGGCAGGTATTGCCGTTGCTTATGCTCTTGTAAAGCCGAAACTTTCTGAGACATTGCCGGGTGTTGCTATTTCTGTTGCGCTTATTCCACCGCTTGCTGTAGCCGGGATAGGTATCGCGTGGCTCAACGTGACTATTGCTCTTGGAGCGCTAGCTACATTTTTTATGAATATATTAGGAACGGTTTCTGCAGGAATGATTACGTTTTCTCTTATGAATGTCTATCACTTACGACAGACAGCCGATCGTGCCATCGCAAACGAAGCCGTTCGCATGGAGATTGAAAATGCAAAAATTAAAGCGGTAGATGAGGAAGTGATTTCACACACAAAACCGAAAACAAACAGATAGGTAAATCTGTGCATATCTGCAAGACATTTGTCAAACATAGAGTGTATACTTTAAATGAGAGACCTTTTAAGAATGTCTCTCAGAAACAAATGATGGGTCGAAATTAATATCTTTAATCTTTTAATTATTTTATGTGGCAACATTGGCTTAACGGTATACTCGGTTTGTGGGTTATTGTCATGGCGCTCATGGGATTGCAGAATATGACGACAATAGTCGTGACAGGAGCAGTCATTTCTGTCGTAGGATTTTGGGGAGCTCTTCAGAAAAGTACATAGTTATTTGCGCTTTGGACATATACCAAAGACCTTCCTATGAAGGTTTTTGGTTTTCTCATTTTATGATAGCGAATTTCCTAGTAGGGTGTTTTATAAAACTTTTACAAAAACTTATCTAAAAATATGGGAGAGTCCGACTCTC
Organism: Candidatus Kaiserbacteria bacterium; assembly: GCA_011322135.1. Classification (GTDB taxonomy): domain Bacteria; phylum Patescibacteriota; class Minisyncoccia; order Phycocordibacterales; family Phycocordibacteraceae; genus C7867-001. The sequence goes on along the minus strand of DRNP01000018.1, from coordinate 14,942 downwards.
CCATGTCCGGAATAAATGGGTCCTGACCTCATTTCCATTTCCTCTTTTTCCCAAAACCGGCGCGAGATTGCTTCGCAATCTCGCGCCGGTTTTGTATAAAAAAAGATACTCCCACCACTTAACGCTTAGCTCCCTCTCCAAAATAATCAAAAAGTTATCCACAGCATTACACTACGACATTAGCGCATACGCAATGTATTTGTAATACAATAAGTTTATTATTCTCAATATACTTTTTAAAAATTATTTATGCCACGTAAAATCATCGCTCAAATAGCTATTTTAGCCTCTGTATTCTTTCTCTCTGTCGGGTTGCAAGGCTTCGCAGCGTTTACAGAGCCAACACAAGCACCGCCATATGCAAATGCATCAGCTCCTATAAACATTGGCAGTACCGCCCAAACTAAAACAGGGACACTTACTGTTGGTGACACAGCTATAGATAACGGTTCGTATGCAATACAAGCAAGTAAACCTATTTATACTGCAAACTATGTACAAGCGGGAAGCTCAGCTCTTAACTGGCAAGGATATGGTCTATCAACATCACTTCCTGTTTATTCCAGTAGCTACATACGAACTCATAGTTCTGTAAGATCTCCAAGATATTGTGATGAGAATGGGCTGAATTGTACAACATCGACTGGGTTGGGAGGACTAAGCTGTATAACACGAACCGGTCCAGGTACAAGCTACGTTTTCTGCCCAAGTGGGTATGTCGCTACAGGTGGAGGAATTAATGGTACAAGTAACCAAGTTGATGCTACTTACCCGATTGGAAACGGTTGGCGTTGTCGTGGGGCAGGAGCTTCCGCATGTTATGTCCGTTGTTGTAAGTAAAGTTAAGTTTGATTTTTTCTAAAAAACAGAATCATCGGTAATCGGTGATTCTGTTTTTTGACTTCAATTATATATTAGATAAATTGGGACAAAAGAAATGGGGACAAAAGAAATGAAGAAATGGGGACAGTCACGGAAGAAATGGGGACAGTCACGATTTCCGGGTAAATTGGGACAGGGTAAATTGGGACAGTCACGATTTTCTAAAAACACAGCGCGGGCGAAGCCCGCGCTGTGTTTTTAGTATTTCCTGTATTTCCGATATGGGAGAGTCTGACCCTTCCGTACTCTCTCAGGGTATCGGTCACCTTTTTGCCACCGGTGTTTTATAAAATATTTACAATACAAGTATTAAAACGTGAAAACTTTTGATAAAAATCAATATTTTTTTAAATCAATGTAAGCATTGCCGCAATTCCGGACACCGCCATGACGGCGACTGTAATCCAACCGATAAAAGATGCTGTGCGCTTATTGTGATGACGCCCCATAATTTTTTTGTTTCCACTAATGCGTATGACGAAAAACAAAACAACAGGAGCGATGACACCGTTTGCAAGTGCTGCATATAAAAGACCTTTAATAGGGTCAAGATGCATGAAATTGGCAATAACACCGATAATCATTGAGATAATAATCACTCCGTAAAAAGCGTACGCTTGTTTAAGTTTTCGATAAAGTCCGTATCGCCAGCCAAAACTTTCAGCGATAGCATATGCTGTTGAACCCGCGAGTACGGGAATAGCAAGAAGCCCTGTTCCTATGATTCCTATTGCAAAAAGCAGATATGCAAATTCGCCGGCAAACGGTCTAAGAGCGGAAGCCGCGTCAGCGGCTGTTTCTATATTTACAATGCCATGCGTATAAAGTGTGCCTGCACATGCAGCAAAAATAAAGAAAGCGATGAGGTTTGAAAAAAACATACCGGACCAAACATCTACTCTCATATCTTTAATCTCATCATCGTTTACGTTTTTTTGGCGTTGTTTTATGCTTGTCTCGCCGTGGAGCACGCGTTCTTCGACTTCCTGAGAAGTTTGCCAAAAGAAAAGATATGGAGAGATCGTAGTTCCAAGTATCGCTCCCAAAAGAAATATGTGACTTCTGGTGAGTGAAAAAGACGGTATAACAGTGTGATAAAGCAAACTTGTCCAGTCGAGGTTTACGGCAAAAGCGGTGATAACATATGAAAAAAGCGCGAGCGTGAGATATTTCAGATATTTTGCATAATGCGCATAGCTTGTGAATATTTGAAGGAGAAGACTTATAAAAGCAAAAATAATAACTAGAATCTCAATGTTTGCCAGAGGCATGAGAAGGTGCGCACCTGCAGCCATTGCGCCTAAATCGGCGGCGATATTTAAAGTGTTTGCAATAAAAAGTAAAATCGTGACTAAATAAAGTGCTCGAGAACTGTAATGACTACGAATGTTTGAAGCTAACCCGCGACCTGAAACGATGCCGATGCGCGCGCACATTTCTTGTACAACAGCCATGAAAGGAAGTGTAAAAAGTGGAGTCCATAAAAATTGGAATCCGAATTGCGCACCGGCTTGTGAGTATGTGGCGATGCCTGACGGGTCGTTGTCAGCTGCTCCTGTTGTAAGCCCAGGACCAAGCTTTCCCCAGTATTCTCCTGCACGACGTACAGGACCGTTGTCGGTAAGCATGTGTTCTCCGCGCTCTGCGATATCGATGCTTTTTTCAAGCATTTCTGCCGGTACTGCAAATACGCGCTCAGCTCCGTGCTTCTTTTTTTGTTTAGACATAAGAAGTGTATTAAATAAGTATACGACATGTTTACATTTGTGTATAAAAAAGTGCTGGATATCTATTTATTGCGTTCGTAAAATATAGTTATGAAAATTGCATTTAATCGAATTTTGTGATGTACTGTATAAATTATGGCAAGCACAAGCAGACCACCTATCATAGCTGTTATGGGGCATATCGACCACGGGAAGTCGTCTCTTCTTGATTATATTCGCAAGAGTAATGTTGTTGAAGGCGAAGCCGGAGGTATTACACAACACGTTTCAGCATACGAAGCCGAACATGAATATGAAGGCGCCCAACGTCGCATTACTTTTTTGGACACGCCCGGGCACGAGGCCTTTCATGCTCTTCGCGCGCGAGGAGCTTCTGTTGCGGATGTCGCTATTCTCGTTGTTGCTTCAGATGAAGGTGTAAAACCACAAACGCTTGATGCGCTTACGGCAATAAATGACGCAAAGATTCCGTATGTTGTGGCACTTACAAAAATAGACAAACGTGATGCTGATGTAGAACATGCGAAAGCGACTCTTTTAGAGAATGAAGTATATCTGGAAGGGCTCGGAGGGTCTGTTCCGTATACTCCAATTTCATCAAAGACCGGTGACGGTATCCCCGAGCTTCTCGACCTCGTTTTACTAACAGCAGACCTCGCTGAGGTATCTGCTGACCCTGAAAAACCTGCTAGCGGTTTTGTTTTGGAATCTATGCAAGACCCAAAGAGAGGACTTTCAGCAACGCTTATTGTAAAAGACGGCACATTAAAAACAGGAACATTTGTTGTGGCAGGCGAAGTATCAGCCCCTGTGCGATTTATGGAAAACTTTTTAGGGAAGCGTATAAAAGAAGCCACACCATCGATGCCTGTTTTGGTTACAGGATTTTCAGTGTTGCCTCCTGCAGGTACTCCGTTTGTAACGGCTTCATCTAGGAAGGAAATGACGAAACTGATTACCGGAAACACAAAGTCACACACTATAGCAAATGTCATTGCAAAATCCGATACGGATACGGCTATTCTCCCGCTTATCATTAAGGCAGATGTAACGGGAAGTATCGAAGCAATACAGCATGAGCTTAAAAAAGTTACGCACGAGCGTGCAGAGATACGCGTTCTCAGTGCTTCGGTTGGAGCTGTTTCTGAAAATGACGTAAAGCAGGCGCGTGCATCGGATGCTGTGATAATTGCTTTTGATACGCCGGTTGATGCATCTGCGCGAGATGTTGCCGATAGAATCGGAGTTTCTATAGAATCATTTACAGTTATTTATGATCTCGAAAAACGTGTTGAAGAGCTTTTGATAGCACATGCACCTCGCATTACAAAAGAAGAAAACGTGGGTGAGGCTAAAATACTAAAAACATTTAACTCGACCGCCAAAAAACACGTCGCCGGAGCTCGTTTGGTTTCGGGTGTAGTTTCGATAAATTCAGATGCAAAAGTTATGCGCAGAAACGTAGAGATTGGCAGAGGTAAAATTACAAATCTACAGCAGGCGCGTGCTGATGTAAAAGAGATTCGTACGGAAGGTGAGTTTGGTTTTGAAATAGAAACAAGAGCAAGTGTCGCCCCGGGGGATACGATTGTTTTGTATAAGATAGTGGAAGAATAAAAAAATCTTATGAATGCACAGAAAGATAAAACAGAAGAGTCGCTTTTAATACGTCTCGTGGGGAGTTATATCGCTCGTGAAGCGAATCGTAATACGCTCATTACACCGACACGCGCGGAACTGTCGCGCGCACGAACGCACGCTACTGTTTTTGTGAGTGTTTTCCCGGACGATTCCGCCGACAAAGCTTTGGAGTTTTTGAATCGACACCGAAAAGATTTTTTTGAATACTTGAAAAAAAACTCACGTTTTTCGCCTATACCCGGCGTGCGGTTTGAGTTTGACTATGGTGAAAAAAATCGACAGAATCTAGACAGTATTTCGCTCGAGATTCACAAGGCGGAAGAAGAAAAGTAAAACACACTCTAATTGAATTAAGAGTGTGTTTTGCAAAAAAAAACGTGCAGTGAGCGCGTTTTTTGAAAAATGAGGCCCGGGCGGGAATCGCACCCGCGCATGTCGGTTTTGCAGACCGAAGCGTTACTACTTCGCCACCGGGCCCTGTGTATATGTAGAGTACCAGAAATGTGCATTTCTCTCCACAAATGAAGTTGTGGTATCGTATCGTTTAGAGAGTATTGCCGGGATGGCGGAATGGTAGACGCGCGACGCTTAAAACGTCTTGGGACATAGTCCCGTGTGAGTTCGAGTCTCACTCCCGGCACAGATAGAAACCAGCATGCGAAGGCACGGACAAACGGCGCGCCGAAGGCGCGCAAGATTATATTTGAACTGTACAAAAGTGAGCTTCCTGATTTATATAGACATTTAATTTTTTTATCTATTATGAAAATAAAATTAGACAAATTTGAAAAGAAATATTTTGAAGCGCTTGATGGACATGAAGAAATTTTGCTTTCAGAAAAAGGTTTTTATCATATTATTCTATGCGAAAACAAAAAAGCAGGAGTTGTAGGATATGTTCCCACAAAATTTCCAGAAAATGCAGGTTTCGTGCAAATTATAATTGATTCTAATTTTAGAGGGAAAGGGATAGCTGAAATTGCAGAGAATCTACTTACATTAAAATACAACCTTAAAATCCTCTATGCTACAATAAAAAAAGAAAATATTGCGTCAATTCATGCGCACCAAAAAATCGGTTTTCAAATGATTAACGATAAAAAATTAAACGAACTAAGAAATAAAGGTCTTCTAAAAGAAAACGAAATAAGAATTGAAAAGCACGTGTTCGATTAAAAAGAACCAAATACATTAACAATATGAAACAAAAACAAATAAAATATTTTGGATTGGTATTTTGGGTACATCTAATATTGATTTTATTTGCTTATTTATCTCCATTTTTATTTAGCTGGAAGTTAATATTAATTGGGAGCATAATTTTATTTATTCAATATAGTTTAATAGGGGGATGTTTTTTAAATAAAATTCAATTTGATAAAACTAAAGATGTTGTCTTTTTGTTTCCTTACTTGAAAATGATAGGAATAAATGTTGACCGATATAAATTTAAAATCTTTATAAGATACTACTTACCTTTTATTTTGTTTTTGATAGCAATAATTTGGCAAATATTGTTAAATCATAATCCTTTAATAATATAGGGTATTTTTTGTCGCACTATTGACTTTTGTTTCACTTTCTGCCATATTAACACAATACCAAATTGGTTGGTATTCTTGAGTTGTGAGAGAATATTCGCGACAAAAATGTTCTTTGAGGAGAAAGACATGGAAAAACTATTTCATATCGGTGATGTTTTAAGTGTTACTACAGGATACATAGTGTCGTCCAGACAATTGGACGGCATTAGTGACATTGTGAAATTTATGACTGGCGACAACAGTCTGTGTAGACACCAAGTTCCGCGTGCTTCGGAAGAGTGCAAGCCGTATTTGTTGGAACAGTATCCGCAACTCAGGGGTGTGGACGCCTCGGGAGTTACTTCCGAAAATTGGCAGAAATGGATTGATGAGCAAGTCGCCCGGTTCGGTGAAAAGCTCTCCGTACGTCCAATTCCGGAGGAGCGACACAAGTTTCGCAATCCGTTGGACGAACTGCAGAAATTAATGGGTGCTGACAAGGTCATTCCAATCAGCGTTTACTAACACAAGCACCACCAAAAATTGAGCCTCTTGTAGATAAATCTACTTGAGGCTCTTCTGTTAAAAAAGCTTTTTAAAAAATAAAGAATTATTTAATTTTAACGGGGAAGTTGCTTTCCTTTTTGTTACAAGTAGACTTTGTGTATGCATAATTTTATAGGAGGGTAATGTTGGTGTGTATTTTTTAATGTAATGTATGGTATGAAAAAAGTTGAAGAGAAAAAATACGTGGTTGATTCCGGGGAAACCGTTTCTATACGTGTTCGGATTTTTTTGTCGAAATCATTAAGCGGTTCGCAGGAGCTGCAAGATGCGATGACTATTTTTTTGCCGGGTTGGTCTATGAGTGTCGATGATGTCGCTGTAGAAATTCTTTGTAGAGAGTTCTGTGTATATACAAAAGAGCCGACACTCGCGATAGAAACGCATGTAAATAATTCTCCGACGGGTAATTCTACAAATGATGTGTTGCACGAAGAAGCAGAAGCGATACTTTTATATATAAAAGAACGTGGCATTCGCAAGGTGCGCATCGTTGGGCATTCTCGAGGAGGCGATAAAGCAATACACCTCGTTAGTATTTTACAAAATGATAAGAGTATCAAAATAGAAGGTCTTGTTTTACTGGATGCTGTTGGGCTTTACTCGCAAAAGCCACGTACTCTTATGCTTGGCTTTGCTAAAGATACATTATCGAGTATTGCGCAGGCTTTTTTTAGACGAAGTAAGGTGTCTCCAAAAACAAGGAAAATAGGATTGCGTTTTGCCACAGACATGCTGTGGAGTTTTGTGCATGATGTGCATAAAACCGGTATTGCGTATCCGGCTCGCTTTGCACGAGAAATTGCCGAGATGACACAGCAAAATCCGCACATGAAAGAGATAACAGTACCGGTAGTGCTTGTTTCCGGAGCGGAGGATATAATTTCAAACATCGCACAATTTTCAGGGAAATATGGCAAGACGCTTTTCCCAAACAGTAAGAAAGTTGCATTTTTTACACCGGAAAAATTCGGGCGCCACGGACTACCTTTTTACCGTCCCACGTTTGTTGCGCGTACGGCTACCAAAGCGCTTTCACGTTTGAATAAAAACTAAAGTGATTTAGTTAATGAGTGAATTGAGTGAGGTTAACCCTCACTCAATGTTTGAATTGCAGTACGTTTTCGGGTACTATGCAATACGCATCCGCCTATAGCTCAATTGGTAGAGCAGTTGCCTCTTAAGCAATTTGTTGTAGGTTCGAGTCCTACTGGGCGGACAAGCGAGGGAAAAAAGTACGAAGTACATGTGTTTTTATAAAAAATCTGACGGGACATAATTGTGTCGGCGGTTTTTTGTAAAAACACATCCGCGTAGCGGTTTTTCCCGAGCGCGCACCCTCGGTATGAGATTGGGCTCATACTGGGCGGACAAGCGAGGGAAAATAATTTGTTGTACAGAATTAAGTCTGTGCGTTTTTGTGATATTTGTGGTTTAATAATTGCGCAAGAATAAAGCAGTAGGGCGAGTGGCGGAATTGGTATACGCGCATGGTTTAGGACCATGTCCGAGAGGTTGAGGGTTCGAGCCCCTCCTCGCCCACAAAAGAAACGAACAATGTGCGTATGCACATGGTGAGTATTCTTTGTGAGGTGAGAAGTGGCTCGAAGGTCGGAGCCGGTATACAAGACGAGCAAAGCGAGGGCTTGTCGGCGAGACGGGGTAGCGAGCGCTTAATGTATTGTGAATACTTGGAGCAATACATTTAGCGACTCGTGACCGAGCCCCTCCTCGCCCACAAAAGAAACGAACAATGTGCGTATGCACATGGTGAGTATTCTTTGTGAGGTGAGAAGTGGCTCGAAGGTCGGAGCCGGTATACAAGACGAGCAAAGCGAGGGCTTGTCGGCGAGACGGGGTAGTGATTTTAAATAGATAAATATCGCATTAATCTAATGTGGGAGAGTCGGACTCTCCCACATTAATAATATGAGATAAAGTTGGGAGAGTCGGACTCTCCCACAATGCTATAGCAAAAAACCTTCCGCTTTTTTTCTTTTGCTCATGATTTTTGACATGGAAAATCTGCACGGGGGTTTCTTTTTTTACGTCATCGGTGCAAACTTTCAATATGATAAAAAAGAAAAGAGTGTATTTGGATTTTGTTGCTTCAGCACCGGTGTCGGATAATGCGAAACGTGCATTTTTGCGCGCGCTTAGTGTATTTGGAAATCCTTCGTCTGCTCATACAGACGGAGCGACAGCGCGTTTTCTTTTAGAAGATGCCAGAAATATAATCGCTCGAATTGTAGAAGCAAAAACAGATGATGTGTTGTTTACATCCGGAGCAACAGAAGCAAACGCCATTGCGATACGTGGGCATGTTCAAGCTCTTATGCAGTCAAATAGAGACGCGCATGACATACACGTTTTATATTCTCCAACATCGCACAGCTCCGTGGTAAAGACAGCGGAATCTCTCCGGAGTTTTGGGGTGTGTGTAGAAAAAATACCACTTACAAAAAACGGTATTGTGGATACCGATGCACTTGCATCGATGCTTCGTGAACAAACAGCACTTATTTCAATGGATGCTGTGTGTGGAGAAACCGGTATTATAGGTAATTCTCGCGAAGTTCGTAGAGTGCTCGAAAAAGCAAATATGAAAAAACGCGCACTGCTCCACGTCGATGCAAGCCAAGCTCCATGTACAGAGCGTTTGACACGTTCGCATTGGGGTGCGGACATGCTGGTGTTAGATGCACAAAAAATAGGAGGAGTGCGTGGCGTCGGTGCTATTATCGCTCATCGCACGATACCTTTTACCCCGCTTTTTGAAGGTGGCGGTCAAGAGCGTGGTGTACGTTCCGGAACACCGCCGGTAGCTCTTGCTGTTGCTTTTGCAACTGCACTAAAAGAGGTTACAAACGGACGAGAGAAATTTCGTGCGCGCGCCGAAGGCGCGCGCACGAAATTGCTTCAAGCATTAAACACAATCCAAAACTGTGTGGTAAATGAAGGGAAAGAGAACGCTCCGAATATTTTGAATTTTTCTCTTATCGGACGTGACACGGACTACCTTTCGGCACTTTTAGACGAGGCGGGATTTTCAGTTTCCACAAAGAGCGCATGTGAGTCTGACACACAAGGCTCCAGAGTTATAAAAGAATTAACAGGCGATGATTCTCGTTCCGCGTCTACGCTCCGCGTGTCGTGGGGACCGTCCGAACCAGTACGAGACATCTTGCGATTTTCAAAGGCGCTTGTGCGTGAAGTTAAGTTCCTTGACGAAAATCACATCTAGTTTTATATTAAAAACATACAAATGTGCGTGTTATAAGTACACAATGTATACTTCACGTATGAATATAGAAGAATTAACCAAATCACAATTATTATTGCTTACCGTATTAGTGACATTTGTCACATCGATTGCTACGGGTATTTTAACAGTGTCTCTTCTGGACCAAGCTCCGCAAGTTGTAACGCGTACGATAAACCAAGTAGTTGAGCGTACTGTAAAAACAGTCGCACCGGCACTGCCTGCAACAGTCATAAAAACAATCACGCAGGCTCCCGCTCCTTCAAATGAAGACCTCGTTACTTCCGCTCTTTCAGCGCAAGACTCACGTACCGTGCTTGTGTATTCTGTTGATGCAAGTACTTCAACTCCGGCAATCGCTGTCGGCACTTACATACCGTCGGCGCATGCTGTAGTGACTGCCAAAGCGAAAAAACTTCCGACTAAAGCATCGATAGAATTTCCAAACGGTTCAGTAGTTTTAGCCACTCTCACAAATACCGTTGGTGGTTTATCTCGTTATGATATTTCAGACAAAGCAAAAACACCAAAAGTTTCCAATCCTAAACTAGTACCTGCAAAAAATCTCCGTCTTGGTGAAACTGTACTGGCTATTCGAGGTGATGGGAGTGCGACTACCGGTATCGTTTCTCAAGTAACATCAAAAGGTGTGCACACAACACTTCCATCAATCGGAGCAGGTGTCGGAGCAGTGGATCTATCTGGCAATTTAATAGGAATAGCAACAGGAGATGCTAAAGGTCTTTTTGTAAGCTCTGATGTAGTTGCTTCTTTATTGACAGCAACATCTAAAAACGCTACAACGACTTCGAAAACAACAAAAAATACATCTGTAAAACAGTAATTCATAGCATATGCCACCATTTCAAAATTTTACATCAAAAGCAAAAGAGGCAGTACGCCATGCACATGAACTCGCTATTGAACGAGGTCAAAATCACGTAAACCCGCTTCATCTGCTCGCGGCACTCGTTCTTCAAGAAGAAAGTCTTGTATTTTCTGTTTTAGACCGAATGGATATCGATACAATACATCTTTCGGATACGATAATGGATACACTGGAAGCCCCTGAATCTTCGTCTGTTATGTCACCGTCGTATCAGATTTATCTAACACCGGAACTCGCACAGGCACTTGAAGCATCCGGCAAAACAGCTGCGCGCATGAACGATCCTTTTGTCGGTACAGAACATCTTTTCCTGGCGGTGCTTGAGTATCCCGGACCTGCGGCAGATATATTGGCTCGATTTCGTATTGATAAAGATACTGTTGAAAAAGTGCTAAAAGAGCTTAAAAATACAAAAGATGGTTCAATTGCGGAACCGAAGCGTTTTCGTGCGCTTGCAAAATACACACGTAATTTGACGGCGCTCGCATCCGAAAACAAGCTTGATCCTGTTATAGGTCGAGACGTTGAGATTAATCGCGTTATCCAAATTATTTCACGACGCACGAAAAATAATCCTGTGCTCATTGGTGAAGCGGGAGTTGGTAAAACAGCTATCGCAGAAGGTCTCGCCGCGCGAATGGCCATTGGTGATATGCCGGAATTCATGAAAGGCAAAGAATTACTTTCGCTCGATTTAGGACTAATGATTGCAGGTACAAAATACAGAGGTGAGTTCGAAGACCGAATGAAGAAAGTTATGAAAGAAGTCGAACGCGCAGAAGGTAAGGTTATTCTTTTTGTAGATGAGCTACATACACTTGTTGGAGCCGGGGCTGCAGAGGGAGCGATGGATGCAAGCAATATGCTAAAACCAGCGCTTGCTCGTGGGGAGATTCGTATTATCGGTGCCACAACACTAAAGGAGTATCAAAAGCATATTGAGAAAGACACTGCACTTACACGTCGTTTCCAACCAGTGTATGTTCAAGAGCCATCGATAAGTGACGCAATAGCTATCATGCGTGGCTTGCGTGACAAATACGAGCTGTATCACGGCGTGCGTATAACAGATGACGCTCTCGTTGCGTCTGTTGAGCTTTCATCGCGCTATCTTTCAGATCGATTTTTGCCGGATAAGTCAATCGATTTAATAGACGAGGCGGCTTCCGGTTTGCGTATTGCTCTTGAAAATAAGCCACCACTTTTGGAGGAAACAGACCGCTTGATTCGACGTCTTGAGATTGAACGGAAAGCACTCAAAAAAGATGAAAAAGGCGACCGTGCAAAAGAGATAAAAGAACGAATTAAAAAAATCGACAAAGAGATTGCCGATTTGAAAGAGAAGACTCATGAAATCGAACTAAAATGGAAAAATGAAAAAGAAGTACTTGAAGCAATTCGAAAAGCGAAGTCTCAGCTCGATGAGTTTAAAGTACAAGCAGACAATGCAGAAGCTCTTGCGGATTTAGGCACCGCTGCAGAGATACGTTACGGTAAAATGCCTGCGCTTCAAAAAGAGCTTGAGCAAAAATTAAAAAGACTCAAGACTTTGCAAAAGTCTCGTCGTATTTTGAACGAGGAAGTCACAGAGCAGGATATTGCTTCTGTTGTAAGTCGCTGGACAGGCATTCCGGTATCAAAAATGCTTGAAGAAGAAGCAGAAAAACTTGCACGTATGGAGGAATCATTACAAAAGGCGGTTATCGGTCAAGACTCTGCCGTACAGAAAGTCACAGATGCTGTGAAGCGCTCTCGTGTCGGTATTAGCGACCCGAACAGACCAATCGGTTCATTTATGTTCCTGGGTCCGACAGGAGTTGGGAAAACTGAACTTTCTAAAAAATTAGCAGAATTTATGTTTAATGATCCGGAAGCACTTGTGCGTGTTGATATGAGTGAATTTATGGAGCGCCACTCTGTGGCGAAACTTGTCGGAGCTCCGCCGGGGTATGTTGGATACGAAGAATCAGGGACTCTTACAGAGCGTATTCGCCATCGACCGTATGCTGTGGTTTTGTTTGATGAAATAGAAAAAGCGCACCCGGAAGTGTTTAATATTCTTCTTCAGGTTCTTGATTCCGGTCACTTGACTGACGGGAAAGGTCGCAAGGTCAATTTCAAGAATACTATTATCATTTTGACGTCAAATATCGGTGCGGAATATATTGACCGCATGGCACATATTGGTTTTGGCAACGCAAAAGAAACAAGCGTGTCTGAATACAATCAAGTAAAGGACAAGGTTATGGGCTCGTTACGTGAACATTTCCGTCCTGAATTTTTGAATCGTCTTGATGATATTGTTATGTTTGACGTACTCAGTAAAGAAGCTCTTGCGGGTATTGTTGAAAATCAAGTCGCAGAGGTTATTGAGCGCCTTGCAAATAAACGCATTACCTTAAAGCTTTCTACACAGGTTCGTGCATGGCTGGCTGAAAAAGGATATAACCCACAGTATGGTGCACGTCCTCTGAAACGTGTTATTCAAGATTATATTTTGACGCCAATTGCTACGCAGATGGTAGATCAAGGCATCATGGAAGGTGGTTCCGTAACGGTTTCCATTAAAGCGGGGAAGCCCTCTTTTGAGGTGCGCAAGACCTCTCGTCGCAATCGTTCGTCCAGTCGCAGTAAAGCGATGACTACCGCATAGCTTGTACTTATCTCTTATTTCTGGTAGATTCTTTGATATGTCACAAGTACACCTCATAAAGATTCGTTCGACAAAATCTGATTATATGTATCACACACGTAAAAATCGTAAAAAGGTTGAGCGAAAAATAGAACTCAAAAAATATGATCCTATTACTCGCAAGCATGAGATTTTCAAAGAAGTAAAGAAATAGAGTAATGGACGTAATAAAACAGCGCGCCGATTTATCGGCGCGCTGTTTTATTTTGCATGTGCAAAGATTTTTGTAGAAAATGTGCAACACATACATTCATTATATAAAAATATATCTCGATAGGGTTTATACTTTTATATTTACAGTAATGTGGAAATAAAAGCATTGAATATGATGTATACTACTTTGCATGAGTCACAGTGCAGAAAGGTTTTCAGGATTGTCGAAACGAGATGAAGGACTGAATGATTTAGAGAAAGCGAAAGCGATCGTGAGAGAATCATATCGTGGGTATACACGCACACGACACATTTTAGAAAAGAGAAGTCTCCTGGAGCCTGCGATTTCTGCAGTTAGCAAGGAATATAAAAAAGTGTTTGAACCGGAATACGAAGGCGGGGCACGTTTTGAAATGACACATAAAGATTGGGAGATGCTCGCCATACTTTGGTTGTACGATGCGGAGACAGCACATCATTCTGTTGAAACTTATCGTATCGCGCGAGATAAAGTAACATTGCCACTTCTTGGTGAGATTGTTCTTGCGAATGAATTTCATAACGAGGGCGTATCACTCGATACATTTTTTAGAGCGTGCATATTTCATGATATAGGGAAAATCGCAATACCTATTGAAGTGCTTACAAACCCGCTTAGTGATACTGACTGCGCACGTCTTCTTTTTGCATTTCCTGAAGAAACACTTGCTTCATGTCTTGCACATAAAATACAGCTTCCGCCAAAAATGCTTGCAGATGCTTCTCCGGAAGAATTTGTTGATTATTTGTATAAAACATACAAAGTACGTCCATTGACGATTTTGCCTGTGAAGTTTTTGCTTACAAAAGACCAATTTCGTGTTGCAAGTGAAAAGCTCGCTCGTAACGGGCTAACGCTAGACAGTACTTTTTCAGAGGTGCTTGATATACATGAATTAAAATCTCAAGAGATTCTCGAATCGGAAGGGTATGATACCGAGGCACAAATCGCAGGCTCGCATCACACGGACAATCGTGATACACGATTTAGGATTACAATTGGAACATTGCAACTTACAATCGACCTTTCAGATATTATTCATTTGGCAGATATAGAACAAGCTGTTGGTAGCGCCAGGTACTACAAGCCGGCGAAATCACAGATTGTTGTTTTAAATACACTTATTGAACATGTCCGAAGTAGAGGAGCCGGGCTTCGCGCTTTGGCTCATGTGTGGGTTGCTGATGAAGTCGCCAACATGAGCAAGGGGGATTTATCTGAAGCAATGGAAAGTAGTGAAGCTTCATTGCTGGAAAACATACTTAAGTTTATTCATGAGGAACAGAAAAAGAGCGATAAATATGGCAACTTGTCAGAATACTTGCGATCAGAGGTCTAATCTAAATTAGTTAGATTATATAAGATGCTGAGGGATAAATTAAACTGATTTTAGTAAAACATTCTTAATGATGGGATTTTGTTTTTGCGGGCCCACGAGGAATCGAACCCCGGCCGATGGTTTTGGAGACCAACGTTCTACCATTAAACTATAGGCCCTGCACCTTTATACGATAACAGATGCACCGGTGTGAGCAAGTCCTTATACATAAAAAGCGCGGGGCGGGCGGG
>DRNP01000017.1 GCA_011322135.1 Candidatus Kaiserbacteria bacterium | reverse complement strand
CGTCGTCACTTGTTCGCTTTGCTCACAAGGCTTCGCGACGACTCGGTTCGAATCCCTCCGCCTCGCGCAAAAACATAATCGCACGACGCGGATGCGTCGTGCTCTTTGTTTTGCGGAGGCGGAGGGATTCGAACCCTCGAGGGGTTGCCCCCTACTCGCTTTCCAAGCGAGCGCACTAGACCTCTATGCGACGCCTCCGTATTTATTTTATGAGTGACACGAACGAATCCTGCACCATATGAGTTATACCAAAAAAAGAAACATAAACGAAGCTCTGCTACTCAAATTCCTTGCTCTTTGCCTCATACATTGACTTATCAGCTTTTTTTAGTAAAGACTCTTTTGTATCTTCAAATGGCTCAAATCTGGCGTACCCAACACTCACATTTTTTTCATCTTCATCAACAATGAGCGGGGCTTGCTCAGAATCTTTCTGAAGTTCATCGCGCAAATCACATTTCGCTACATACACTGCATGGTGTACGCGCTTAATTATATTATCTATTTCATCATCATAGTTCGTGTTCGCGGAATCTTTATCCCCATCATGTCGCAAAAATAATAGAGCGGCAAATTCATCACCATGCAAACGAACAAAAGTGTCATCAGGTCGGAATGCTTTTCGAACATGCTTTGCAAGTAATTGAAGATACAAATCCCCTGCTCCGTGACCATACGTATCATTGATCGGCTTAAACTTATCAATATCCATGTAAATAGCATACAAAACATCTGTTTTGAAACGCTCTGCATGCTTTATGCGCGCATCCAGCTCGTCCATAAAAGCAGCCTCATTTGGCAAACCGGTGAGTGCGTCTATGGACGCTAAGTTTTCTGCATGTATTTTTGATTCATGCAAATCGCGGGCGCCTTTTTCAGACTGCATCGTGCGCTCAAGCATTTTTTGCAGACGCCCGCGAAACTGCTCGGGCATGTCTTTGTCATCTAACAATTTCTTAATATCCTCTCCGACCAAATCAAGCCTGCGATATGCACCCGCTTCAACAGGCTCTGCAATACCTTCTTTAATAGCATATTCTGCAGCCTTTCTTCTGGACGAAAAATGTTTTTCCTCAGTGCTTGATTTTCCAGATGGGATACCTTCTGACATACAAAATATAATACTATATATATCTAGAAAATACTAAACTATTTTTTTGTTCCACTCAAAAGAGCGTCTATCCTTTCCTTAACAGGAGGATGCGTAGAAAAAATTCGTTCAATAAAATTGGTCGACTTTGCACCAAACGGGTCTCCTATAAAAAGATGCGCAGTTGCATGGCTCGTCTTTTTCATAGGTTTTCCATACGCATTTATTTTTTGAAGAGCGGACGCGAGACCTTCAGGGTATCGCGTAAGCAATGCCCCGGAAGCATCTGCCAAAAACTCGCGCTTGCGCGAAATTGCGAGCTGAATAAGTTGAGCTGCAATCGGAGCAAGGATAATCCCTACAATTGCAATGATAACCGTAAACTGATTTCCGCCATCATTGTCGCTCTTGCCACCTCCAAAAAACGACATGCGCAAAAAAATGTCCGCGATAATCGCAAGAAACCCCGCAAGCACCACAGCTGTTGTCATAAGCAATATGTCGCGATTTTTTATATGTGAAAGTTCATGTGCAACGACCCCTTCCAATTCCGATCGAGTCATCATTGAAAGTAATCCTGTAGTTGCACAAATCACAGCGTGTTCACGGTCACGTCCTGTAGCAAAAGCGTTCGGAGCAGGGTCATCTATTACATAAAGTTTTGGTTTTGGAATACCTGCGGTAATGGCGAGGTTCTCTGTTACCGTATAGAAATCAAAATATTGTTCGCGGAGTGCAGGGTGCGCTTGCGTCATATAAAGTACCGCTCTGTCACTGTACCAATAACTCCAAAAATTCGTAAGCACTGCAAAGAAAACAGCTACGTAAAGAATAATCGGTGAGTTGTAATACCAAGAAACTCCGTATCCGGTTGCAATCACAAGCACCAAAAAACCCGCCATAAGCAACCATGTACGATGAACATTTGCCGTCTGGCTTGAATAAAGTGTCATATCGCTATTTTTGCTCCGTGCCCAATCCTACTTTTAGAACTGTACTTTTACCGGTTCCTTAGCTTCTTCATCCGCATCGGAAAGCTCGAAAAGATCCATCGGGGAGAAATGAAACATATTCGCCATAATGTTGCCCGGGAATTTTCCTATTGCGATATTCAAATCGCGCACATTACTGTTATAAAAACGACGCGATGCTTGAATCTTGTCTTCTGTATCTCCAAGCTCTCTTTGAAGTTGTAGAAAGTTTTGATTCGCCTTTAAATCCGGATATGCCTCAGCTACTGCAAAAAGCGACTTGAGCGTGCCCGAAAGTGCATTTTCAGCTTTTGATTTTTCTTGTGTGCCGGAAGCTCCCATTGCAACGGTACGTGCTTTTGTCACTTTTTCAAAAACATCTTTTTCATGAGAAGCGTACCCTTTCACCGCTTCAACAAGATTCGGAATAAGGTCGTACCGACGTTTCATCTGCACATCAATATCTGATAGCGCTTCTTTCGCGCGGTTCACGCGTGAGATAAATCCGTTGTACATAGAAACCATCCAAACGATAAGAACTGCCAGTACAATAAGAATTACAATAAGTGAGGTAGACATGGTATTTCCAAGTTATGTTTATATACGAAATATTATAGCATCAAAAACGCCGGTGGCATTGCCACCGGCGTTTTTGATGCTAAGCGTTATGTATGTTCTAGAAACCCATACCGCCACCCATTCCCATATTCGGAGCGCCTGCCGGCGTCGACTCTTTTGGTTCCGGGATATCTGCCACAGCACATTCTGTTGTGAGCAAAATAGCTGCCGCGGAAACAGCATTTTCAACAGCGCTTCTCGTAACCTTCACAGGATCGATAATTCCAGACTTTGCCATATCCGGAACCATCTTATCCAAAAGCGCATCATATCCTGCGAACCCTTTTGCATCACCAATCTCACGCACGATAATTGATGCGTCATCTTTCCCTGCGTTCAGCGCTATTTGGCGCAACGGCTGTTCAAGAGCACGTACTACAATATCAAAACCAACTCG
>DRNP01000016.1 GCA_011322135.1 Candidatus Kaiserbacteria bacterium | reverse complement strand
AATTCGGAAATAAAACTACTTCAAGAAATGCTTGCAAAAAATAAGACTATCTACCCCGAAGGAATCGTTAGTGGATATTATGGCAAAATGACTGTTCGAGCAGTACAAAGATTCCAATGTGCATACAATATCGTGTGTGGAGGAAGTCCGAGAGCAACAGGATATGGCGTGTTTGGTCCTAAGACACGAAAGGTGTTTGATTCGATTTACGGATTATAGAAATTAAACACACTGTTTATTTTTTGTTATATATAAAACTGAAGCTAGTCAGGACATAAATCCTAAAAGGATGCCGTGCGTTGTACAAAGTAGCACGAGTGCCCTACATATATGATGCTCTTTATTATTTGCCAGTGTCTTTATCGTCAACGATTTCCCACCCATCCGCCAGAAGTGTTTCCGCTTTTTTATATTTAATAGATCTCAAATCACCACCTTTTTTAAGGGTTACTATTTCATTTCGTCCATATGTCTGTTGTTTTATAATCTGCTTTTGTTTTGAATCGTCATCAGATTCATCACCTGCAGAAACAGCAACAATCTTATCTCGCGTTTTCTCCTCCTCGGCTCGAATACGCGCGTCGTCAGCAAGCATTAACCGCGGTATTGCTTCACAAACAGTACGTGCGATACCTTCTTCCATAATTCTAAACTTTATTATTCCTTCGCGTCTATACTCAACAAGAGGATCACGCTGTCCATAAGCACGAAGTGAAACAGACTGGCGCAAGTATTCCATCGTCTCAAGTTGTTCAAGCCAAAACATATCTATAACTTGCAAAATCAAACGCCGTAGCAAAAGAGCAAATACCTCCTTTCCAAATTCCGCATATTTTTTATCAAAAGACTCGGTAGCCTCAGGCGCACCGTTAATCATCTCTTTAACAACATTAAAGACATCTTCTTCCGAACCAAAAAGTGCGGTTCGTCTACGTTCATATATCATGAGTCGTTGGGTATTCAAAACATCATCATAAGCAAGTATCTGTTTGCGTGAATCAAAATTAAAACCTTCTATTCGTTGCTGTGCACTTTCCAGAGAATTCGTAATGAGCTTGCTTTCAATAGGTTCGTCTTCTGCTATCTTTAGTGAACGCATAACTTTTTTAATGGCGTCAGCGGCAAATACGCGCATCAGCTTATCTTCAAGAGACACATAAAACCGTGTTTCTCCGGGATCACCTTGGCGCCCTGAACGACCGCGTAACTGGTTATCAATACGGCGCGCCTCATGGCGCTCTGTACCGATGACAACAAGTCCTCCAAGCTTTACAACTTCATCGTGCTCAACAGGATCTGTCGGAGCCCCTCCGAGTTTAATGTCTACTCCACGCCCTGCCATATTGGTCGCCACAGTAACACGCCCTTTTCTACCGGCCTGCGCAATAATCTCACCTTCACGTTCGTGATTTTTTGCATTTAACACTTCGTGCGGAACACCTTCTTCAGAAAGATAATGACTAACAATCTCATTATCCTCAATAGAAACGGTACCGACCAAAACCGGCTGACCTTTTTTATGATAATCTGCTACCTGTTTTGCAACTGCAATATATTTGCCTTTTGCCGTCTGAAAAATCTGATCATTGAAATCCTTTCTCGCAATCGGACGATTTGTCGGCACTACAACAACATCAAGCTCATACACTGTATAGAATTCCTCTTCCGAAGAAAGAGCCGTACCTGTCATACCGGAGAGGTTATCGTACATGCGAAAATAATTCTGGAATGTAACGCTGGCATACGTGCGCGTTTCATTTTGAATAGCAACACCTTCTTTAGCTTCGATGGCTTGATGAAGCCCCTCCGACCAACGTCGCCCCGGCTGTAAACGTCCTGTAAACTCATCCACAACCACAATTTCATTGTCCTTTACGACATATTCTTTATCTTTGGAAAAAAGAGCTCTTGCCCTTACTGCTGTCTCCAAATGGTGAGCGTATTTTACACCTCCCTCCGTGTAAATATTTTCAATCCCGAGCATTTTCTCTGCTTTTGTTATACCTGCATCAGTTATCTGTATAGCTTTAAGTTTTTCATCAACGGTGTAGTCTTCTTCCGGTACAAAAGAACTCACGATTTTTGCAAACCTTTCGTAAAGCTCACCTGCGTCTTCTGCCGGTCCGGAAATGATAAGCGGGGTACGTGCTTCGTCAATAAGAATTGAATCTATCTCATCCACCAATGCAAAATAATGTCCGCGTTGCACAATCTGTGAACGGTCATATGCCGTATTGTCTCGCAAGTAATCGAATCCAAGTTCATTATTTGTCGCATATGTAATGTCTGCGGCATAAGCTTCTTGTTTCGTTGCAGGACGCAGGAAATCATAAAAAACACGAAAAGAACCTGTCTCATCACGTGCTGTGTCTTCTTCTTTAGAAACATGCTCCGGGTCGTAAACATACGAACCGGAAGCGGTAACTACTCCCAGAGTAAGTCCCAGATAATTATAAACTTGTCCCATCCATGCCCCGTCGCGACGAGCAAGATAATCATTTACTGTCACAACGTGCACTCCTTTTCCGGAAAGAGCATGTAGTACTGTCGGGAGTGTAGCGACCAATGTTTTACCTTCACCTGTACGCATCTCTGCAATACGTCCACGAGCAAGAGCCAAACCGCCTATAAGCTGTACATCATAATGACGCTCTCCGAGAGTTCGCTTTGCGGATTCACGCACAATGGCGAACACTTCCGCTATATCATTATCTGACGATATTTTTCCATCTGTTCGTTCTTTTATTGCAAACAAACGCTTTGAAAGCTCCTCTTGCGATAATGGAGCTATTTCATCTTCAAACTCTGTTGTAGCAGTAACTATAGGGCGTGCCTTTTTAAGAAAAGACGCTGATTGGTTACGCGCAAAAAATCGGTCAAGTACACTCATATATATTAAGTACTTACTATAACGCAAAAACCTCCCAAATGGGAGGTTTTGTGAATTGTCGTTTTATCGACGTTTTGTTGTGCGACGGCGGGTCGTCTTCTTTGCCGTCTTGCGTGCAACTTTACGAGTAGTTTTACGCGTTGTCTTTTTTGCTGTTTTACGAGTAGTTTTCTTTGCAGTCTTGCGCGCTACTTTTTTAGTCGTTTTGCGCGCTACTTTACGAGTTACTTTCTTTGCGGTCTTGCGAGTCGTTTTGCGCGCTACTTTACGAACAACCTTGCGAGTTGTCTTGCGAGTTGCTTTTTTTGCTTTACGCTTTTTTGGTGCCATAGCCATGTAAAAAAAGATGGTTAATATTGTCGACCCATCCGCGCAAAATTTTTGTGCACGAATGTTCTATATGTATTATTGCGCGCAATAAAAAATTTGTGTACATGTATTTATGTAATGTGTGGATAACGTCGCGCGCGAAAAACTTTTTTAAAAGTTTTTCGCGCGCGACTTGCACTACAATTTTTTATCTCGCTACAAATAATTTCACTTCACGTTCGATGCGAATGCCAAAAATATTATTCACTTCTTTTTGCATATCGTCTGCGAGCATTTCGACATCTGCCGTGCAGGCACCCGGAAGCGCGATGATAGAAAGTATGTGTTTCGGAGAAATTCCGACGCTCCCACGAACATAACCCTTATGAAAATTCGTATATTCAAGTAGGAAACCCGGTGCTATTTTGAATGAGCCGTCATCTTGCTCCCACGACCACGGACGTAATCTTTCTTCTTTTCCGGCATCAAGTTCTCTCGCAATTTTGAGTATATTAGCGTGCTCTTCTTTTGAAACAATCGGCATGTGAAAAAATGAACCTGCACAATTATATGATTTACGACCCTTCATAAAAAGCGCTCCTTTTTCTTCTCGGATATTTAGTATCGTCTCACGCACAAACGCAAGTGTTATTTTTTTGTTTTCTTTCTGTGTCGGAAATTTAAAACGATAGTCTTCGTATGTTGGTTTTTTTGTAACACCGTTATGCAGAGAAAATGTAGCTCCAACAACAATGTACTTGTTTTGTTCACTTGCAAAAATACTGTCGTGGTATGTAAGCGCACACTCCTTTGCTGAAAGATTTCGCACGGAAAGATTAGCGCTTGTTATGTCGATAACGTCGACACTCTCGAGCGTATCACCTACCTGCGCACCATACGCACCTATACCGGAAACAACAGCCCCTCCGACCGTTCCGGGAATACCGGACAAGCACTCTATTCCCGACAGCTCGCGCTCTATTGTCTCGCGCACCAAGTCGTCCCATACGACACCGGCACCGGCAGTGACATAAAAAGTACCATCTGATTTTTCATGAAAAGTAACCCCTGCAATGCGCATTAATAACACAAGTCCGTCCACGCCGGAATCACGTACAAGAGTATTCGACCCTCCGCCAAGCACAGCAACTTTTAGACCGAGGCGTTTCGCTTCGCGAAACGCCTCGACAACATCTCCCACTGAATTTGCTTCAACAAAAAAACGAGCAACACCCCCCACACCGAAAGTAGTGTACGGAGCGAGCTGTATATTTTCTCGCACTTTAATCATGTTTTTATTCTACCGTATCTTTCCGCTCTCAATCTGCTTTATGAGTGTATTGCCAACTGCCTTAGCTTCCGGATGAGAAGCTATCGTAGTGCGTATTCGAGCTACAGCCGTATGAATACGTCCGTATGCAGCTTCCGCAACAGCCAGTCGGAAAGAATCTTCAACAGAGCTTCCCTGCTTTGCAACTCTAGCGGAATAAATATCGATTAGCGGTGCGTATTTTTTTGAATATGCATATGCTTCTATAAGCGCCGGGCGGTCAACCGTAGTTGTTCCAAACGTCTTCATTAAAAGTGCCTCTGCGCTCCTCATGTCTCCGGAGAGTATGTATCCTGCAGCACCATATGATACCAATCCTCTAAAATGCGGTGCGAGCATATATGCTTTTTTAAAAGCTTTCGCGGCGCCCGCTTTATCGCCAGACTGCAGGCGAATAACACCTTCTTCCAAAATCATCGTTTCTTTTTTCGGAGAAAGCGCTATCGCTGTGGAAATTTGTTTTAGTGCTTCTTTATAATTTCCAAAAGACGCGTAACCAACCGCCAGCTCAAATCGAATACGCGCATCTTGCGGTAACTCCGCAACTTCTTTCTGCATCTCTGAAATAGCCAAAGTGGCAATCTCTCTCTTATTTGCTAAAGATACTCGGGGATCATGCACAATCTGCATAGCATAAGAAAGCAACTGCTCACGCACTTCCTGTGAAGCAAACGCCGGGTGCGCTACTTCGTATCTCCATGCTTGTATATTTTGAGCAAATGTTTTTTGTGGAGTAAGCGCTTTTATAAGCCCGCGTGACGCATTAATGCCTGGCATATCAACAAGCAAAATAACTCCGACAAACACCGCTCCCACGACAGGAGCTACAATAGACTTCAAATTTTCCGGAGATACCTCCCTTGCATTTTCAAACTTCTTTATGGGTTTATTCGCTCCGCTATCTATAAGCGACAACAACGCAATAAATACTATATATGATGTGATGTTATCGAAAACGAAAAGATTATGAAAAGCGTATCCTGCAAGAAGCGCTGTAAATGCTATTTGCTCTGCTCGTGAAAAAGGCTCCTTCCACAAAACCCACAAAGCGGAGATAAACAAAGATATATACAGCAAGAATGCAGGAACTCCACCGGCTACAAGCCAGTCGATAAAAGCGTTGTGCGCTCTGTCAAACCATTGCTCCTGTTTATAAAGCGATGGGTTGTAATACTTATTAAATACGTAGTTAAAACCCTCTTGCCCCCAGCCGACCAGCACTGTCTTTGGGCTTTCTGTCACACCGTCAAGCGCAATATGCCAAATCTCAAATCGAGTTTGTCCTTGCGCCAACGAAATTGATGCAATGCGACCAAGCACGGGGTCGTGGCGAATAACTCCAGTGTCTTTTGCCAACCAAAAACCACCCGCTACAAGAACAATTAGCAAAACAGCCCCGCCCGCAAAACCTCGCACGCGCTTCCCCATTGTAAATAATGCGAGCACGGCTGAGATAAATAACCCACCACCAAGCCCTAAAATAGTACCGCGCGTTGCCGTTGCAAAAAGTATCCATGCTGAAAATATTGCAATCGTAAAAAGAAAGTAGCGTAGCCACCTTCGTTTTGTGGTAAGCGCAAGCCAGCTTGAAACAAAAACATTAAACAGCATGTACACAGCCAGGTATGCTGCATTCCCAAGTGAAGCGTCAACACGCACAGACCCTTGGTGGATTGCAGCCACCCCTGCCAGTTGTAAAAGTCCGTATACAATTATATAAGAAGCGACCGCGACCGATGTATACCACCACGCGCGCCATTTTTTCTCAACACGCAACACTGTGCTGGAAACAACAAAGAACATCAAAAGATGCAAAAGAGTAACCCACCCCTCCATACGCTCGAAATTGCTCCAGAATGCTTTCGCTGGATTCACTGCAAAAGCGTCCGCTACAAACATCCACGCTACAAAAGCAATAAGAGCAATGGATATAAAGCTCCATCGTGGTCGGTACCTTTTATCTGCAAAAGCAAGCACCGCCCACCCCGCAAACGCTATTTCTACCGCGATACGAAAAAAGAACGCCTTGCCTGTTATAAAAGGAAAGAAAAAACCATTAAGAACTATTATCGGAGTAAATGGTACTAGAAATAAACCTGCTAAAGTCACCCAAAGTGCAATCTTTTTTACGTCAGTCATAATACGAGCACTATACCACGCAAACACCCGCAAATGCCACAAAACAATACAAATCTGGAGTGCTTAACTAAACAAACAAAATTACAAAAACTAATTCTTTTCTATCAAAGACATTATTGCTAACACTGACTCATCAATACTTTGCACACCGGTATCCACAACGAGCTCCGGCATCTCCGGTTCTTCATATGGAGCGGTAACACCTGTAAACCCTAGTCTTTTGCCGGAGCGCGCTTCTTTATACATACCCTTTACATCACGTTTTTCACATACCTCAATTGGAGCATTTATAAATATCTCAAAAAATCCGTCCCCTATCGCTTCGCGTGCTTTTTTACGCATTGAGCGATACGGAGAGATAAACCCAGCCACAACAGTTATGCCTAATCCGTTGAGTAACCTAGTTATCTCTATCGTTCTGCGTATATTCTCCTTTCTGTCTACCTCTGAAAAACCCAAATCACTATTTATAGTGCTACGCACTACATCACCATCTAGATACACAGCTTTTAACCCATGGTCTTTTTCTATACGTTCAACGAGACGCTTCCCTATTGTTGTTTTTCCGGAACAAGGCAGACCTGTTAGCCAAAAAGTTTTCCCAGTCATGATTTTCTACTAAAATTAGTTTTAGATAATGAAATTGATTATAACATTGCTCTTTTAAAATTAAAAACCTTGTACAAACTTCCACATGATACTTTCTGACACCCGTTGACACCTTTTGATATTACACGTTATAATAGCACGCATGGAAAACGTCCTTACAAAAGAGATAAAACCAAACGGCGTCTACACAACATCCGAAACACAAGAACTTTTAAAAATAAGCTCCAGCACCCTGAAGCGCCTCTTAAAAAACGGAATACTCCGAGCAAACAAAGTCGGTGGAAACTATCGCATACTTGGAAAAGAAATACTCCAAATGGTATCGCCGAAAGTGGAGAAAAACGCTATCAGATCATACCTAAAACTAAAGGATAAGGTAGTAAACAAGATTAATAAATGGTAGTTGTTGAATAAATTTGCAAAACAATTCGTCTTATGAAAACAACAATTATAAAACCGAAAAAAACTTTTAGTATCGAAGACTTCAAAGAAATCTGGAGATACAAAGAGCTACTCTACTTCTTCACATGGAAAGACCTCAAGGTTAGGTACAAACAAACAGCCATAGGTATTTTATGGGCACTGTTCCAACCATTTATAATTATGGTCGTTTTTTCAGTATTTTTCGGGAAGTTTGCAAAAATGCCTTCCGACGGCATTCCATACCCTATTTTTGTATATACAGGACTTTTGTTTTGGCAATTTTTCTCCGGAGCATTAACCGAAACAAGCGGATCATTGGTTGGAAACTCAAACATTATTACGAAAGTTTATTTTCCTCGTTTGATACTTCCACTATCCGGAGTATTGACAAAATTTGTTGATTTCTTTATCGCATCCATAATCCTTGCGGGAATGATGGTTTATTATGGGTACACCCCGAGTTTGGTTGGCATCCTACTGACACCATTGCTTTTACTTATTACTTTTATGGCATCGGTTGGAGGCGGGCTCGTTTTAGCATCAGTAAATGTGAAATATCGTGATGTGCGTTATGTGTTGCCTTTTTTCATTCAGATGCTCCTTTTTGTAACGCCTGTTATCTACCCTGCGAGTATCGCAGGAAAGTATTCTTGGATACTGGCGCTAAACCCGATGACAGGAGTCATAAAAGCAGCGAGAGCCTCTCTTTTGGGTAACGCACCGATTAATTGGGAGCTCTTGTGGATATCTCTCATAGCTGTTTCAATTTTACTTATAATAGGCATCATCTTTTTCAAGAAAACGGAAAGCTATTTCGCGGATATCGTATAAACTTTTAATTAAATTATGGAACCAATCATCTCAGTAAAAAATATATCGAAAAAATACAACATCACCCATCAACAAGGTGGCTACATTGCCATGCGCGATGTATTGACTGATATCGCAAAGCGCCCTTTCAATTTCCTAAAATATAAAGCAAAAAAAATAGCCGGAAAAGAAACAAAAGAAGAATTTTGGGCACTAAAAGACATTAGTTTTGAAATCCAAAAAGGTGAAGCTGTTGGAATAATAGGAGCAAATGGCGCCGGAAAGTCCACACTCTTAAAGATACTCTCAAAGATTACCCCGCCCACGACAGGAACAATAGAGTACAAAGGCACTATATCTTCCCTGCTTGAAGTTGGCACGGGGTTTCATCCGGAACTCACAGGACGAGAAAATATCTTCCTAAACGGAGCGATTTTGGGAATGACAAAAAAAGAGATAGCTGAAAAGTTTGATAGTATAATTAAGTTTGCAGAAATTGAAAAATTTCTTGATACTCCCGTAAAAAGATACTCGTCCGGAATGTACGTCCGACTCGCATTCGCTATCGCCGCTCATATGGAGCCGGATATTTTAGTGGTCGATGAAGTGCTGGCAGTCGGTGATGCAGAATTTCAAAAAAAATGCCTCGGCAAAATGGACGAAGTAACAAAAACCGCAGGAAGAACGATTTTATTCGTCAGCCACAACATATCCGCCGTTCAGAAACTCTGCAAAAGATGCATCCTGCTTGAAGGAGGCAAAATTAAAATGATTGGTGACACACAAGATGTTGTTGCGGAATATACTAGTTTTAATAAACAAAATGAATGGTCAGTTAAAACTCCAAAAAGAAAAACTGGGGTTGGTGGAATAACAATCAAAAAAGTGTGGATTACCGATGAAAAAAAAACTAAAACTAATAAAATTACTTCTTTT
>DRNP01000015.1 GCA_011322135.1 Candidatus Kaiserbacteria bacterium | reverse complement strand
TACCTCCTGTTATTTATTTAGGTTTGAATGTCAAAAAGCCTGCAACGGCTTTTGCTTTTGTCTGGTTTTAATTTTAACACAAAATTATACAACTCGTCAATCTGTAGCTCCGGGCTTGTCCACGATCTCCGGACTGATACCTACTTTTTCATCTGTGATACGGTAAACGTCTTTATCTATTTTCCCGAATTCTTTATACCCGCTATTGTAGTGATTTACAGCTGTTCCCAAAGAAACACCGAGCTTTCTGTAAAAATCTTCATACTTTCCAAGATGCTTCCCCAGCTCACCCACACGCTTTTGTATTTCTTCCGCTTGTTTTTCTATTTGCATCGCTTTCAAACCCTGCATAACTGTTTGCAGATACGCGAGAAATGATGTCGGAGAAACGATTATAACTTTGTACTTTCCCGCCGCGCGCTGTATCAGATTTTCATCCTCGCCGGAACCAACTTGATTTGTTAATAAATCATAATAAATAGCCTCGCTCGGGATAAACATAAAAGCAAAATCCATTGTCTTTTCGTTTGGGCGAATATATTTTGCCGTCTCTGTAATACGCAACTTTAAATCGTTTACAAAGGCCTTTTCAAAAGCGGGCTTTTCCGCATCAGGCGCGTTCACTAAGCGATTATAATTTTCAAGTGAAAACTTTGAGTCTATCGGAACAACCTTGTCATTTATAAAAACAGCCGCATCTACAATCTCGCCGTTTTTAAATGGATACTGTATTTTATACATTCCGGGGGGAAGAACATTTTTAAGCACTGTTTCAAGATAATATTCTCCTAAAACTCCACGCTGTTTCGGATTCTTCAAAATATCTTGCAACCCGCGGAGTTGCTCCGCGAAACCCTGTGTCTGCCGACCTATTTCTTTTACGCTTGTAACCTCTTTCGTAATCTCTTTAATGAGGCGTGTGCTCTCTGCAAACTGACTGTGTGCATTTTCTTGCATCTGCTTTGATGACTCGCTCACGCGTTTGTCGAGAGTGCGAGACAGCTCTTGCATTTGTTGCTGAAGGAGTAAAAGTCCTTCGTTATTGCCATCTTCGCCGGACACTGCGTTTTCAGATGTAAAACGCTTCAAAACAAAATACAATCCGATACCCTGTACGAGCAAAAGTACCAAAATAATTATACCGATTGTAAAAATATCCATGTAGATTTTATTATACCCGAATAGCGCCTCGTGCGCGCGCCATGGGTCGAATATAGATAATATATTTCGCAAATTCCACCATGAATAAGTCCGCGAAACCAAGCAATCCTAAAATACCGATGTCTCGTAATGAAAGCGGGACGGTGTTGAGTAAAAATTGTACCGGCGGAACAAATAGTGCTACGGCAATCATAAACACACTTCCTAAAAGAGCAACTATCAAAAAACGATTCGAGAAAAATGAAATCTGCGTAATCGGCGTTCCGAAACTTTTTAGTGAAACTGCCGTAAATATGGCATCAAACGAAAGCCCTACAAATATCATGGTGCGAATCTCTGTTTCCGGAAGACCGAGTTTAGAAATGAAAAGAAACAATCCAACAAGTAACAACCCTGTTGAAAGCCCTACCGCCAGTATAAGTTTAATTACTGATGGTGAAAGTACTCGCGCGTTTTCAGAATCACGCGGAGACCGTTTCATCGCAGACGGGTATAGCGGTTCAAAAGCAAACGCTATATTCATGGGACCACCATTGATAAGGTTCGTCCAGAGAATCTGCGTCGGCAATATCGGCAATGGAAATCCGAAAGCAAATGCTGTTACGATAACGAAAGTCCCACCGAAAGTTGTAGCTACAAGATATGTAAAAACTTTTTTAATATTGTCGCGTAAACGACGACCTTCGCGAATAGCATCAGTAATCACAGCAAAACTATCTTCTAACAAAACCATATCCGCCGCATCTTTTGCGACGTCGGTACCGCTTCCAATGGCAATACCTATTGACGCGGCTTTTAATGCAGGAGCATCGTTCACTCCATCGCCTGTCATTGCGACAACTTCCCCGTTATTTTGCAAAACGCGCACGATGCGCAGTTTGTCTGCAGGCGTAACGCGCGCAAACACTGTTTCTTTCATAACAAGCTCATAAAGCGAATCGTCGGAAAGGCCTGCGAGTTCCGCCCCTGTACGCGCAATGTCATTGGCATTTGCGATACCGACAGCACGTGCAACAACGATGGCCGTTTCTTTGTTGTCTCCGGTAGCCATAACAACGCGCGCTCCGGCTTCTTGCATTTGTGCAACGGCAACGCCGGCTTCCTTTCGAATAGTGTCCGCAAAAGTAACCAACCCTATGACTTTTGCGCGCCCAACAAGTTTTAACAAGTCGTCATCGGTAGGAAAATAATCCTTATGCCATGGTACTCGCGCCACAGCGATAACACGTTTACTTGCGCTTGTCGCTTCATTTAATGCTTGCGTAAAAATACCGGTGCTGTGTTCTGTTTCAGCACTCGATTTACGCGACCCTGAGAGAAATACTTCCGGTGCACCGGAAAAATATGCCACCTTCACGTCTTTTTCCAAAACGAGCATGCCGCCAAAACGCCTGTTCGCATCAAACGGCAACAAATCTATCGTGGGATGTTCAGAACGTATAACGGATTCTGAAAGTCCTGCAGATAACCCTGCAAAAACAAGCGCTTGCTCTATTGGTCGACCGCGCGCTATCAATTCTTCTTTGTGTCCTTCCTCCCCTTTTACTCGTTCAATATATCCATCTGATGATGCAAGAATAGCTGAGCGCAATACCCTCTTTGATTCTGAATCTTCAACATCGGTAAATATTCCACGACGTGTTACAAAACTATCAACGCGCATACGCCCTTCTGTA
The DNA here is from genome assembly GCA_011322135.1 of Candidatus Kaiserbacteria bacterium. Lineage (GTDB taxonomy): Bacteria > Patescibacteriota > Minisyncoccia > Phycocordibacterales > Phycocordibacteraceae > C7867-001. Next base: position 24,602 of record DRNP01000015.1, on the reverse strand, counting down.
AGAGTTCCTGTCTTGTCTGTTAAAATAACACTTGTCGCCCCGAGCGTTTCTGCAGAAAGAAGACTTTTTACAAGACCTCCGGCATCCAGAATCCGCTCCATTCCCAGAGCAAGCACAACCGTTACAGCAGCAGGCAACCCCTCCGGAACAGATGCAACAGCGATAGCGATAGCCACAAGAGAAGCTTCTGCGAAAGGAACTCCGTGCGTCAACGCAAGTACAAAAACAAGAACGATTGCAAAAACAGCAATCATTAGTATAAATCGCGCCGCATGGAGCATGTCTCTCTCGAGCGGTGTCTTGGTCTTTTTTGATATAGAAAGTTCATTGCTAACAGCTCCAATCTCGGTATTTACTCCTGTGGCAACAACAACACCACGACCTGCACCACCTGTGATAAACGTGCCTGCGTATACCATGTCAACACGTTCTGCGAGCACTGCTTCTTTACTGATTTGCTCGGATTTTTTATCAATTGAACCCCACTCGCCCGTTAGCGTTGATTCATTAGTCATCAAGCTGTGTGTTTCTACAATACGAATATCAGCCGGAACAGCAGTACCCGCTGAAAGAAGCACGATATCTCCCGGTACAATATCTCCGGAATCTATTTCACGCGATACTCCGGAGCGAACGACAGAAGCACGTATATTTTCCTTGCTCCTCAATGAGGAAAACGAACTCTCTACACGATGTTCCTGGAACACACCAAGTACTACGTTTACAAGTAGCGCCACAATGATAACTGTTGCATCTGAAAAAGTTCCAACAAAAAGTGCTCCTATTGTTGCGAAAACAAGCACCAGCGCGATTGGACTTTTTAACTGGTCGACAACATGCATAAACATTGTCTCTTGTTTCGGTTCCGGTATTTTGTTTACTCCTTTTGCAAGACGCCTGCCGGCTTCTTCTTCGGAAAGACCTTTTTGTAAATCCGTTGAAAAATGGGAAATGACATCGCTAACAGATTTTGAATACCATTCCTTTTTAGACATGTTATTTTTCAGTATATCAGAGCATCAAACTAATTACTTTTTACAAGTTGCACATTTTCAACAGTGTTTTGTACACATATAATTTTATACATGCTAAAAATATGCTCTTTTGATTTTCACCATTAAAAATATAAAATAATATGATACGCTGTGTTATATGACTATTCACGAAAATTTGAAAAAAGATATTCCAAACGCATTGCGAGCAAAAGATACTGTACGTCTTACAACATTGCGTTCACTTGTTACCTCTATGACCAACGAAGTTGTTTCCAAGAAAAGAAAACCGAGCGAGTTCCTAAAAGATGAGGAAGCTCTCGTGGTCATTAAACGCTCAGCGAATCAACGTAAAGACTCTATTGAACAATTTGAAAAAGCGGGGCGTTTGGATCTTGCGGAGACTGAAAAAGCGGAGCTGTCTATCATCGAATCTTTCTTGCCCGCTCAAATGTCACGAGAAGATATAGAAAAAATCGCGCGCAAAAAAATGACCGAGCTAAATATCTCCGGAAAAGCAGACACGGGGCGGTTTATGGGAGCTCTTATGAAAGAACTAAACGGTAACGCCGATGGAACAGATGTAAAAGCTGTTGTTGATATTTTGCTGGCATGAACGAAGGCTTTTCTGAAAAATACCCGGCACTTTCGCATTCACACCCTGAGCGTTCCAACTCTCAATCTTTTTCCGAGCGAGAGCTGGAAGAAAGTATCTCCGAGGTGCAAAGTAAATATGCAGAACGAATTGATAAAAAGCTCCTGGCAAACGTAGCTGTAAGTTTACAAAAAAATCGAAAAGACAACCCTAGACTTTCTTTTAAAGAAGCGCGTACATACGCACTCCATGAACAACTTGATCAATACAGCGATACGTCTTGGGCTCCATACGTGAGTGCGCTTGGAGTGCTTTTTGGAAAACATTCCTCAAAAAAACCAAGAACAAAAAGCAACAAAAAACCTCCGATTATTTTTTCTGCAAAACGTATCTCCGAAATGATAGAGGACTCCAAAAGTGTCATTGATGAAAGAAACGGCGATCCTGATGACTAGAAACGCGGGCGTGGCTACGCCACGCCCGCGCATTCACTGCATTTGCATCCACCATCTTTAATAAAGTCATCGAAATACTCCTTGCCATAATTCCATGTTATCTCGTCGCCGGGACGAATTGTTTTTTTAGCGATTATATATGCACGACCGCGAAATGTATCTGTTTCTGCGTTTGGTTTACATGAATGATTTGCATAACGTGCAATATTTGCACGTGTACTTCCGTCTATCGTGTATCTTTCATTTATTTGTAGCAGATAACGATTTTCTACAATTTCGTCCACTTCTTTGTTTGTAAGACGCTTCCCAACATACTCTACGATACGCTCACCTTTCTGAAAGAAATCTGTTGCGAACAAACCAAGCCCCGCAGACGAACGCCCAACGCGCACGCGGTGTTCGTTCTTTTTATTTAAATTTGACGGAATATCTGTTTTCATAAAATGAATGCAAAGCACACTATAGCAATTATAAAATCTTGTTGCTTGCGTTCGCTTAGTCACCGGACGTGCTACTTTCAATATAAACTGAACCCTGACGCACAATACTCGGATTATCACCCACACAATTTATTATTGTAGACGGAGTTCCGTTTTGGATACCTCCATCAATTATAATAGAAACATCTCTTGAAAAAGCTTTTTGCAAACCATCTGCATTCGAAATCGGTCGTTCACCGGATATGTTTGCGCTTGTTACAGCCAAAACGCCTCCAGCTTCCTTAATCAGATGCAATAAATCTTTTTGATTCGGCATTCTTAATGCAATTGTATCTTTTTCAGAAACATATTTCGAAATAAGGCAACTTTCTTTTTTACGCACGATTACCGTAAGTGCTCCGGGCCAATGTTTGTGCAATAAAACTTTGCAATATTTTGGAAAAAGTCCGATAGATTCTGCAACATAAAAAGAATCAACCAAAAGAGGAATGCTCTTGTTTTTTGGTCGCTTCTTTACAGCAAAAAGTCTCTTTACAGCTTCATCATTGTGCGGGTCACACCCTATGCCATATACAGTATCTGTCGGAACGATTATCAATTCTCCTTTTTTTATCGCACCAACGGCGCCGGACACGTTTGCGTTTTTTACAAACCCTCCGTGCGAAGCACTTCCCTCACCAGTTTCAATAAAATCATTTCCGGTACACATACAAGACAATCTACTCCTACTTCTAAAAATGTCTAAAAACGAACGCGCTCAAGAAGTGCCTGCACTAAGTTTCTGTTTGTTTGTGACCCTACGGGGAGTCGAACCCCGATTACCGCCGTGAGAGGGCGATGTCCTAGCCATTAGACGATAGGGCCGTGTTTGTTTAATTTAATTCCGGCGTTTATTTATATTTGCTCAAGTTTATTCTCGAATTTATTATCGCGAATACTTTCCTTGTGTATTCACTCAAACGCTCGTGTCTTTGCTACACACCTCAACGGGCTATTTATACCAGAAAAAACGTAGTCATGCCAGCTCTCGTACTAGCTTTTACTCTTCCATTCGTGCTCTTGTCGCACCAATTTATCTTTATCGAGCGGGTCTGCAAGGAGCGCTTCAACAATGCGCTCCGCACGTATGCTCTGTGAGCCTTTCACGAGAAAAAGGTCTCCTTTTTGAGCAAGTCCGGATACGGTATCGATGGCATCAGATGCCGTATCAAAAGTAAATACAGCATCTTTTGCAAGTCCTGCTTCGCGAGCAGAGTCGGCTATTCCTCTGGCGCGCACTCCCACAGCAATAACAATATCCGCAACGCCTGCAACTAATGTGCCGATGCGTTTATGCTCCTCAACAGAATACCTACCGAGCTCAAGCATATCCCCGAGCACAGCGATGCGACGTTTTGCTTTTATGAAAGTTTTTAATGTTGTAAGCGCTTCATCAACAGCTGCAGGTGATGCATTATACGAATCGTCTATTATGCACGAACCGTTTTTCCCATGCAAAAGCCTCCCACGTCCGGGAGGTGATACATACTCAGAAAGTCCTGAAAGTGCATCTTTTATAGGTACGTCAAGGACTTGCGCAACAGCTAGTGCAACAGCACCGGGAGCTACTTGGTGGCGACCTGCCGACCCTCGCACTATGAGCTGTTCCGTTTCGCCGGAAATGTGCACATCTGCTTGCATCCCTTCAACTATTTCATCTTCTTCAAATGCTCTTATGTTTTCAAAACGAACATCTGCATCTTTTTCCGTACCATATGTAATAACGCGTGCAGGTAAACGCTTTGCCATCATTAGAGCGTATTGGTCATCTGCTGAAACAATAAGAGGAGCAGAAGGAGCCAGCGCATACGCAGGAGCAAATTCCTCATCGCGCACCGCTTGCGGTGTAGGATACGCTTCCACGTGCACAGGCACGTCCGGGAGACGCGTCACAACAACTACATTAGGAGTAGCGATACGTAAAATTCGCGCTAGGTCTCCCGGTCTATCCGCACCAACTTCCAAAACAAGCAATTCCGGATAATGGTTCGGCAAAAATAAAAGTGCGAGCGCTTCTCGAAAAACACGGAGCCATGCAAAAGCGTTTGTCCATGGATTTTTGGAACCTATGATTGTAAGCGGGACGCCAAATTCACTATTAAAACTTTTTTCACTTTTATATAAAAAGAAACGTCCTGAAAGAGCTGCCGCTATTGCATCTTTCGTGGACGTCTTCCCTACGCTACCGGTCACCATTACGATTATTGGTTTATATTTACGAACAATTCCTCTGGAAAGAGTGGCGAGAATTGATGCAACTATATTGCGCATGATGTGTTTTATTGTCATAAAGATTTATTTGTTATACCGCGATCCGGGGCAATATTGTAGTAATTTATAAGAAAATGCGTCAAATCCATAAAGCTTGTCGTAAGTGTTTCCGCGGAATACTCAGCACCATGTGGGTCGTCCGTGTACAAAAGAATAATAAACCTAGGAGCGTAACTTGGAAAGAAGCCAACAAACGAATGGAAAAATCTATTTTTATAATAACCTCCTTCCGGCTTCGTCAGTTGCGCTGTTCCTGTTTTTACCGCAACTGACATTGTCGGTATTCTTGCCTTCCCATGCGAAAGCTCATCATCCATAAGAGCATCCATCATGGTTACAGTTTCTTGTGTTGACTTCGCCGAAAAGACGCGCTCTTTCGCACTCCAATCCGGATATTCTATTTTGCCGGACTGAAGTATTTTCTCACTCACGAGATGCGGAGCAACCATAACCCCGCCGTTTGCGAGTGCCCCGAGCGAGCGTATCATCTGCATCGGTGTCACGGCAATTCCTTGCCCGAAAGCCGCCGTGTCATATTCAACTTGACGCGGACTTTTCAGATTTGAAAGAAGTGCCGTTGTCTCGCTCGGTAAATCAACACCCGTTGCATGTCCGAAAAGTTTCATAAAATACGCACGCTGAGTATCGTGCCCTAATTGTGTTGCAATCCATGATGCACCAACATTTAGTGATTGTTTAATTATTTCAATCATCGGTATCACGCCTCTGGCTTTGTTGTCCCAATTACAAATGCGTGCGTTATCAACGACAATGCAACCGGTATCATCATATGTGGTTTGCGGTGTAATAACACCCGCGTCAAGTCCGGACGCCATTGTAAGAGCTTTCACTATTGAGCCAAATTCATATACATGTTCAACTAGCGGATTGCCAAAAATCGAAGCGTCTTCATTTTCAAAATGATTCGGATTAAATGTTGGAACACTCCCGAGTGCCACTATCGCACCCGTCGAAGGAATCATAATTATTCCACCGGTTTCTTTTGAAGAAAACTTCTTTTGCACTCGTGCGAGGTCGTCCATCAAATGTTGCTCTAGTTCCGGCTCAATTGTCGTTACAATGTCACCCTGACGTGAACTGCCAGCGTCAACAAAAAAATCTCCGGCATCTGAAAAAAGCTGTGCAAAGAAATTGCGGTATGTCGATCCGGAACGAAAAAGCGTACTATTGTAATATCTTTCAAGTCCGTATCTACCACTTAAAGTATTGTCGTCATTATATGCGACAAATCCTATTGTGTGCGCCGCGAGAGTTCCTGCCGGATATGTCCTCCACCTCTCACGTATAACCTGCACTCCGTGGATTTTTTGTCTTGCAAGTTTCTCACCTGCTTTTTTTGAAAGATGATGTGCAACTTCTTCGTACGGATCATTCTTTTTTTGTGCCAGTTCAAAAAAAGTTTTTTCGTTTATCGGCGTTATCGCATTGATAGCATCGTATGCCATTTTAATGTTCTTTATTTCTCCCGGGTGTACCGCAACCAGATAACCGTTTTCAAGTGTAGCTACAGCTATGTGCGTGCCGTCTTTACGCGTAAAATATATTGTTCCGCGATCGTAAAGAGTGCTTGTGTCCGCGCTGTATTGTCGTGTCGCTTTTTGCGCATATAAATTACCGTACATTATTTGAACTACAAAAAGTCTGCTTATAAGTACTATTGCGATGACGCCGAGTATCCCCAAAAGAATACGGAGTCGAAATATAAAAATAGCTCGCATGCACGAAAAAAATTATTGTGTTCTCATCGAGACAGCTGTCTGCGTTCCTTCAACATACGCAACACTTATCGGTTTTACAAAATCTTGCGCAGATAAATCTGTTTTATTTATCGTCGATATAGTTGAAAAATATTCTGCGTCAAGCGTTGCGACTTTTGCACTCATGTCGCGCATAGCTTCAGCCGATTGCATTTGCAACACACCATAAGTCATAACAGTTGCCAAAAGTCCTATGTATCCAACTAACAAAAACCCAACAAGTATCAAAAGCGGACGTACAGGAGAAGCAATGGCACCGATGATTATTTTTTTGAAATTATGCATAAAGACGTTGGATTGAATGAGTAATTGTTTTTTTAGTTATGGAATCTCCGCATGCAAATACACGCAACTTTGCACTACGAGAACGACGGTTTGTTTCCAGTTCGTGCTTTGAAGGGACAATAGGTTTGCGAGTCACAACCGTTCCCTTTCCTTCATATGCAAAATCACGAAACATGTTTTTTACAATGCGGTCTTCGATACTGTGAAATGTAATAACCGCCACGCGACCTCCTGTTCTGGAACGAGAAACAGCAGATGCAATGCCGTCACGAAGCGCTCCCAGCTCGTCATTGACCGCAATACGCAATGCTTGAAACGTGCGCGTAGCCGGATGGACACGTCTGTGCTGATACCATGCCGGCGTGGCTACCTCGATTACTCGCACCAAATCCCCTGTTGTCAAAATGCGTTCGTTTTGCCTTTCGTGCACAATAGCTTTAGCTATCGGACGGGCAAAACGCTCTTCTCCAAACGTGCGCAAAATGTCAGTAAGCTCTTCTTCAGATGAGCTGTTTACAATTTCCGCAACGGAGTTCCCTTCATTTTTGCCATACGTCATCAAAAGCGGTTCATCTTTTTGTTGAAATGAAAAACCTCTTCCGGACGTGAGCTGAAAACCGCTCCACCCCAAGTCAAATAATGACTTGTCAACTTTATCGATGCCCAATTTGTCTAGAATAGCTGAAAAGTTACGAAAATTATTTTCTACAAGCTCGATGCGGGGAAGATTTTTTTGTGCTTTTCCGGTTGTTTTTTCTTTCGCACGATTAAGCGCATCACTGTCCGCATCAATTCCAACGATAGTCCCCGTGGAATCAAGTTTCGAAAGAAGCTTGATGAAATGTCCCGCCCCACCAACGGTTGCATCGACAACAGTATCTCCGGGAGCAATCTCAAGTGCTTCTACTGCTTCTTCCAAAAAAACTGTTTCGTGATGCGGTTCCATAAAATACTAGTGTTTATCGTTTTCCCCGAGTTCTTCTACATAAGCATCTGCATTTTTCTCAATCGCTTTTGTATATTTCTTCCATGCACCCTCTTCCCATATTTCAACTCTATCTGCGACACCTGCGACAACGGCTTTGTCTGTAATCGAAGCGAACGCTTTCAGATTTTCAGGAACGAGAACACGTCCAGACTTATCAACTTCAGCTTCAAAAGAACCTGCCAAAAAAAGTCGTGCAAGACCTCTGCGCGAAGCGATACCGTTTATATTTTCTGCATATGTTTGCGCTTCTTTTTCCCATGCCTTTCGAGAATATAAATAAAGACAATGATCAAGACCGCGTGTAACGACAACGTTTCGACCAAGGTCTTTTCGAAATTTTGCCGGTACGGATATACGATTTTTTGTGTCAAACGTGTGTAGATATTCTCCAAGAAACATAATGATGTTGGTGATACTTCGTGAGACGCATAAAGCACTTCATCCCACTTTGTACACCGTATAAGGTATTATATCCCACTATCACCCACAAACTTAGTGTTTATCCACACTTATCAAGTGTCTGAAATTGCTCCAACTTAAAAATGCACCTTCATTCATTTAAAACAAAATATTTTTCAACTAAAAAGACCGCCCGGTTTCAAAACGAAACCGGGCGGTCTTTTTTATGTATTCGTAAAATGTTTTATGCTTCTTCTTGTGGAGGACGCATAATCGGAAATATCTGTGCCTCGCGCACAGAAACTCCTTCCAAAAAACTAAACAACCTTTCAGAAACACCAAAACCAAAAGTCGGTGGCATGCCGTACTCCAGCGCTTCCACATATGATTTGTCGTTCATCTGCGCTTCATCATCCCCCGCATCTCGCAATTCTTGCTGGTGTGCAAAACGTTCTGCTTGATCAAGCGGGTCATTTAACTCGCTAAAACCTTTACCGACTTCCGATCCGGCAATGAGCACTTGAAATCGCTCAACTACTCGCGGGTCTTTCTCGCTACGCTTTGCAAGCGGTTCCATATAAACAGGTACGCCTATAAGAAAACCCGGACCTGAAAGCGTTTTTCTAATATGCTTCCAAAGAGTATCGATTCCTCGTTCCAGATTAAATCCTTTTTTATCAAACTTTATATCATTCGATTCAAGCGCTCCTCGTACGTCATCAACCGTTGTATTTAGCGGGTCTATGCCAAACTTGTCATTGATGAGTTTACAAAAATCATATCGTTCCCACGAAGCATCCAAATCAACTTCGTATCCACGTATCGTAAATGTTCGTTTACCGTACACATCGTCTGCAATTTTTCTGTAAAGTTCCGTGACCATCTCCATTCCCTGTTCATAATCCTTAAACGCTTCATAAAATTCAACTTGTGTGTAATCTTGCGCATGTTCTGCGCTCATACCTTCGTTTCTAAATATACGTCCTATTTCAAAAACTTTCGGTAAGCCCGCTACCATAAGTCTTTTTTGCCAAAGCTCGCCTGCACTGATACGCAAATACACATCTATGTCGAGTGCATTATGATGAGTTACAAAAGGTCGCGCATCAGCTCCTCCTGTTGCTGTTTCAAGCACCGGAGTTTCCACTTCAACATACCCATGACTAAGTAAATATGTACGAATTGTATTCCAAAAAATCGAACGTCTGCGAAAGCGGTCAGCCAGTTCTTTAGAAATTAAAATATCGAGATAACGCTTTCGGTATCTTTTATCTTCATCTTTAATTCCAAACCACTCATCAGGTATCGGTCGAACAGACTTTGCAAGTATTCTGCATGAAAAAACAGACAAAGATGGCATACCGCGCTTTGTGGTAAAAGCCGTACCTGAACATTCGATAAAATCGCCAACGTCTACCGTTTTGGCGAAAAAAGAAAATACTTCATCTCCTGAAACATCTTTTTTCAAATACCCTTGTACGCGCGCTGTGCCGTCAAATATATCAAAAAAAACGGAACCTCCATGCTCACGAATAGACATTACTCTACCCGCAAGAGTAACGGGTTCTTTATCTTCTTCCAGAGTGGAATGTTTTTCCAAGAAGACGACTCCGGAGTGTGTACGAGATGAATGCGAAGGAAAAGGATTGATGCCGTCCTCTTTCAAACGTTCAATTTTTGCGAGTCTTTCGTTACGAATATTTTCCAGTGACATTATTAACACTATATCAGAAAATCTCTTCGTGCGAAGCTCGAAGAGATTTTATTGGAATCCACTTAGAAAAACTCCTACGAAACTTTTTCTATTTTATATGTTTGTTTACCCTTCGGTGTTTCAAACGTAAAAGAATCCCCTTTCTTTTTTCCCATAAGCGCCGCTCCGAGCGGAGAAACGTGAGAAAGTTTATGTGTGCGCATGTCGGCCTCCTCGCTTCCAACGAGAGTATATTCATATGAAGTCCCGTCATCTTCACGACTAATGGTTACGACTGACCCAAAACCAACTTCATTTTTGTTTTTGCCATTTGTAATGATTTGAGCATTCTTAATGACTTCTTCCAAACGATTTATTCGGTCTTCCGTTGCCGCCTGCAGTTCTCTCGCTTCTTGATACTCCGCATTTTCAGAAAGATCTCCAAGCGAACGAGTATACTCGAGCTGTTTGGCAATTTCTGTACGTCGGTCAGTTTTAAGATACTCGAGCTCCTCGATCATTTCATCAAACTTTTCTTGCGAAACTACTGTGCCTTGTGTTTCTTCCATAATGCGATGTAACGATTAATGTGCATTATTGTACGCGAGCACAGCAAGAGTGCAAGCTCAAAAAAGTGCGAAAGTTAACATTTGCACTTTTTAAATTCGTAAACAACGTAAACATTGCCGACAAAAAATCACACGCACGTGCTTTATTGCATGTAAAACGTGTCGTGAAAATTATCTTTTTGATGCGGTACTTGTCGCGACAGGCGCCTTCCCTGTTCCACCAACGTAAACCGAATTCTCTCTATGAAGCATTTCAAAAAGGTCATGCATCACATTCACAGCTTGCTCTCCGGCACCGGAAGGTCCTCTTTCCAAAACAACTGCAAAAGAATATCTCGGATTGTCGTACGGGAAAAAACCTTCAACCCACGCGTTGTCATATTCATTATGCACTCCAACTTGCGCAGTGCCTGTCTTTGCCGCAATAGCTACATAAGGAAAATTCAGAGCTCCCGCGAGAGCACTTGTAACGCCCATGCGCATTCCATTGCGCACGATAGAGAGTTTTTTTTGATTAACGGGAATTTGTGTTTTTGCCGTCGTGTCTCCTTCATGTAAATAAGGTGTAACGAGTGTCCCTCCATTTGCTACAGCAGCGGTAGCGCGCGCCATTTGTATCGGAGTTACTTGCATGCCGTATTGACCGATTGCAGTGAAATATGTATCCCCTAAATACCACGGCGCACCAAAAACTTTTTCTTTCCATGCGGGACTCGGGATAACTCCTGATGCTTCGTTTGGCAAATCGATACCCGTTCGTTCTCCGAGACCGAACTGTCGATACCAATAATCAAGTCTGTCAATTCCCAGACCTTTTCTTTTCTTGAAACCTCCGCCTACCGTATAGAAAAATATGTCTGAAGACCACGCAATAGCTTTTTCGACATTAACAGGACCTAGAGCGCGCCAACCATTGTATACATAATTTTTACCGGGGTGATATGGATTCGGGATAAGCAAACGCCCTTTATCATCGATAACCGTATCTTTTGTAATTATCCCATCAGTAAGAGCTCCGGAAGCGACAAACGGCTTTACGGTCGAACCCGGAGTGTATACTCCCTGCACCGCATGATCCAAAAAAGGATGCCCTTCGTCCGTATTATAACTTGCAATATCACTCGCCGGACCACCGTTCACCATCACGTTTGGATTATAGCTTGGGTATGAGACGATAGCTCGCACTGCTCCTGTGCGAACATCCATAATCACACCGGCTCCTGCAACAAAATGCTCGCGTTTCGCAACATTGGCAACGGCCTTTGCAAAATCTCGCTCAAGTGATGCGTCAATGGTTAAAACAAGCGGAGCACCTTCTTTTACAGGTACAACGATACCTTGCGAACGAATATTACCGAGCGCATCACGCTCCGTAAGGATTTTTCCATTTTTCCCTGTCAAAAGTTTGTTGTATTTAGCTTCTAATCCTGCCAAACCAACCTCCGCAGTATCGTAGTATCGTCCGTGCGAATCTTTTTTCGGTGATGACACATAACCGATAATTTGCCCAATCGCAGGCAATGTGTAATAACGACGAACGCTCCCGTCACTGCGCCGGCGATTCTCTGCAAGAACAACACCGTGTTCATCTGTAATAATGCCTCGCGGTGAAAAAAGTGTTTTTGCTTCAAGACTGTTATGTGCGCTTTCTTGCGCAAAAACATTTCCACGCACAACTTGCAAATATCCTGCGCGCAACAATAAGATTGAAAACAATACTCCCACAAAAATAAACAGACCTACAAAAGTACTGTGCGATATTGATTTTTCAAATCTTCCTTCAAACTGCGCACGATTAAACTTAGGCAAATTGCTGGCATCCAAAAAAATCTCATCTGGAGCAATCTCGTGGTCAATAATTTTTTTGCGACCATGTTTCTTATTCACATTTCGTTTACGACGAAAAAAAATCATGAGACAAAAAGATACGTACGCGCAAGACGGCGCATAAGTAAACTAATAAGCATAATTACAAAACCCCACACACTCTCAACAGGTATTATTGATGCACCGTGAACAAAATAAATCGCATCAAACAAAAGTCCTACGGCAAGGGCTACCGGCGGATTCCAAACAGAAGCTACCACAGCAAACAAAACAACATACTTCCATGGGAAGAAAAATGGAGCGATAAGTGCAAAAATACTGATAACTTGTCCAAACTTTTTTCCTGAAATCATACAATGAGACGTTATTTTAAATGGATTTTTTTGGAACAATTTCAACCATTGTAACTGTAAAAGGGTTCACGGATGGTCGTATAAGTAGCGTTATAACGACAGCTGTTTTATCTTTATCGATATATCCTACCGTACCAATAGGTTGAATACCGTAGCCGGGCACAAAAACAGTATCGCCAATGGTTGTGCTTGCTTGTCTTGGAAGCTCTGCGGTAAAAGCTCCGGCTCCGGCTCCCTCAAGCACAATAGGAGTTCGTTCGCTTCCAATCCACGCAGTTGTAGTTGCTTCCGGCGAAGAAAAAAGTATTACACGCGAAGAATGTTTTGAAACCGAACTCACAGTACCTATCGGCACACCTCCATCAGCGAGAACACGGTCTCCGACAGAAACAAAATCTGCGCTCCCGGCATCGGTAACAAGTGTGTCATAAGGAGACTCCGGAGGGCGCGCAAGTACATTTGCCACGACACCGGGCACCTTAAGTGAAGAAATGCCAACGAGCTTCGTCAAATCTTGTACTCGTGCAAAAAGAGCTCGATTTCTTATTAAGAGTTTATTGTTTTTGGAAATAAGCGCGTCTCGCTCACGCACAACATCATTTATGTTTGCAAAACTTCCGGTCAAAGTATCCACGCTCGCACTAAGAGCCGTACCGGTACGAAGCATCGGCGAAATCACAGCAATAAAAACTCCCGGCATTACAACACGCAAGAGCACCATAAACACACCGACGGCAATCGTAGCAACGCCAAACGACATGAGTCGCATGTCGACAAACAAACTACGTCTGCGATAAGATTGCTTCTTCATGAAGAAATATGTCTGTAAACGGACGCGGGTCCTCGGTAATAATTCCTGTCCCACGCACGACCGACGTGAGCGGGTCTGATGCAACATGCACGGGAACACCCAACATTTTAGCAAGAAGCTCGGGCAAACCGCGCAATAATGCTCCACCTCCAAAAACAACTACGCCTCTTTCAAGTACATCTGACAATAATTCCGGTGGTGTTTTTTCAATAACATCTTTAAGAGCGTCCAACAGTCCGTCGAGTGCCGGAGAAAGCGCCTCGCGAACATGATCGTGTGTCAAAATAACCTCTCGCGGAAGACCCGTCGCTAAGTCGCGACCTCGTATAGGACGCATCAAATCTTCCGTCTGAGGCAACACTGCTCCAACAGATATTTTTATACCTTCTGCAGTTCTTTCTCCGATAGAAAGCTGAAATTCATTTCGAACATAATCAATAATATTTTCATTAAAATGATCTCCAGCAATTGGAGAACTTTTAGAAGCAACAGGGCCTCCAAGCGACAACACTGCAATATCGCAAGTTCCTCCTCCTATATCGAGCACCATTGTTCCTATCGCTTCGTGTACCGGAAGTTTTGCACCTATCGCTCCGGCAACAGGTTCCTCTATTAAAAATACTTCACGCGCACCTGCTGTAAAAGCTGCGTCACGCACAGCACGACTTTCAACATTTGTAACACCTGTCGGCACACCAACGACAACACGTGGACCAAAGAAGCGCAGTCTTTCACCTTGCGCTTTTCCTATTAAATACGCCAGCAGTTCCTCTGTTGCTTCAAAATCTGAAATAACACCATGCGAAAGCGGTCGTACTGCTCGAATATGTGGAGGTGTTTTGCCTAACATGGCTTTTGCCTCGCCTCCCACGGCAACCATTTGACCGGTCTTGTCATTTATCGCAACGACTGATGGCTCGTTAATAACAATTCCACGACCACGAACATACACAAGAGTGTTGGCAGTTCCCAAATCTATGCCAATATCACTTGAAAACAACACGTTTTTTGAGAAGAAATTCATACATTCATATTTCCAACACAGCTTCGCGTTTTCTTTTTTCAATTTTGCCTGTTGCGCGATTAACAACTTCAATTTCTCCGTTAGAAATTGCATTTTTACCTATGATGACACGCCACGGCAATCCAAGTAAATCGCTATCTGCAAATTTTTCTCCGGCACGATTGTCTCGGTCATCATACAAAACGGAAATACCGTGCTTTTTCATATCTTCATACAACATATCCGCGTATTCACGCACAGCTTCATCGCCTCCGGAAAGAGATATTAAATGTACTTTAAACGGAGCAACATTTTCCGGCCACACGATTCCTTTTTCATCAGAAAGAGTTTCTACTATTGTGCCCATCAAACGCGTGGGACCCATACCATAGCTACCCATGACCACCGGATTACTCTCTCCTTTTTTATCTTTGTAAGTAAGCCCGAGAGCTTCGGAGAAACGAGTACCCAAATGGAAAATATTTCCAACCTCTATTGCTTTTTTCTCTATCAATTTTTCGCGATTAACATCAAATTTTGCGAGCACCTCGTCTGTTAGTATTTCTTTGTTAAATGAAAGATTTTTTTCTTCGTCTATATAAATAATATCCTCGCCTGCTTCAGACACTGTTTGAAACTCTTCTGAAAATTCACTGAAAATACCACCGGATGCAAAAGTAACGTACGTTTTGTCGCCAATACCCAGACGATCAAATATCCGCAAATATGCATCGCGTGCTTCTGCATAAAACTTTTCATGCTCTTCTTGTGTTTGGTCAAAAGAGTATAAGTCTTTCATTAAAAATTCTTTACCGCGCATAATACCCGACTTCGCGCGCATTTCATTTCTGAATTTATTTTGGAATTGATACGCGCGCACCGGCAAATCACGATACGATGAAATGTGCTCTGTCATAATGCGTGTGAGCGGTTCTTCGTGTGTAATTCCAAACCCTGCTTCCCCACCGCTTTTTAGTGTCGTCTTAAACCAGTTGTCTACTTTTGTGTCGTCCCAGCGGTCGGTTCGACTCCATAAGTCTTTGTCTTGAAGCGCGGACATTACAAGCTCTTGTCCACCTATTGTGTTCATCTCTTCGCGAATTATCCTGACTATATTATTTAAAACACGTAAACCAAGTGGAAGATACGAATAAACTCCCGCCATTTCTTTATGCACATATCCTGCACGAATTAAAAGTTGTGCATTTTTTGCGAGCTCGTCTTTCGGAGCTTCACGTCTTGTTTTGGAAAAAAGAAATGATTGTCGCATAACATATATTAGTATACGCTGACCGCGCGAAGTGGGCAAAAAAAGCTATCCTACAAGACGAAAAATATCGTGCGCCGTAACGACCACCATCAAAATAACAATAAAGGCAAACCCTATCGCATTTATCGTTTGCGCGACACTCGGTTTTATAGATTTTCGTGATACAGCTTCAATTAATACAAAAAGTAACCGTCCTCCATCAAGCGCCGGTATTGGTATTAAATTGATAAGTGCCAGATTTATCGAAATAAGTGCGACCAACGAAAAAAGACTTCCTGTTCCTTGTGTTGCCGCAGTACCTACCGCGCTTGCAATACCTACCGGACCTGAAACTTCCGACAGATTTGCCGTGAGTGTCACAGCATGTACAAAAAATTGAGCGAGCCCGACAGCAGTTGAACGCGTGAGTTCCCACGTAAGTGCCGTGCCTTGCTTTATTGCTGAAAAAAACGGAAGCGCCAAAATACCCACTGGGGCTATCCCAACGCCAAGGGCATAACGTGACCCGTCATATGAGATTACATGTTGTTCTGGCTTAGCCGTAATGACACGAGTAGCTCCGTCATGCACGACAGTAAGTTTTAACGATGAGCCATCACTCTTTGCTACAAAATCCGTGAATGCTTTAGAGTTGCTACCTCCCCACACCGCACTACCTGATGATGCCTTTATTATGAAATCACCGGGAGTGATGCCTGCAAGAGAAGCCGGAGAGCCGTGCAATACTTCACCGACAACAAGTCTCACGTTGCTTGCTTGCGAAACTTCTGAAGGCGAAAGAGCACGTGGCGTCCCCACCATAAGAGCTCCTGTGAATAAAACCCACGCCAGAATTAAGTTCATCGTAATCCCCGCTACCAAAACAAAAGCTTGTGCAATCCTCGATTTTTCCGTAAAAGCGCGCGATTTCTGTGTAGGATTCCCTTCCGAGTCAACTCCTACAGAATCTTCTCCAAAAATACGTACAAACCCACCGAAAGGAATCCAATTCAGAGTGTATTTCGTATCACCGCGCGTAGTGAGAAGTTTTGCACGTGGAGGATACCCGAGACCAAACTCATCTACGCGCATTCCCGTTAATTTTGCAGCAAAAAAATGCCCTAATTCATGCACAAGAATAAGTACAACAAGGACAAGCGCAAAAATTAAAATACTCATGTAGATTTTAGTGTAACACTTATGTCCTGTTCCCTACATACATAACGCTCATAATATGATGATATTATCAACTTTTATTGCGCGATTTCTTTTCTTTTTCGTTCAGCCGTTGCTTCAAATTGTTTGATACCTGCGTCTACTATTTTTTGCACTTCTTCTTTTAAGCGAAAAAGTTCGTCTTTGCTTATATCACTCGCTTTCTCATCCGCCTCAAGTTTACGCAGTGCATCAGTACGATGCGCACGCACGGCTACCTTTGCTTGTTCAAGTTTTTCGCTTGTAATTTTGGCAAGCAACTCTCGTCGTTCTGCTGTGAGATCCGGAAACGAAACCCGCACGCCTTGGTCGTCAGTTGAAACAGATACACCTAGATTTGCTTCAGTAATGGCTTTCTCTATCGCTTTGTTCATTGCCTTATCCCAAACAAGTATGCGGAGTGTGCGTGCGTCCTCAACATTAACAGTTGCCAATTCACGAAGTGGTGTGCGCGTCCCGTATGCTTCAGGTTTTATATTATCCAAAAGTGCGGGCGCCGCGCGACCGGTACGAATATTTGAAAACTCTCGCTCCAAATGCTCCTCTGTTTCTTTAATGCCGTTTGTAAGTGCTGAAAAATCGTATGCCATAATTTATGTAATTATTATACTTGTATTATATCAGATACTTGTTTGAACCGTATATAAAATACTCACTAACGGTACACAACGTATCGCATTATTTTTATGAAACTGCCGTTATATATCTAAGCTTATTATTCTTTATATTTTACGTGATACACTAATCATATATTATGCGTAGAATTTTTGAACAACGCGCACCTGAAATAATTCATTTTGGATGGGAACACGGTCGTTTTTTGGATTACTGGTCATTCATACATTTCCTTACAGGAACTCTGTTGGGGATTGTTGCAGTCAGTGTCGGCATTGCTCCATGGACAACACTTCTTTGTGTCGCAGGAATAGCAACACTTTACGAAGTGCTCGAAATCATGTTACGTGTATCCGAGGATGCTGAAAACGTACTATTCGACATTATCTTAACAACCGCCGGAGCTGTATTTATTCAATACAGCATTGATACAATAGCTTCAATAAATATTGTATGGATTTTTATCGGCATAGGACTCATTAACCTTTTTCTTCTCTCTTTGGGCTGGCGACACTATCTAAAGAAAAAACTACACGATGCGCAAAAGTAAAAACACCTATTAAATAGGTGTTTTTACTTTTGCGCTCTAAAATTTCGACTAACAATCCAACGATTGTGCTAAAATTGCATATATTAAAGTATGAATGATGACGCGGTACTGCGACCGCTTTCGCTTTCCGAAAGATTTTCTACGTACAAACGTATGTTTCTTGAAATTGCGTATCTGATAATGCGTAACGTATTTGTGCTTGTAAATATAATAATATTCGGAGTCGTTGGGCTACTCATTTACTTCGGCGATGTACGCGAAGGACTTTCTCTTGCCTTTATAATTTCACTAAACATATCTCTCGGTATCATTCAGGATATAAATGCGTGGGTCGTACTTGAACGACTACAAAAACTAACGGCACTAAATGTAAAACGCATTACTCATGACAAAAAATATGAGGTCGTATCACCGGAAGCTCTCGCAAAAGGAGATCGTATTTTTCTTGCTCTCGGAGACTCTATTCCGTGCGACAGCATTCTAATCGAATCAAACGAGATGGAAGTGAGCGAAGCCGTCATTACCGGAGAATCATCTTCAACACCACGAGCAAAAGACGCATCCCTTCTGGCAGGAAGTGTTGTGACGGCGGGCTCAGGTATTGCAGAAATAGAAACAGTGTTTCGCAAAAGTCGAATCGCAAAAATGACCGCGCAGATAAAACGCTACAAAAAGGACGAAAGCCCTATACAACGCACTATTAATTCCGTAGTAACTTATACCGGATACCTTTTAATTGCAGTTATTATTTTTATTGTTATCCACGGTTCTGCGACCGGTACAGAATGGCTGAGTACAATTAAAACTATAGGGGCGCTTTCTGCCGTGCTCGTTCCGCAAGGTCTCGTTGTCGCTGTAACAATACTTTTTGCTTTTGGAGGCATTCATTTTTATCGCAGACATGTTCTTTTACGCGAAGTAAACGCTACAGAAAAACTTGCACGTATCAAAAATCTTTGTGTCGACAAAACAGGTACTCTAACGGAAAATACTCTTTCCGTGGAAAAAATAATCATACCAAAAGGCGTTGAACAAACGCACGCAGAAGATATTACGCGGACATATGTAAATACAAGCGACACTTCAGAGCTGATGCAAGCATTAAAACGCTTCCTTGGCGAATCACAATCAATTTATAAAAGCATCGCTCATATCCCATTTTCCTCATGGAGACAATACGGCGGTGCCCTCATTCAAAAAAAAGCCGAAACATATGCGGTACTTGCAGGAACTCCTGAAGTATTTACACCTCATATGACCGTTGATGATAGAAAATGGCTGGCACAAATAATCACAAAAGAAGCAAACGCCGGTAAGCGCGTATTCTGTCTTGTGCAAACCGATACACGTGAGATACCTAAAGATTTAAACAATTCTTCACTTACGCCACTTGCTGTTTTTGTACTGGAAAACAAACTGCGAGACGGGACACACGAAACTATTGATTTCTTTCAAAAGCGCGGGGTGCGCATTCGGGTGCTTTCCGGTGACAATACAGAAACCATACAAGCGGTATCACGAATAGCCGGTATAAAAAATACCGAGGCGCTCATAACCGGAGAAGAAATGGATAATTGGACTCAAGATGACTATGATGAGAAAGCTAAAGAATACACCATATTTGCGCGCATCGTACCGGAACAAAAAGAGCATATTATAGATGCTCTAAAAAAAGACGGCTTCACCGGAATGGTCGGAGACGGAGCAAATGATGCACTCGCGATTAAAAAAGCCGACTTAGGAATAGCAATGTTTGACGGCACTCCGGCAACACGCCAAGTAGCTTCTGTTGTGTTGCTACACAACAGTTTTACAGAATTACCAAACGGAGTACGGCTGGCAGACAGTATTATAGAAAATCTATATATTTTCGGAGCTGTATTTATAAACCAAACAGCTATCGGTTTATTTTTATATATCTTTTTGACAATTTTCGGTCACGACTTCCCTTTCTCACCTCTAAACATTGCTTTCACAAGCTATTTCGCTATTGGTATTCCAAACATGCTTATTGGCTATTGGGCTATACGCCCTGCGGGCGAAGTCGGTAAAACAGGATCGGAATCATTTTTACGTAAAGTATTCCCTTATTCAATAGTTTCCGGAGCAGTTTCTGCGATAGCGTTAACTTTCATAATGAACATCGCAGTAACAACCCATGCGTTCACCACGGCGCAGTCCACAACACTGGGCGTACTCGCATACGCTTTCTTTGGTTATTTATTTTTTGTACTTGCTCCTTTTGCATACAGCACGGCAAAACGCCCTGCCCGAGTACAAGAAATACTTGGTATAGGATTTGCGGAAATCCTCATTGCAATTTGTGTATTTGCAATAGTACCTGTCCGCTTTTTCTTCGACCTTACGACAATCCCGTTTTCTGCATTAACGCTACTGACACCCACAGCACTTGTATATCTCATCATTCAATATTCTCTAGCGCGCATCTTTTTGCGATATACGCGCTAACAATATATTATTTAAACAAATATGAAACTTTCCATCATCATACCAACGCTTAATGAAGAAAAATATATTGAGCGCACACTTAAAAATCTAAAACAGATTCACTCTATCGAGCATGAGATTATTGTTGCTGACACAAACAGTAAAGACCGCACGAGAGAAATAGCAAAACAATATGCAGACAAAGTCGTTGTATACGACGGTACAAAAAAACCAAACGCTGCGATTATTCGTAACATGGGAGCAAAATCTGCAGAAGGTGACGTTCTTCTTTTCCAAGACTCGGACGTACTTCTGAAAGATGCCGACCACTTTGTAACACACGCATACAATGTACTGGAAAAACATCCTGAAATTGTAGCGCTTACAGTTGCGTCACGCGTAGAACCGGAACTTGAAACTCTCGCAGACAGGATCATGTATTGGATCATCAATATGACATTTGTTTTATCAAACAACATATTTCGATTAGGTGGAGCGTCCGGAGAGTGTCAAATTATACGCAAAACCGCATTCGAAAAAGTGCAAGGATATAATGAAGCTCTTCCCGTCGCAGAAGATAATGAGATTTTTCAAAAACTCGCACGCATTGGGCGCACACGCATTCTGATGGATATCCTCACTCTCCAACCCGGACGTCGCCCTCATGCAATAGGATGGCCACGCCTTCTTTTACAGTGGCAAGTAAACTGGTTTATGATGACGTTCCGCCATAAATCAGCTTCAAGTGAATGGGATGAGATTCGATAAAGCAACTGTAACTACAATTCAATGTCTTGCGTATTGAAACCAAAATTTTCTTCATCTATTAAACGAATTTTTGTTGGGTGAAGTACATACCATGAACGCTCACCAAGAAAGTCTTTCGATTTAACAGGAACATCACGCCCGCGTTTTTCGTTATACTTTACAGCCATTTCATACAGCTCTCCGTCTACTTTCTCGGCAGTTCCTTCAAACTGTATCCCCAACCCCGGCTCTTTATTATTGTTCGTTGCGGTGATAGACCCGGCTACAACACTTTTGCCCCGTATCGATTTCGAGTGTCTGGTATCCGGATATGATATCCAATAGACATTAAGTTCGTCATCAAATACAAAAATAACATCAGCTACCCAAACGCCTTTTTCATCACATATACCCAAACTCATTAGATGAGTACGATTCAATATTTCAAATACGCGTTGTTTCAAATTCATACATAAAGGTTATCACACAAATCCATAAAATTCGCCACCCGCCCAAAAGCACCCCGCCGTGTTTTTATATAAATATAGATGTAAATGTGGAGATGTATTGTATTTATCTTTTTTTCGTGCCTTTTCATACTCATTTCATATACTCATACACTAATCAAATCAAAAAAACTAATTCACTCATTCAAAAACGAGCTAAGTAGCATTTAGTGTTGTCGGCAAAATCAAAAAAACCAGTAATATACTGGATTTTTTCTTATTTTTTAGCATCATTAAGGAATGAATAACCATAATCATATAAAAAAAGCATTGTTTAGTGTGTAAAAGACCGATGATAAGACATGGATATACCAAATTAAAAAACAAAGATGGATGTGTAAAAAATGTAATATAACAGGATTAAAAAAGAGAAAGGATGTGGAAATTAGAAACAACACAAGATTAAAATCAAAGTGGTTAACAGGATTTGATTCTTTAACAAAGATTGCAAAAAAGAAGAAAAAGATTGTTGTTTATCTCTTATCTTTCAAACCGTCGGGAGTGATTCTAACAATACTAAATGCTACTTAACTCGATTTTCGTTTTGAAAAATGGAAAAGTGATTAGTGGTGAATTCATTTTTCAAAATCACTTATTACATTTCTTTAATTAAACTCAGTATTTCCTTTGGATTATTTGCTATTTTAACTTTACCAACTTTGCTTTTATCTAATCCCCAACCATAATCTACTAATATGATATTGTTATCGTCTATTCCAGCTTTTTTTGAAACTTCGTAATCAATAGCTCGATCTCCTATGGAAACAATCTCATCTGATAAAGAAAAATGGGGACAGTCACGATTTCCGCGTGACTTCCCCATTTACTCGAATGCTTGGCGCACCTCTAAGCCGTATTCTTGGATACTCGTGTGTTCGCGCGATGCGCTTTGAAATATTTCCAGGCGAAAAGGACAAGCGAGAAGACGGTGAGATATCCGGCTGCAGCGCGCGCTGCGTCGTCACGATAAAACGGGAAAAGATTGATGCCGAACCCGGCCCAGCTGGTTGGGACCGATGCAATGTACAGAACCAAGATTGGTATGAGCACTATGGCGAGCTTAAGCCAGGATTTAAAGACTGCGCGTGAGACGAATATAAGGACAATGGCGAGCGGGAGGGAGTAGAGGGCGAAGAAGTAGAGGGGTTTGGTGAAGCTTAACGCTATATGACTTACCCAAGTTCCATAACAGGAAGAAAAATCGATACACCAATTACTAAGGTAACGAAATCCTATAGCTAAGAGTGTGATGATGACCGGAATGAATTGGACGATTCGCTTCTTCATATCAATCTGAATAATTAATAATTAAATTCCCCTTCTCTGTTTCCATATATGGTATCACCAAACCGGGGAGTATTTGAAAATTGAGGCAGGACCCATTTATTCGAATACCGGGTGTGTTCCTAAGCCGTATTCTTGGATGCTCGTGTGTCCGCGCGATGCGCTTTGAAATATTTCCAAGCGATGAGTAGGAATGAGATGACGATGACGATCTCAGCCATCTGGCGTGCGGCGTCGTCACGGGTGTAGGGAAAGAGATCCATACCGAGTCCTTGAGATGATGTGGTATTTGTCAGAGCGACAGAGATGAAGGCGAGCGGGAGTAGCCACACCGCGAGCTTAAGCCAGGATTTGAAGACGGCGCGTGAGACGAATATGAGGACGATGGCGAGCGGGAGGAAGTAGAGGGCGAAGAAGTAGAGGGGGTATGTTACCGTCGGAATCATTTGATCTAGTATTGTTCTATAACAGACATTTCCCGATTGTGTGCACCACTGACTGAAATCACCGAAACCGATTCCGAGTAGCGCAATCACAAGTGGTACGAATTGTATGGCTCTTTTTTTCATTGTGTGTGTAGTCAATAATTAATAATTAAATTCCCCTTCTCTGTTTCCATATATGGTATCACCAACCCGGGGAGTATTTGTCGTTTGCACTACTTCTTCAACCAATAAATACGAATGGATTGGATTAGAACAATGAAAAAAGATATGAGGATGTAGAGTGCCATTAGAATGATGTCTAGGTAACCTCTATCGCTAAAAGCAAGGAGACGTGGCGCATTAGAAACAAAGTTTGGGAGAAACATAATTACAAGCATCCACGGTAGAGCGAAACGAGCCCATGGCTTAAATACCTCATTACGTAGAAGTCCGATGAGGAAGAATAGTGGGAGTAAAAATACTAAATTTGTGAGTAAATAGAATTCTCTGATGAAATCAAAAAGGTACGTACACAATCCAATATAATATGCACTACACGCGCTGTTGTACGTACCAAATATTAATGCCCAAATAATTCCACCAGATAGCCCAATAAGAAATATACTCTTTTTTGTCGTCAATCTATCAAATAAAAATTTAAGCTGTCTCATGAAATGTTGATTAGTTATTGAACAAATATCTTCCCTTCTCCGTTTTCACGAAAATGGGGACAGTCACGATTTCCGTGGTCTGCCAACTTCCCGACGAGTAGTCTCGAACCCGTGACGATCGACCATCATGTCCACCCGGCGCGCTCTCCCGTATGTAAAATCGTGACTGTCCCTATATTTTCGTATGTAAAATCGTGACTGTCCCTATATTTTTGACTGTCCCTATATTTTTGTCCCTATATTTTTGACTGTCCCTATATTTTCAAATACAAAAATAACACCAGATACCCAAATGCCATTTTCATCACACGTACCCAAACTCATTAGATGAGTACGATTCAATATTTCAAATACGCGTTGTTTCAAATTCATACATAAAGGTTATCACACAAAT
>DRNP01000014.1 GCA_011322135.1 Candidatus Kaiserbacteria bacterium | reverse complement strand
CCCTGCCGGGCTTTTTAGAAAAGTAATGTCATTTTCGTAAAGAGCGCGTTTATCGAATGGGTCAGGAGCAATATAATAAAGTTTTGGAGGTACGAGATATTGTTCACGCACAATGTCATGCACAGCTTCAGCTATGGCAATTATTGGATAAAAATGACCACCTGTTCCTCCGCCGGTAAAAACTATTTTCATATTTAATGTATATTTAGTATACCATTACTGCTGTTAGTGCGATGCTGGGCGTCTGTGTGAAGCGATATTTAAGATAAAACCGGCTTCTGCAAGTGCCACTACAAGTGCGGTACCGCCATGGCTTATAAAAGGTAGAGGCAATCCCGTTAAAGGCATTAGTCCAAGCATCGCTCCCATGTTTACGAACGCTTGAAATGCAAGAAGCCACGCGAATCCGAAAGTCGCAAGTCCACCGAAAAAATCACGCGATTTACCGGCGATAGCTATTCCTCGCGCAGAAAGACCGAAAAATAGCAAAACAAGAATAGTCGCCCCTATAAAACCGCATTCTTCTGCGAACACTGCAAAAACCGAGTCTCCGTCCGGTTCCGGAAGATAGTTGAATTTTTGAACACTTTCTCCAAAACCGCGCCCTCCCACGCCACCGTTTCCGATAGCGATTAAGGATTGACGTATTTGATAACCGCTACCGGACGGGTCGCTCGCAGGGTTCAAAAACGTAGTGACACGTTGACGTGCATATGGGTGAGCAACGAGTACAAGACTAAGTGCAACAATCCCGATGAGTATTATCGTAATCGTATGTCGCCACGGAGCTCCGGCGGCAAAATACATGGCTAGCGAAGTAACCCCGATGAGCAATATCGAGCTTGTATTTTTTTGCATAAATAAAATAGCCATAGGTACTATTAAAATTGCTGCAAATGACAGAACGCTATATTTGTAGTTTGTAATTTTACGTTGGTTGTCTGCTATAAATTTTGCAATAAAAAATATAATACCTATTTTCAAGAACTCAACAGGTTGTATTGTTATAAAACGTAGATTAAGCCAACGAGTAGCTCCGTGAGAGTATTCTCCAAAACCCGGAATGAAAACCGCGAGCGTAAGTAATAGTGTTATTCCAAAAATCCATGGAGATGCTTTACGAAACCATGCGTATGGGATTAAACGAAAAGAAATAAATGCGATTGTTCCTACACCAAGTCCGAAGATGATTTGTGTGACTGCAATATGACCGACGTTTGAGTTTGCACGAGCCAAAAGCCCAAGTGTTGCCGACGAAAATATAGCTATTCCACCAAAAGTAAGTATCGCGATAATTTCCAGGAATAATTTGTCTCCTGAAAAGATACGATATGTATAGCGTAGAGCGTTTGATAACATAATAAAAATGTTTAATGTCCGCCGACGAGTGCCAGTGACAGACCAAGCACTCCCATGATAAGAGTGATGACCCAGTAACGCATAGTCACTTTGTATGGAGGCCAGCCGATGGCCTCAAAATGATGATGAATTGGAGCAATTCGAAATAGTTTTTTACCAAAAACTTTTTTCCAGAAAACCTGCAGTACTGTGGTAGCTACTGTAGCCATGATAGGAAATGCCACAATCGGAAGAACAGCCACGCCTATTCCATCTCCGAGTGTGTCCGCTGAGAACGCTGTTATTGATAGTGCGAGCGTGAGTGCCATACTTCCAGTTTCAGACATATAAAAACGCGCCGGCGGAATGTTAAACCAAAGGAATGCCAATGTAGCTCCCGCGACTGTTGCTGAAAACGCAGCTAATGATACTTGCCCTTGAACAAATGCAATTCCGGCGTAAATCATGAAGATAATGGAAAATACTCCACCGGATAACCCGTCTAATCCGTCTATTGTTCCGCCTGCATAAATTACCATTGTTACAAGCATGAAAAATGGAATAAAGAAAATATGTAAATCAAATGTGCCGTTGAACGGTATGCCGATACTTGATATGTCTAGTTTTGTGTAAAACCACCATGCTGCAAAAAAACTCATTATCGCGACAATCAGTAAACGCGTACGAAGTCGGAGCCCTCCGTTTCCGCGAGTTACTTCCAGAATGTCATCTATAATTCCTGTAAATGCTCCGACCAAGAGCGCCATGAGCGGTAACCATGTTTGACTTCGATTAAAGAAATTCAGACTTGTGAAAGGTTCCCCAAATAGATAGCTTGCTGTAAAAATGCCCAGTGCCGTTATGAGTGTTGTTGCCCAGATGAGTATGCCACCCATGCGCGGAGTTGATGTCTCGCGTACTTTATGAAGCTCGTCAAATATAGGAGTTCCTCCGCCACCGATACCGTGACCTTTCCCGGATTTCTTTTTCCATGCTCGGAGTTTGTATAAATAGTGCGCTAACACAGGAGCCAGCGCGATGCCAAGCGCAAAAGCTATTGAAGAAGGTATAAGAACTCGTGCGGCGGATCCTATCATAGACGTTGTATGTGTGAAAAGTGTGCAATAGTGGCAGCTATCATGGCATCGACATCGGTGAAGCGCGCTTTTTCTGTCGAACCGAGTGCCACAACAGCTATCGGGTGGTTTATAGATGCGTCAAATACGACTACGAGATTTCCTCCCGCAAGGTCGGTATAGCCGGTTTTTGAAAGAAGAATACGTGGTGTATTTGTAACATGCCGGTTTGTATTTAATTTTGTGTGAGCGGTTCCGCTTTCGGAATATTCGGTATCGGAAATTTGTGTTGTTGCTTCGACAATGCTCGGAGCTTCTTTTAAAAGTGCACCGGCAAGAAGCGCCACATCGTGAGCGGAACCGTATCCTCCGGATACTGTATCGCTTGTATCCAAACCGCTTCCGTCCAGAGCGTATGTTTGTGAAAGGTCTAGCGACGCGGCGGCACCTGCAAGCATGCGTGGAATGCCCGAACCAACGCGAATTGAACTGGCTCTGGCCAGAGCTGCCGCTCCGTCATTTACCGACCCCGTGAGCGTGATGCGTGCAAGCGAACGAACGGTAAATATTTCTCCGGGAGAGAAACCACTGTTCCCTTCAACTGCGATGTCGCTTCTTTTGATTGTGATAGGTGTGTTAAGTCCAAGCTCTTTTACGGCAGTGTATGTGGTGAGTAGTTTTGTGATTGATGCGAGCGGGAGCTGTGCGTCTGCATTTTTTGCAAAAAGAGTTTTATGTGTGGCGAGGTCGTAAACGATACCAGCTTTTGCATGGATAGACAGATTTTTATATGCGTTTGGAGTTGTTGTATGTATTGTGGGGGTTGGTATTTTTACTATACTGGCGTTTGTTGTTGGTAATAAATAAAGTCCGCCGAGAATAAAGACAGAAAATAGCAATGCCACGCTTGCCTCGTGTTTTTTTGTATTTACACGTAGCGCAGAGTTTCTAAACGGATTGAAAGTAGATAATTTCATGAATTATTTGTGTCTTGTTCTGTTTCGGTTTCGCGAAGCGCTTGAGAAAACTCTGTGTATTGCGGTAAATCTTCAGATTTTGAAACTCCAAGATACGCGAGGGCGTCCGGCGTGGCGCGGTAGCGGATTCTGCGTCGGTCTACGGAGTCTTCTTTCCCTTCAATAAGTCCACGTAACGATAGTGAACGGACGGTTGCAGAAGAATTGACTCCGCGAATCCAATCTATTTCACCGCGCGTTGCACCTTTACGATATATGATGATAGCCAATGTTTCCAAACCTGCTTTACCGAGGTCTCTGGAAAATTCGCTTTCGCGTAAGGTTTTTACAATTTCATACGCTTGCGGAGCTGTGCGAAGCTCAAGTTTTGTTTCTGTTTCAATGAGTGTTATACCCCGCTCTGTGAGTATTTCTGAAAGTACAAGAATAATCGCGCTTAAATCCTCTTCAGATACGTCGAGCAGTTTCGATACGGTACGCTTTTCCATCGCTTCGCCGGAGGCGAACAAAAGTGCTTCAAGAGCTGAAGGTGGTGTCAACATTATATATAGAATACCGCGTAGTTGCGAAGAGGCAAAATCCGACATGGGTACGACTTTTTTGCAAAAGTACGGATAACGGCAAGTGCAACATCATCGAGACGCTCCGCGCGCTCATTTTATCCGTACTTTTGCAAAAAAGTCGCTTATATTCCGTATCGCGGAACAGCATCTGATGTGGCGTTTGTGATACGAATATCGCCATGTTCATCATATTGAGACGCCTCGACACTTCCCTGCTTTACAAGTTCAAGAAGTGCAAGAAATGTAACGATAACGTCAACTTTTTCTTTTGCTCCATGTCCTGAAAACTCACGGAATGAAATTGTAATAGCTCCTTGTACACGAACGGAAAGATTATCCATTGCTTCTCGTAGCGATATTGTGCTACGTACACGTGCTTCCGGTAATATTTCTTTATCGAGATTTCTTTCGGAAAGTGCTGTGAGTAATGCTTTTGACATTGCTTCAAGTGAAAGGTCGCGCGAAGGTGAAAACATCGGTTCCATCGGTTTTTCTCCTTGAGAAACAAGTATTGATTTTCCGAATATATTCCCTAACACTCGCGATGCGTTTCTCGCTTGTTCGTAAACGTAAAGGCGTTGCTTAAAGTCCTCAACGTCTTCGGCTTCCTCTTCTGTAAGCTCCAGGTTTGGCAAAAGTGATTTCGATTTAATGAGAAGCAGGGTTGATGCAATTCCGATAAAAGAAGTTATTTCATCTACCGGAAATTTTTCTTTGTTGTGTACGTATTGAATAAAATCATCTGTAATTGAAGCGAGTGCAATATCATTTACTAAAAGTTTGCGCTTTTCTATTAACTCGAGCACTAGCTCAAAAGGACCCTCATATACCGAGGTGTGTATAGAGAAGCTATTCTTTTGTATCGTTTGGTTCTTTTCCATGCAGTAATGTGTCTATGCGATTTATATCCCGTGGGAATAAAGAGGCCTCTTTTACATTCGCCAGGTTTAGGAATTTTTGTGTAAGTCTTTCAAGTCCCATTCCCCACCCGCCGTGCGGTGGCATCCCATATTTAAATGTTTGCAAATAAAACGAAAACTTTTCAGGATCAAGACCTTTTTTCTTTATTCCGGCGACGATGTCTTCGTATTTATGCCATCGTTGTCCTCCGGTGGTAATCTCTATACCGCGGAAAAGCAGGTCGAAACTCTTTGTGTAACCAATATCATCGGGGTCTTCGAATGTATACATCGGGCGCTTTGTAACAGGATAATGTGTAATAAAAACAAAATCACTGTTTTTTTCACGTTTCGCCCATTCGCACAAAAATCGTTCATCTTCCGGTTCCAAGTCCGGTTCTTTGCGCTTGTCGGCACCGGTTTCTTTAAAAATAAGTTCTTGAGCTTCGCGTAGTTTCATTGAAGGAATCTCATTCGGTAACGTCGGGAACTCGGCTTTGAGTAGTGCAAATTCTTTCGCACATGTTTCTTTTAAATGTTCGTTTATATAACGAAGCAAACGCGTTTCGAGAGTCATTATGTCGTGGTGGTCTGTTATAAATCCCATCTCGAGGTCTAGCGAAGCGTATTCGTTTAGGTGGCGTGTCGTTGCATGTTTTTCAGCACGAAAAACATTGCCGATAGTGTAAACACGTTCAAAGACACCGACCATAATTTGTTTGTAAAATTGTGGCGAGGTTCCCAAGTGCGCAATCTTTTCATTAAAATACGGTACGTCAAATACGTTTGCTCCTCCTTCTGCGTCATCGCCCGTTAGTTTTGGCGATTGAAATTCTGTAAAACCTTCTTCGTCTAGAAACAAACGATATGCTTTTGTTATTTCAGACTGCACTTTAAATGTTGCACGAGCGCGCTCTCGTCGAAGTGTAAGAGGCAGATTGTCCAAATATGTATCTAAGTTCAATTCGGTATCTAAATCAAAAGGTAGCTCGTGCGCCGGAGACAATACATTGATAGAAAGTACTTCCATCTCGATGTTTCCATTTTCATTTTCTGTACGCATTTTTTCCGGGCGTTCGTTAATTACGCCTTCAACAGAGACTACCCATTCGCTTCTTAGTGTTTGCGCTGTTGCCACCGCGTCTTTGTGGTTCGGGAGAGCTACCGCTTGTATTTTTCCTGACATATCGCGAATATCCAGGAATACAAGTTTGCCATGGTCACGTCGCACATCAACCCAGCCGGAAATACTGACCGTCTCTCCAACACACTCGGTCAAGTCCTTTATAAATGTTCGTTTCATATCCTATAAAATAACACACCGCGCAATGAATTGCGCGGTGTTTGTTGGATGAGAGATTTTTACTTTATTCGGGTAAAGCCCTCTCGAGGAATGTACGAAAGTTTTGTCCAAACATCTTTTTTGAAATTTTGGAACGATTATACGAAAAAAAGTTGAACAACATATTGGCGTACTCGGTAAGAATCATACTCTCGTGAGTGTTTAGATTCTTTTTGAAATATTTTATCCTCGCGACTTCATACATGTCGCGAGCCTGGTATATCGTCATGTCAAAAAATGGACACCCTGCGTCGATTCCGATACCTTCTGTGTTTCCATTTGATGCGGAAGCGGAAATAGCACTTGTAACGTGCGCACACATTTGAAACATTCCAAGCGCAAATTCACCTGTTGGGATACCAATATACCCGCTAAGAGCACTTATTTTCCGAATAACTTCTCCGGAAATATTTTGCGGAATCGGGTTCAACTCAAAGCACCCTGCATTCGCCATTATCGAGATTCCTATATTTTCCTTTTGAATAAACTCGAGAGTGTCCAGGGCACTCTCATTATTCATAGGTGAGATATTGAGGATCATATTCTCTTCTCCCATCCAAACGATTAACTGTTTACCTGCATCGCTAAGCCCGCCTTCTTCGTCAAGACTGGCAACATACATGTCGCCATAAAGAGACATTATCCGTACACCGGAAGTTCTAAGTGCGTGTACTTGTTCCCGAGTTATATTTTCAGGCGTGCGTTGCATCCCGAAAATTATGCCCAACTTGTCTTGATTCCGTAAGTCTCTTTTGGTTTTTAACTCCATCGAGACCACGTTTTTATGTGACAAAATACTGTCACGAAAATTTACATGCGTGGCATACGCCACATTAAAGTCGCGCATTGCATATGTTGGTGGCACGCTCGTTAAGAGCGCAATTGAAAACCGAGACTGCCTGTTCGGGTCGAACTCCGGAAACAAGTTCATCAAGTGTAGAAAATTCAGTGATTTTGTGTACAGCATGCCGTACCTCCTTTTTTGTTTTAAGTACTTTTTCAAAGCAACATTACTTTGAATCCACCCTTAATAATAACAGGATATGAGCGATAAGTAAAGCTGTCGTTGTCGCACTTTCAAGGAGTATTTCGTGTAATTTATTTTTTATACAAAGAATTTAAAATCTAAAGTACGCCAATTGCTTGTTTCACCAGACGTATTTTTTCTTTTGTTACTGCGCGCGCTTTTTCCGCTCCGCTTTTTAAAATGTCGTTTATAATTTCGTGCTCACTTTCTATTTTATTGTACCTTCCGCGCATGGGTTCGAGATAGTTGTTTAAATCGTCTGCAAGGATATCTTTTAGTTCTTTGTATTTACCTTTGTGCTCAGAATATATCGAATCGAGCTCTTGCTCGCTACGAACAAGTTTGTGAATCTTGTAAACGTTTTCAGGTCTTTCTCCCGATGAATCGGTTACGATACTCATTACCCGTTTTGTCAGCTCTTCACGACTGGAAAAAAGAGGGATAACATTTCCGTAACTCTTGCTCATTTTTTTACCGTCGATACCGGGCACAGTTGCAACATCAGGCATTATGTATGGTTTTGGAAGTGTAAACAAATCATTTTTGAAAATATGATTGAATTTTTGTGCTGTGTCGCGAGCAATTTCAATATGTTGTTTTTGATCTGCTCCAACCGGAACTATAGAAGTATCATAGATGAGGATATCCGCAGCCATGAGCATCGGGTAGTTGAAAGTACCGACATTTATTTCTTTATTTTTGGCAACAGCATCTTTGTATGCGTGGGCACGCATTAAATACGGCATTGTTGTAATTGTGTCAAAAATCCAAGCGAGCTCTGTGTGCTCTGGAACATCAGACTGCTTGAAAAGTACGACATCTTTCGGGTCAAGCCCTATGGCAATATATGCCATCACAAGCTCTTTTGTGCGTCGATGCATTTCCTCTGCATTTTGCATTGTGTTCAGAGCGTGATAATCAGCGACCATGATAAAGCATTGGTATTTACCGCTTTTGAAAAGTTCTACTTGTTGTCGCATTGCACCGAAATAATTTCCGATATGCAAATCCCCTGTCGGCTTAATGCCGGATAACAAAACTGGTTTTTTAGACATTATGTATGCATTTTACCACGTGTTTGCGCGTAGCGAATACCTATTTTTTTTATAAGACCCGGTCCTTCGAAAATCATTCCTGAGATTAATTGTATTAAGTCAGCACCGGCTTTGAATTTTTCCATAGCTTCGTCAGGAGAGAGAATGCCACCGGTTCCTATTATTGTAAATCGTGTCCCATACTTTTCTCGAGTTTTTCGTATCAATTCGTTAGACAGCTCAAAAGTCGGCTTTCCGGAAAGTCCACCGCGATATTTTGCCGGTGCGTCTTCAGGATATTTCAGATCCGCATAATTTTTATTCAGGTTCCCTATTATGACTCCGTGTATTTTGTTTTTATCCGCAATTTCAAGAAGTTCTGAAAATTGACTCCAAGGGATATTGATAGACATCTTTAAATATATCGGCTTTTTGCAAGGAACTTCGCGTAAGCGCGGTAAAAGTTGAGCCAAAAGTTTCGGTTCGATAAAGGTCTCGCCTGTGTATGAGTTTGGGCACGAAATGTTGATTGTGTAGTAGTCTCCGATATCAGAGTCAACAAGCTTTCTAAACGAATCGACATAATCTTTTATGCCGGAATTAACATCTGCGGATGCTGAAAGATCGTTTGTGCGAGCTATCGAAACACCGAGCACAAATCCACGTGTGCGTGGCGTGTGAGAAAGTTTTTTAATGAGTGCGTCCACGCCTTTGTTGCGAAGCCCTTTGTATACAATAATACTTTTGTTTCTGACCAATCGTGTTAGTTGCGGATGCGGGTTTCCGGAACAAGTGTTCGCCGTTATTGAACCGATTTCTTCACCACCAAAACCAAGCTCGGGTAATATACGTGTTAAACGTCCATCAGGATCAAAACCAGCCGATAATATAATAGGAGTGCGGTATGTGATTCCGTCAACTGTTTTGCTAATGTCAGGACCATTGTATCCGTATATCATGCCAAAAATCCATCTTGTGCCTGAAAACCTCCCTGCGAGCTCCCCTATTGCGGTAAATATTGCGTGTATAGTGTCCGGTTTGAAATTGAACAGAAGAGGTTTCAGTATTCGTAGATAAAATGTATTCATTTTTTAAATAAAATTTAAAATGTAAATCCGGTAATTTTTTAACAATATCTCATAGCAAAAAATCCATAACATTTCCTGCAAAATGCGAATATGCTTTTAGCATAACACAATACAAAATCCTACTCGTTCATAATGTTGAGCGCGCGCTCTTTCTTTTCTGGTACAATTTTTATTGTGGAGATAATAAAAACAAAATCAGCGATTAGCTTTTTTAGGAAAATAAGATTTTCAAGAATATTCTATATATTTTTACTTGCTTTCATAATGAATTTTATTTGGGAAAACCTGCACTCGTTTCTGTATTTAAATTATAAAGGTGGCGAAATAACACAATTTATCTTATTGAGAGCTTCGTTATTTGATGCGTTATTGAT
>DRNP01000013.1 GCA_011322135.1 Candidatus Kaiserbacteria bacterium | reverse complement strand
GCCAGATATGTTTTACTGGCACGGATAAGGTCTTTTCGAAGCTCGTCTGCGCGGTTTATCTTCTCCACTTGCTTTGCAAGGAAGCGCACATGCGGAGCGACTTCTCTACGCAGTGCTTCCACTTGCGAAATGTTCTCGCGCGTTCTTTCAAGTTTGCGATTTGCATCTTGTTTTTTAAACTCGTACGTTTTTAAACCGAGAGCATCTTCAAGCATCTCACGTCTTTCACGCGAAGAAGCGAGCAGTATGCGGTCTGCCTCGCCCTGCGAGATTATGTGGTGAGCGCTTGAACCGATATTTGCTCCGGCAAGAAGCTCTTGGATATCACGTAAGCGAACTTTCGAGCCGTTGATGCTGTACTCGCTAGTTCCATCACGAAAAACCGCACGTTCGATGGCAACTTCTTCAAAATCAAGCTTAAATATATGATTTGTATTATCAAAAATAATAGTTACAGCGGCACGGTTTGAGCGCGGAGCATTGTGTGTGCCGGAAAAAATAAGGTCTTCACTTTTCTTTCCACGCATGCTTTTCATCGACTGCTCACCGAGCGCGAACCTAAAAGCTTCCGCTGTGTTTGATTTTCCGCTTCCGTTCGGTCCGACGATGGCTGTAACGTCCGACGAAAAATCAAGCACCGTTTTTCGGGCAAATGATTTAAACCCGGCAATCTCCAACCGCTTAAGCATGCGCATAGTATAACGCGCCGAAGCTAAAGCTTCGGCGCGTTATACACGGAAAAACACTCCACGGACTTTACCAGCCGGTTTTTTCGAGAGCGGCGTGCGCTGCGCTTTGTTCCGCTTCTTGTTTTGATTTGCCGGCACCTTCTGATATTTGTTCGCTACCAAGAAAAACACCAATGGTGAAACATTTATCATGGTCGGGTCCTTCTTCATGAAGTATTTGATAGCTCGGAGTTACACCGCGATGCTCTTGTGCGGTTTCTTGAAAACGACTTTTTGCATCTTGCCATAAGCGATTTTCAACCACGGCATCTATCTTTGGATATATGTTTGTTGCAATAAATCTTTCGGCAGAATCGTATCCTTGGTCAATATATACAGCTCCCGTTATTGCTTCAAATGCATTTGCAAGAATAATCTGTCGTGCACGACCGTTATCTTTCGCCTCACCTTTTGAAAGTAACAACATGTCGTTTACACCCAAAGCTTCAGAGCTTTCCGCAAGTGACTGTGTATTCACAAGCGCGGCACGATATGCCGTTAAATCACCTTCTTGTTTTTCCGGAAATTTTTTAAAAAGAAAACTTGTCGTTGCGAGCTCAAGAACTGCATCGCCCAAAAACTCAAGCCGTTCGTTATGATGCCCTGTAACACTTACATTTTCATTTAAATACGAGCGGTGTGTAAGCGCCTCGGCAAAAATGTCGATATTTGTAAAAGTAAGCCCGAGTTTTTGGGCGTGTTTAACAAAATCAGATGTCATAAGTTTTTATACGGAGTGTGTTGAAACACGTGCGTTATCAAGGAGTTTTTGTACTCCGGCAGTAACAATAGGAAGCATATCATCGTAAAAATTGAGGTCAAGGATGTCTGTTAATTTGAACCATCTGGCGTCATCAAGTCCTCCTGTCTTTTTCAATGAAAGTTTTCCGAAGTCTGTCTTCACTAAAAAGAAATACACGTGTTTACGTATCTTGCCTTTTTCAGGATGCGAAGCTATGTATTCGTTTTCACCAATAAGTCCTTCTACTTTTCCAGTAAGGTCAAGCTCCTCTTTTACAACACGCTCAACTCCTTTTTCCGGTGTTGCGTCTTCTTCAACGTGACCTTTTGAAAGAGTCCAGTGCCCAAAAACATCATGCACAAGCGCTAAATAGTATTGCCCTTCATTTTTTGTGTAAACAATAGCTCCGCCAAGTTTTTCCAATGGCAACTCTTGCGGTTTTACCCGTTTTTTATTTGAGTCATCTTTACCCGGCTCGCCCATTTCTTTATATACGGCTCCGAGCACTCCGTTTATAAAACGACCCGAAGAATCTCCTCCAAAAGTCTTTGCGAGTTCTATCGCTTCGTTTATAGCAACTTTTGCAGGCACTTGTTTTCTATCTGAAAAAAGTAGCTCATAAAGTCCAATGCGTAAAATGTTCCTGTCTACAGGTGCTATTTTTTCAAGTGGCCACTCCGGTGCGGCTTTTGTAATAATTAGGTCTAAATCGTCATGTTTTTCAATCACACCATCAAGTAATTTTTCCATAAATGGAGTGTCTATCTGACCACCACCAAACTCATCTATGTTACGTTTTAAAACTTCGTGTGTTTTTTCTTTAGATATACCGGTTGTGTCCCACTCAAAGAGTGTTTGTAATACAACTGAACGAGCAAGGTGACGGTTAGCCATGACAAAAGAGCAATACGTAATAGCATAGACAAAAATACGCACTTGCGCAAGGCGCAAGTGCGTATTTGGTGTGCAAAAGTTTATACGTCGTTACGAGTTTTCGGTGTACTACCGTGTTCGTGTTTCCCAACGACTTTAGATTGCTTCGATATTTCTTTTTCCGCTACAGGCTCATTGTGAGTATGAGTTGCGTGCTCGTACTTCTCTGCTTTCGTTCGCTCTTTCTTTATTTTTGGAGTGGCGATTAAACGACCACGATACATTCCGGTAGTTTCATCAATGCGGTGTGGCAAACGCAACGCTTCACTTTCCTTGTCTTTAACAACCGAAACACCCGAGAGCGCGTGGTGCGATCGGCGGTTATTTGTATGCGAACGTGTATGGCGCATTCGTACTGTCATGAAAGCAACCTTACCATAAGCGCTGTAAAAAGAAAAGATACCGCCCTCCGTACGGTATCTTGATTGTATATTTAGCCGGCCATTAATCAGCGCACTGAAATATTTACTTCGTGACTAGCATCATAAAGCTTCCTTTCTTCCCACTCCTTTCGGACTAAGGGGCACTTCGTTTCCACTTCTTTTGCCGTGAAAATGAAATCTGCCTCGTTTCCGTTGTCAGAGTGACCACGTGCGTTTCCGCACATGATTTTCGGGGTGTCTTCATCAAAAAGAAGCTTCGAACCGCTCAGGCAGTATAAACATCGCCTGAAGCCGAGTTTCGCGAACCCTTCTGAAATCCTTGCCTTAAAAATCCACGGAGACAACAATTCCTTTCCAGCCATAATAACCTCCTTATTCTAATTACATGTTCATGTTCCCAACGAACACGAACTTCCAATATTATATTCTACTCACTTTATGAATTAAGTCAAATCGTTGTACCCCAAGTTCAAGAAATAATTGCAACAAACCCATACCAATCAACATCAAAAAGTGAGTGAGGTTTAACCTCACTCACTTTCTTGTTTTCTGTCTAGGAGAGCGCCAAATGTATGTGAACTTGCAGGTTGCTAAATAAAAAACCGCCTAGGAAGAATATATCTTTCCTAGACGGTCCGTGGCACGGCTGTAATTAACTATTTAGCTTCAGCCTTGACTAATCCACACCATTTTTCAAGAACTTCCGCTTTTCCGTCGGAGGAAAGTCGTTCCCACAACCACTGACAGTGTTCAAGAGTGTTCGCTTTTTCTACGGCCATTGCAAGAGACTCAACTTCTTCTTGACTATCCGGGAAAGCATTTTTCCACAACCACTAGCACTGTCCAAATGTTTTTGCTTTGGCTTTTGCCATTGCAAAAAAATGCGCTTGCTCCTTGCTACCGGGGATTGCATTTTCATACCCTTTTTTGCATTGTTCAAAGGTCAAATTTTTCATTACCGCCTCCTTGTTTGTTTTCCCCCATAATCATAATGGGAATAGTAGCTTTTTGTGACAAAATCAACGAACTAAACTCTATAAATTATTAGAGAGAATGATTGGCTTTTGTCAATACCGAGTGGGGATGTCGCGCGAGCGAAGCGAGCGCGCTTTTGGGGTACGGTTCATTTGGCTGTTGCTATAAAAACCGAATTCCACGGAACTCAATGTATAAACGTACGACGATGTATGTCGCAAAGCCCACACTCTTTCAGTTTGCTTCTGTGCAACAATGTGCCGTATCCTTTATGCCGTTCAAAACCGTATTGAGGATATTTTTTAGCAAAATCAACCATAATTCTGTCACGAGTTACTTTTGCTGCTATAGAAGCAAGAGAAATAACAGGCACGAGATCATCACCGTGAATAATAGTCTCTTGTGATAAATATTCACTCGGTGCGGAAAGTGACCCGTCTAAAAATACATGTACGAGATGCGGTTCCGGAGCAACCACACTTACAGCCTCCGAAAGAGCACGCTTTATAGCTTGAGATATTCCATACTTATCGATATATTGAGCACTGGAAAAACCCACCGCGAAACGTACGTCTCCGATATGTAAACGCTTTTCAAGCATGGAAAAAATAACCTCGCGTTTTTTCTCTGAAAGTTTTTTAGAATCCGCAACTCCGGGAAATTCACGTTCCACATCAAAACTTTTCTGAACGGAAACAGCACCAACAGACACCGGTCCCGCAAGAGGTCCTCGTCCGGCTTCATCAATTCCAACAACAACTTGCATTACAAAAGAATACCAAAAAATACCCGACCGTGTGGTCGGGTATTTTTTCAGAGACACTCCAGTCGCAACCTCCTGTTTTAAAGTGGGTGCCCGCAATCAAATATCCACAGATACTGACGATGTGAGGCTCCCAAGAGGTATTCAAGGTTACAGACTCAAGAGTGTCCCACTAATAATTATACACTACGTGTCGGGGTGGTTTTAGTAAAAACAGCACAGATGCAATTATGCATCTGTGCTGTTTTAAAAACTCTAAAAGTTATTTTCCGAACACTCCTTCAATTTCAGGAGCATACATAACCTGTTCCTGAATGAGTTTGTAATCGATAATCTCTTCCGGTTTAAACCAATGTTTAATCTCATTTTCAGCTTCTTTTACGGAGCCGGATGCGTGTACCAGATTGCGCACTGCGCGGTTGTCAGCGTCTGCCATTTGATATGAATCAATTACATAATCTCCTCGAATAGTTCCGACATCTGATGTAAGTGGCTCTGTGCCGCCGACGATTTTTCTCACAATCTTTACAGCATGAGGACCTTCCCAAACCATGCAAACAATAGGACCGGAGGTCATATAAACTTTTAACCCTTTTAAAACTGCGTCTGTGATCTCAAGCGGATCCTCCGACGGAGGCGTCATGCCCTTCTTTTTATATCCTGCTATTGTTTTCTCTCCGGTAATACGCTTCCACTCAGGGTCGAGAGTATAATGCGCTTCAACATGTTCCGGCGTAGCTACAGCTGTTTTAACAGCTACAAGCTTCAAACCTATTCGCTCAAAGCGTTTGGTTATTTCTCCTACAAGACCGCGCTGAACTGCGTCCGGTTTGATTATAAAAAATGTTCTTTCTCCTTTTATCTGTGTTTCGTGTGACATATTAAAATAAATAAATCGCCAACGGCGCTAATATGCAAGCAGTATACGCTCTGGCAACAATATTGGAAAGAGTAACTTTTATTACAAGTGTCTAACATTAAATCCGAACACTTTTTATGCTGTTGATATTTAGAATAGATTGCCAGCATTTTATAAAAAATAAACTCGGTGCAGGATTGCAAAAAGCGGGTCGGCTTCGCCGACCCGCTTTTTGCAATCCTGCATTACTATATTTTCTATATTTCACTCGGACGACGTGTAACAACAAGCGGTGCATCTTTTTCTATAAGAATAGTATGCTCGAAATGTGCAGACCGCGAACCGTCTCTCGTTCTATAAGTATAATCATCATTTCCAAGAACAACCGATGCCTTGCCCGCACTCGATATCGGCTCTAAAGCAAGTACCATTCCTTCTACAAGTTCTTGACCGTCACCTGGTTTTCCGTAATTTGAAATATACGGCTCCTCATGCACTTCATCACCAACGCCATGACCACCGAGCTCTTTTACAACGGCAAAACCTGCATGCTCTATGACTTCTTGAATTGCCCGTCCGATATCTCCCAAATGATTTCCGGGTTTTAATGTGGCAATACCCGCCTCGAGTGCCGATGCTGTCGCGTCCATAAGCGCATATGATTTTTTATCTGTTTTTCCTACAGAAACAGTAAGTGCGGAATCTACAATAACTTTTTTATGTGTAAGACCTAAATCGAGGCTTACAATATCGCCATCCTTTAACACTCTTGGATTTTCATTTGGTATGCCGTGCACAATCTCATCGTTCACAGAAACACAGAGCGACGCGGGATACGGACGCGGAAAATCTTCCGGTGTATAATTAAGAAAACTGGGAATATCTCCTTTCTCACGAATAAGTTTCTCTGCCATTGTGTCGAGTACGTCAACAGACAGTCCCGGAGAGACCGCCTGCGCGAGTGTTTCCAAAACAATTCCCAGACGCTTTCCGGCTTCTAAAAGTGTTTCTTTTTGTTCTTGCGTACGAACAATCATTATGAAAGGTTAAGCGCTGTTACAATATCTTTTGCAATTTTTTCTTTTCCTTGAGCTCCGTCAATATCTACAAGCTCGCCTGCGGCGCGGAAAAGTTCGAGCGCGGGCTTTGTGTACATATTGTATTCCTCGATACGTGTATTCACACTGTTGTCATCTGCGCGATGTTGGTCTTTGCTTCGCACTTGTATTCTCTCATGCACAAGCTCGTCAGAAATCACGAGGTTTATAACAGTAAACGGTCTGCCGAGCCAAGCAAGTGAGTCAATAACGAGTTGTGCTTCTTCCGGTTTACGATTAAAACCATCAAAAATAACACTCGCATCTTCTGCAATTGAAAAAAGAGCTTTTTGATATAGATACATTGCAAACCAATGAGGAGCGAGGAGACCTGCATCAATTTCTGCACGAACCTTACGTCCAACGGGAGAATCTTCCGTTGCAATTTCGCGAAATTGATCGCCTGACGCGATAATGTCCCACCCGGTACGCTCTGAGAGCATTTTCGCCTGAGTGCCTTTTCCACATCCCGGTTTCCCTAGAAAAAAAATAGTGCGTGTGTCCGCCATATATAAATCAAGTGTACGTGAAATATCGCGGTCATGCAACTTTTTGCACTTATACTACAATTAAATAAATAATTCGGTCTGCAAAACATATGATTCAAAACGTGCGCGCACAAACGTGCGCGCACGTTTTGCATATATTACCGATTTTATTAAATGGATATATACACTAAACCGGCATCTTTAGCCCCTGATTTAATATTCTCGCAGTGAAATCTGGGCATCGATTTTTAGTACAAGCTCTAGAACAACCTGTACAACAATGAGCAGTGCCGTACCACCGATGAGGAATGTCGTAATCCCTGTAAGTCCTTGTATTATAAACGGAGCCACAGCTATTAAGCCTAGGAAAACAGCCCCTGGAAGAGTTACACGATTTACAACAGCATTCACATATTTTTCTGTTTCATTTCCAGGTCGAACACCTGGAATAAATGCACCGCTTTTCTGCAAGTCTTCAGAAATACGTTTCGGATCAAATGTAATTGCCGTATAAAAATACGTAAACACAATGACAAGCAAAAAGTACAGCGCTCCGTATTGCCACGGATTTGCAACAAATGATGCATACCACGCGGATACACTTGCTACGCCTGCGACACCGACAGCTGAAAGCATCGACAGTGCCATTTGCGGAAGCAAGAGTAGAGAGAGTGCAAATATGATAGGAATAACGCCTGCTTGCAGAATACGAATTGGTAGATATGTAGCCGCTCCTTGTTGCATTGCATCTCCACGTTGCGCTCTGGCGTATGCAATAGGAAGCGAACGCTCCGCATCAGAAACAACAACGACAGCATATATGACACCAAGTGAAATCGCCAAAAAGCCGAGATACGATGGAATGTCTGACGATGTTGCCACGTACAATGCGTGCGAAACCGATGAAGGCAAGCTTGCAACAATGCCTGCAAAAATTATGAGAGATACGCCGTTGCCGATACCAAACTCGGTGATAAGCTCACCAACCCATGTCAAAAGGAATGAACCGCCCGCAACTAATGCAACGTTTGCCGAAAACTGAAGTAGTCCGAGATGTGGCAAAATGCCCTGATTTTGAAGTAAAATCAAAAAACCAATACCTTGTGCAATTGCAAGTGGAATAGTGAGAATACGGCTCCATTGGATAAACTTAGTACGCCCCGCTTCACCTTCTTCAAAGTATGCTTCTTTAACTTTCGGGAAAACAATAGTCGCCACCTGCATGATGATGGAAGCGTTGATATACGGAGCAACGCCAAGCATCATTACAGAAAGATGTGCCAAGCCACCTCCTGAAAAGATATTCAAAAGCCCCATGAACTGGTTGTTCGCAAAAAATTCCGCGAGACGTGCGTGATTTACACCCGGAATAGGAATTGCTGCGAGAAAACGAAAAAATGCGAGTGCTGCAATGACAACAAAAATACGCTTCCGAATCTCCGGATCTGTGAAAGTAAGTTTAAGCTTCCTGAGAAAAATATCAAACATGTATTATGGCACCGCCAACAGCTTCAATAGCTTTTGTAGCTGAAGCGGAAACGGAGCAACCGCTTATTGTAACTTTCTTTGAAATGGTTCCGGTACCGAGAACCTTAACACCTTTCGTGCCACGAAGTGTGCGGATTACTCCTTTTTCAAGCAATGCTTCTGATGTTACCGTATCGCCCGCTGAAAAACTTTCCTCGATTGCCTTGAGATTTACAACTGCAAACGGTTTTCTATCAATTCGCACTGTGCGACTGCGATTTTTTCCGTAACCGCGACGTTTAGGTAGCTTTTTAATGATGTCGCGCATTTCAGGGCGAATACTGTGCCCGGCACGAGACTTTTGTCCTTTCATACCACGACCGCTTGTTTTACCACGTGTTCCTCCACGCCCGACGCGCTGAACGTTGCGTGTTGTACGATTTGATTTTAGTGTGTTTAGTTGCATATAAAAATAGATTACGCGACGGCTTCGGTTTTTGTTTTCCCTTTTTTGTCTTTCTTTTCAGATGTATCGGTTTTCTCTACCTTCTCGTCTTTAGATTTTTCAACATTTATAGAAGACGGTTTCCCGACAATTGTAGCAAGAGCTTGTACTGTTGCGCGAGATATCGCTATCTTGTTTTTTGAACGCGACAGAATCTTACCCACTATGTCTGTTACTCCCGCCATTTCAAGCACTGTTCGCATCGCGCTACCTGCTACAATACCACGCCCTGCGGAAGGGGTCATGGTTACCACGGAAGAAGCGTATTTTGTAGTTACAGCGTGTGGTATTGAACCTGTTTTTGTACGAGCGACAGTAACAAGATGTCGGCGTGCATCGCGAGATGCTTTTTCGACAGCGAGCGCCGTGTCGGCACCTTTACCAACTCCAACACCTACTTTGCCTTTTTTATCACCGATAATCATCGTTACGCTGAAACTAAA
The DNA here is from genome assembly GCA_011322135.1 of Candidatus Kaiserbacteria bacterium. GTDB lineage: Bacteria > Patescibacteriota > Minisyncoccia > Phycocordibacterales > Phycocordibacteraceae > C7867-001. The sequence goes on along the minus strand of DRNP01000013.1, from coordinate 15,239 downwards.
ACGTCTACCACCCGCCATAACGCGAGCAACTCGACGAACCTCGATGGTCACCTGTTCAAATTCAGAACGGGCACGCTCTTTACGTCCGCGAGCTCCGCGAGGCCGCCTTGCACGTATTGTAGACATTGAGCGTTTCTGTGCTCCTTGCGCTCCTTGTGTTCCCTGTGCATGTGTCGGGGCTCCGGTCGTCGTCTTTGTTTTTTCAGTGGTATCTGTCGTCATAATATTCAATAATTAAAAAGCTAACCCCCCTTCGCGTGCAGAATCTGCGAGCGTTTTTACACGAGCCGCGTACGCATATCCTCCTCGATCAAATACAGCTTTTGTAATACCAAGCTTCGTTGCTCGTTTGGCAATAGCTTTCCCAACCTCGGAAGCTTGCGAAAGTTTACTTCCGCCAAATTCACGTCCGTGTGCAGAGACAATAGTTTTGCATGCTTCATCGTCAATAAGCTGTGCAGATACAAAACGATTTGATTTATATACTGACAAGCGCGGACATTCTGCCGTACCGCTAACACGAGCACGAATACGAGCGTGTCGACGTGCGCGAAGAACTTCTTTACTTGTTACTTTCTTTGACATAAATAAATATATTATACGGACTTCTTGCCCTGTTTACGACGAATAACTTCATTTTCATAATGAATGCCTTTACCCAGATAAGGTTCCGGCTTTTTAACATCTCGCACTACCGCGGCAAATTGCCCAACGAGCTCTTTGTCGATGCTCTCCAGGCGAATCGTATTTTTTTCAACAACAGCTTTTACGCCGTCCGGAATCTGCAATGTAACCGGATGTGAAAAACCGACTGCAAACACGAGCTCCTTGCCTTTTAATTCTACGCGGTACCCGACACCTTCAAGTATTAACACTTTTTTGAAAACTTCTATTGTGCCTGCCATCATATTTTTCAAATGTGATGCAAACGTACCTGTGAGAGCTTTTGAGAGTTTGCTGTTATTCTTTGCTGTAATAACAACACCTTCCGGTGTAACTTCTATCGCCACCGTAGGATGAATAGTACGAGTCAATGTTCCGAGAGGTCCTTTCACCGTGAGCGTTTGCACATCAGCGGATACTTCCACCTTCGGTAATATTGCGATTGGTTTTTTTGTAAAACGTGACATAATTTTTTACCAAATTTCGAACAAATTTTCTCCACCAACGCGCTCGCGACGTGCCTCGGAATCTGAAAGGATGCCTTTTGGAGTAGAAATAATACGTGCACCTGTTCCACCTGCAACAACATGTGCCTCAAGATGCGAAATATACAAACGACGCCCAGGTTTGCTGATGCGCTTCACACCACGGATACGCGCAGAACCGTCTTCGTTATATACAAGAGCTACACGAAGTGTACGGTCATCTTTTTTCTCAATATCACCCACAAAGCCCAACTTACGTAGCTTTTTGGCAATGGACTCGATATATGCAGAGTACGGAAGCTCAATTGCATCGTGCTTTACGGCACCTGCATTTTTCAAGCGAATTATGAAATCTCCTACGCGATCGCTTACCATGATGCTTTTTTTACTCCCGGTATTTTACCTTCTCGAGCCAGCTCGCGAAATGCAATACGCGAAAGGCCGAAAGAACGCATGTAACCATGGCTACGACCTGAAACCATACATCGATTCTTTATACGTACCGGTGATGAATTCTTCGGAAGCTTTTGCAATCCGTCCCAATCACCTGCAGCTTTCAGCTCTGCACGTTTCGTAGCATATTTAGCCACGAGATTCTCTCGTTTTTTGTTTCGTGCCAGTTGTGAAGTTTTTGCCATAAAATAAAGAAAAAGACGCGTGTGCGTCACGAACGCATACTATCAATGTTTAGACGCCTCGTCAACGCGCATCGGAATACCGATATGACGCAAGAACGATTCCGCCTCTTCATGTGTTTTTGCGGTTGTAACAATAGTAATTGCAAGACCGAAAATGTCTTTCAAATCTTCATCGGCGACCTCCGGGAAGATTGTGTGCTCACGAATACCGATAGTCATGTTACCCATGCCATCGATAGAACCGGCAGAAAGACCTCTAAAGTCTCTCGTACGAGGCAGTGCAACATGAATCAGCTTGTCTAAAAAGTCGAACATGCGCTCTCCTCGAAGAGTTACCTGTAGACCTACAGAATCACCTTCGCGCAATTTAAACGACGCAATAGACTGACGAGCAGGTCTTGCAGACGGCTTTTGCCCTGTAATACGCGCCAGACGATCTGCAATAAACTCAATTTGCTTTGCGTCTTTCTTTTTACCCGTACCGGACGAAACGACAACCTTCAAGATACGTGGCGCAGCCATAATGCTCTTATATCCGAATGTATCGGAAAAGGTTTCGAATATTGTTTTTTGTTTTTCCTTTGTAAGTGTCATACGTAAAATATCTATGCGAGCTTTTTACCACTCTTAACTGCAATGCGAATGCGTGCGTTATCTTTCTTTTCAATGCGAATGCGCGTCGGCTTTTTTGTCTCCGGATCGATAAGCATCACGTTTGAAGCGTGGATAGGTTGCGGTCGTTCGATAATACGACCAACTTCACCACGAGCACCTCGCATGTGACGTTTTGCAATTGCGATGCCTTCCACCACTACACGTCCTTCGTTTGGAAGAACACGTAATATCACTCCGGATTTCCCCTTATCCTTTCCGGCGATAACCTGTACTTTGTCATTTTTCTTAATTTTCATACGCAATTATTTTATACAACGTCCGGCGCTGCCGATGCTATTGACTGCCAACCCATTTCCGTAAGCTCACGCGGTACCGGTCCGAAGACACGGTTTCCACGCGGAGCCATTTCTTTACCTCGCTTCTCAACCAAAACGATAGCGTTATCATCAAATGCAATATACGAACCGTCTTTACGACGAAATGGTTTTTTTGTACGTACGACGACGGCACGAACGATGTCTTTCTTTTTCACTTGTTTTCGTGGCTCAGCTGTTTGAATTGACGCAACAACAGTATCACCGACGCGCGCATATCTACGCTTGTGTCCACCGAGCACCTTGAAAACTCGGGCAATCTTGCCTCCTGAGTTGTCAGTGATTGTAACGATTGTTTCTGATTGAATCATACTTATTTGGAAAGCTTGAAGCGCTTCATTTTTGATACCGGACTGCAAGCGACAATAGTAACTTTGTCGCCAACTTGTGCCGTATTGTCCGGAGCATGCACAATATATTTTTTAGTGCGAACCTGATATTTCTTGTATTTCGGATGCTTCACATAACGCGAGACAGATACGACAGCAGTGTCTTTCGACGCTGTCTTGACGACAGTGCCTTTAAACGTCTGTGGTTTTGTTTCAGTAGTAGTCATAATATTTATTTGGTTGCGTTCGTGCGCGCTGAAAACTCGGTCATAATACGTGCTATTTCTTTGCGCATCTTTTTCGGTTCGCTCGTATCTTTTGGACGTGAGCCGGCCGCAGTAAATCGGAGCGCGCGCAAAGCCTCACGTTTCTCTGCGAGAATGGTCGCGAGCTCTGCATTTGTTTTTTCTGTGTATGTTGTTTTATCTTTTGCCATATTTATATTTAACGGACGATTACCGTTGTTTTCATTGGAAGCTTCGACGCGGCGCGACGCAAAGCGTCGCGGGCCGGCTCTTCTTCAATACCATCGATTTCGAAAAGCATACGACCCGGACGAACCTCAAACACAAAGAACTTCGGATCGCCTTTACCTTTACCCATACCAACTTCAGCTGCTTTCTGAGTAACAGGACGGTCCGGGAATACACGAATCCAGACTTTACCACTTTTTCCGGTTGCACGCGAGAGAACCTTACGTGCAGCCTCGATTTGATTACTGGTAAGACGTGCGGGTTTTATTGCTTTCAAGCCATAACTCCCGAAAGCAAGCGTGATGCCTCGTGTTTCCGGACGCATAAGCTGTGCCTGGCTTTTGCGCATTGTCTGCCACTTTCGATGTTTTACTTTTTTAGGAAATAACATACAAAAAAATATTATTACATGCGACGTGCGCCACGCTTATCCGTGCTGTGTTTATCTCCACGATAAATCCATACTTTTATTCCGATAACTCCATATGGTAGGTGCGCTTGTTCACGTGCAAAGTCAATATCTGCACGAAAAGTCTGAAGAGGTATACGTCCTTTTTTAACTTCTTCTTTACGCGACATATCAGCGCCTCCCAAACGACCGGAGACGGCAATTCGCACACCCAGAACACCGCGTACCGCCATCACTTTTTCCGCAGTCTGTTTTAACACACGACGAAACATCATTCGCTTCTCGAGACTTTCCGCAATCATATAAGCGACAACAGTGGCATCGGTTTCGGGCTGGCGTATTTCTGTTATGTCGAGTTTAATCGCACGATTATGATTTGGAGCTGACTTTTTCACGATACGTGCCAATTCGGCGCGAATCTTTGTTGCGTTTTCACCTGAACGACCAATAACAAGACCCGGACGTGCCGTATGTACAAAAATGCGCAAGTCGGTCAATGTACGCTCAATTTCGATATCGCTTGTATGTGTTCCTCGCAAACGCTTTGCAAGATACGTACGTATATCAGAATCAACTTTTAGATTTTCGCGATACTGTTTTTTATCAAGCGCAAACCAGCGACTCTTCCAGTCACGAATAATACCTAAACGGTGTGCGTATGGATGTGTTACATGAGTCATAGTATAAAAATTATGCGGTTTTTTCTTCGTTAGCGGTTTTTTCTTCGAAAAGGGTCACAGTCATGCGACTTTTGCGGTGACGGATTGTTGCTCCACGACCAAAAGCACGTGCTCGGAAACGTTTAAGCATTCCTGCACTGTCGACTGTAATGTTTTCAATACGTAAATCTTCTTCTTTTACACCTTTTTGAGTAGCATTTGCAACAGCTGAACGAATGAGTTTTGCAACAGGGTCTGCCGCGCGCTTTTTTAGGAACGTAAGTTCCGCAAGCGCACGAACTACTTTTTTACCTTTTACAAGATCCGTAACGAGACGAACTTTGCGAGGTGACTGATTATATCCGACAAGTTCAGCTTTCATACGCTATTTCTTTGCAGAAGAACCTTCTTTTGCAGCTTTTGCAGCGGCAATTTCCGCCATCTGACGTTTCTGCTCGAGCTCTTTCTGCATTTTACCGCCATGACGAACAAATTTCTTTGTCGGCGAAAACTCACCCAACCGATGACCGACCATATCATCAGTAACAAGGACTTCTACGTGTTGCTTGCCGTTATGTACTCCGAAAGTGAAACCAACCATCTCCGGAGCAATTTGGCTATTGCGTGCCCATGTCTTAATCACTGAAAGTTCTGCCGGTTTTTTTCCGGAGATTTTCTTCATAAGTTTTATATCCACATAGGGACCTTTCTTTAGTGATCGAGACATAACGAAATTAAAACCCGCTTAGCGGGATACTGCTAAGATACATGAAACGCCGAGAATAGTCAACAAAATGTATGGTCATCTATAATTTTATAGTGCATAAAAATGTATTTTCTCGATAAATATTCTGAATAAGCAGATTTTATACTGCGCAAAAATATCCGGTAAGTGAAGGTTGAGTGAGGTTAAACCTCACTCAACCTTCACTCCTTAATAGATACTAAAAATAAGAAAAAATCAGTGTATTACTGGTTTTTTTGATTTTGCCAACAACACTAAATGCTACTTAACTCTAAAAAATTGTTGTTGTATGACATGATATTATTTTTTAGTTATTTAATAATTAAATCCGTCAGGTACATTTTTTTGAAGTGTCTCTAATAGTTAGTAGATAGATATTATTTTACGATTCTCGTGATGGGAAACAACGCCTCATATTCTGCGATATTTTGCAATTGCAAAATATCGCAGAATATGAGGCGTTGTTTTCAGTGATATATTCACAAAAAACGCGCATGTAAAACATGCGCGTTTTTTATTTGTAAAACTATCTGCGTTTACCAACCTTGCGACGAGAAACAACAAATACGTTTGAATATTTCTTCGGATTACGGGTCTTCTGCCCCTTGCCGGACGGCTTACCCCATTTTGTCTTGGCACGACGAGTACCGCGACCTTGGCGACCTTCACCACCACCGTGCATATGGTCAACAGGGTTCATGGCAGTACCACGCACTGTTGGGCGTTTACCCATCCAACGACTTCGTCCCGCCTTACCTATTTTCACTAACCCATGCTCTTCGTTACCGACAGAACCAACAGATGCCCAACATAAGTCAGAGACTCTGCGCACTTCTGTTGAAGGAAGTTTTATCTGAGCATATCCGGCATCATGTGCGATGACCTGTGCATAGTTGCCTGCAGATCGTGCGAGACGTGAGCCTGCTGAAACTTGTAGCTCGATATTATATATAAATGTACCGACAGGAATCTTTCCGATAGGCAGACGATTGCCTGACTTAACAGGTGCGTCTTCTGATACAACAAATATATCTCCGACTTTCATCTCTTTTGGAGCTAGGACATAGCGCTTTTCTCCGTCAGCGTACACTGCGAGAGCAATGTTTGCCGAACGATACGGGTCGTATTCGATTGTCGTCAGTTTTGCCGGAATATCACGCTTGTTGTACTTGAAATCAATCTCGCGGTAACGGCGTTTATGTCCACCGCCTTGATGACGAGTTGTGATGCGTCCAAAACCGTTACGCCCGGCTTGGCGCTTTTTGCTTTTTAGCAAACTTTTGGTCGGTTTATCACCGGAAAGATTTTTCCTGTATGGCAATGTCGACATGTTGCGACGACTTTGTGTTGTTGGTCGATAAGTTTTCATACGTAAATACTAAGCAAATTGAATAGTGTCTCCCTTGGCAAGATATACATAGGCCTTGCGTCTGCGAGCGCGAATAGCTGTTCCGCGACGTGTACGACTGGACACGCGCTTCCCCGGGAGGTTTACAACGTGCACCTTTCGAGGAACAACTTTGTAAAGTGTTTCTATAGCGCGTGATACGTCGAGTTTTGTTACTGTTCGCGGAATTGCAAAAACATACACACCCTTTTCGGTACCAATAAGTGCTTTCTCAGAAATCCACGGGGCTGTAATAACAACTGCGGCACGAGCCTTTAGCGCGGGTGTAGCCTCACGTGCTTTTTTTGAAGAAGTCTTCACAACAGGCTTCTTTGCCTTTTCGGTTTTTTTTGTGTCTTTAGAAAAAAGTGCCATACGTCAACAATAAATTATGCGCGCTTCGCACGAGTAACACGTGCAGTAAGCGTTTCAATCGCCTCGGAAGGCTTTTCAATAATAAGGTAGCGGTGTCCAAGTACATCGACAGGGTTTAGATTTCGCACTTCTTCCATTACAACGTTTCCGAAATTACCGAAGCTTTTCTCAGTTGCAAAATCCTTGCCGGAAATAGCTATGAGTGTCGCATGGTTTTTGCGTTCTGCAATCATTGGAGTTTTTGCAACCTTTGCAATAGCCACAAGAGCGTTTTTTGCTTCAACAGTTTTTGGTGCGTCAAAGGAAAGCTTGTCAACAAAAAATACTTCGCCGTCTGCAAACTTTTTCGAGAGAACAGCCGTAAGTGCACCCATACGCATCTTACGATTAATCTTCTGCGAGTAATCGCGCTCAGGACGCGGTCCGTGTGTTGTTCCTCCACCGCGCCAAATAGGCGAGCGACGAGAACCGTGACGCGCGCGCCCTGTTCCTTTTTGTTTCCACGGCTTTCTTCCGCCACCGCGCACTTCTCCACGGTCTTTCGTGCTTGCAACAGTCGGTCGCGCATTTGCTTGCATGGCAAGTACAACCTGATGTACAAGACTCGCTTTCCAAGCAACACCGAATATTTCTTCAGGCAGTGTAATAGTACCGGACTCCTTGCCATCCATTGTGTATACAGGCGCCGATAGTTCCAACGCGACCTTTTTTTCTTTTGTTGTTGTGTTCGTAGTAGCCATATTCAAATTCATTATTTTGCGATTATTTCTACCAACGATTCGCGTGCTCCCGGAACCGCTCCTGAAATAATAATCTCGCCGGCTTTCGTATCAACAGCAAGCACTTTGAGACCTTCTACAGTCACACGAGTGTTACCCATACGTCCTGCCATACGCATGCCTTTTGCCACACGACCTCCTGCACGACCTCCGGAGCCACCTATTGAACCCGGCTCACGTTCAGAGTGTTTTTGACCGTGAGAACGAGGACCTCCATGGAAACCATGGCGCTTTACAACACCTGCAAAACCGCGACCCTTCATTGTGCCGGAAACGCGCACTTTATCACCTTCAGAGAATTCATCTAGTGTAATTTCCATACCGACACTGTAGTCGGAAGGATTTTCAACACGAAACTCTTTTAAGACTTTAAAGGACTTATCTTTAAGATGCCCGCGCATCGGTTTTGAAAGTCTTTCCGGCTTTTGATTATCAAAACCGACTTGAACAGAAGCATATCCGTCTGTTTCCGGAATTTTCACTTGCGTCACCGTAACAGGACCTGCCTTTAAAACAGTACCTGCAAGAGCGCGACCTTCTTCTGTGAAGATCTGCGTCATGCGAACTTTGCGTGCGAGAATAAATTTCATAAGTATAAAGAAAACGCGCAGTGGCATATCGTCCTGCGCGATGTGCCATAGATCCGTATCTCTGCAATGGAGCAAAATACGTACGTAGCGTTATGAGAAGCACTTTACATGAGATTATGCAAAAACGCAACTTTTACCCCAAGTTCAAGAAATAATCGCAACACGTAACACAACAAGCACGTGTTGTGTTTGCAGATAGTGGGAGAGTCCGACTCTCCCACTATAAAAATTGAGTGAGGTTTAACCTCACTCACTTCGACAATGTGTGCCACCAAATATAAAAGCCACCTCGGTACCGAGATGGCTTAGGTATTCGCGTGCAATAAACATTTATTCTTGCGACTGCAGAAATAATATAATTGCCGGTTGCATTTTGGGCGGACAATTGTAATACAGGTTCTTTGCTTCCTCCGGGTTTTTGAGAAGCTGAATTGCTTCTTCCGTGAGCTCCACCCATTTCTTCATTACCGCCGGTTTCATTTTGGGCGGACAATTGTAATACAGGTTCTTTGCTTCCTCCGGGTTTTTGAGAAGTGAAATCGCTTTCATCGTAAGCTCTACCCATTTATCCATTACAACCGGTCTCGTTTTTGGCGGGCAGTTGATATACAGATTTTTAGCTTCCTCCGGGTTTTTGAGAAGCTGAATTGCTTCTTCCGTGAGCTCCACCCATTTCTTCATCAATGCCGTCTCCATCTCTTCCGAACAATTGCTATACATCCTCCCGGCTTCTTCAGGAGTTTTAAGTAACGCTATATCTAACACGCCCTTAACATACTCCTCACCTAAACCTAGTAACTTAGAAATATTCTTAGCATTCATAACAACCTCCTTTTGTTGTATTGATTAGGATTCTTTTTTAAGAACTGCAGTCTATATTTAGACTGCAGTTAAACATTGTAAATGTCAATGTTTTGTACTAGCCCTCATATTTAGCACTTTGTGTTTGTATGTATCTATTTTTTATATAGGACGTAGCGCGTTCGATATGGATTAGGCGATTCTTTAATCGCAAAAACAAAAACCGCTCAGTATTGAGCGGTTTTTGTTTTTGGTATCGATATTGCGTATATTTTCGCTATATCATTTTCACATCAATCGTAACTCCGGAAGGGAGTGTTAGATTTGTGAGTGCTTCGACAACCTTCGGGGAGGGCGAAAGGATGTCGATGAGACGCTTGTGGATGCGCATCTCGAATTGTTCGCGTGCATTTTTGTGCACGAACGTCGAACGGTTTACTGTCCAGCGTTTCAACTCTGTCGGAAGTGGAACAGGTCCAACTACGTGTGCGTCAAAACGTTGTGCAGTGTCCATAATCTGCTTCACCGAGAGGTCGAGCACTTTGTGCTCGTAGGCGCGCACTCGGATACGCAGTTTCGGTTCGTGCGCGACCGCCGACCCGGACGCGCCCTTCGTTTCCTTGTCTTTTGCGGTCATTGTCATAATAATTCAGTCTTAGTTTATGCGCTGATTTTCGTAACAACACCTGCACCGACTGTCTTGCCACCTTCACGAATAGCGAAGTGCTGTTGGTCTTCAAGAGCAACAGGAGCAACGAGTTTTACCTTAAAGGTAACTGTGTCGCCCGGCATGACCATCTCTTTTCCTTCCGGTAGAGTTACTTCACCTGTTACATCCGTTGTACGAATGTAAAATTGTGGCTTGTAGCCCGAGAAGAAAGGTGTGTGACGACCTCCCTCATCTTTGCCGAGGATATAAACCTCTGCTTCAAAATCAGTATGAGGTGTCACCGAGCCGGGTGCCGCAAGCACCTGACCACGATGTACGTCTTCTTTCTTTGTTCCACGAAGAAGAATACCCGCGTTGTCTCCCGCCTGACCTTCATTGAGGTGTTTGTTGAACATTTCAATACCGGTGACCGTTGTTTTTGCAGTATCTTTAATACCGATAATCTCAACTTCCTCACCGACCTTAATTTGTCCGCGCTCAATACGACCTGTTACAACAGTTCCTCGTCCTTCAATCGAGAAGATGTCCTCGATAGGCATTAGAAACGGTTTGTCCAGATCGCGTTCCGGCTCAGGGAAATATTCGTCCATTGTGTCCACGAGTTCTTTCACTTTCAAAGCCCACTCGTCATCTGCCGATGTCGCTTCGAGAGCTTTAAGTGCAGAACCGCGAATAAATGGAGAGTCTGTGAACCCTTGCTTCTCGAGAAGCTCTTTGATTTCTTCCTCAACGAGGTCAATCATGTCTGCGTCGTCAACCATGTCTGTCTTGTTTAGAAAGACAATGATTTTCGGAACACCTACTTGCTTTGCAAGCAAGATATGCTCACGAGTCTGAGGCATTGCACCATCAGTTGCCGCTACAACGAGGACTGCTCCGTCCATCTGTGCCGCGCCGGTAATCATGTTTTTGATGTAGTCGGCGTGACCTGGGGCGTCCACGTGTGCGTAGTGGCGCTTCGGTGTCTCATATTCTGAGTGGTGAAGCGCAATAGTAATACCACGCGCCTTTTCTTCTGGCGCGTTGTCAATGTTCTCAACTTTTTCATTGCGGGCTTTGTAGCCTGCGCTTTCGTTCAAGCCGAGTACATTTAGGATGGCCGCTGTGAGCGTTGTTTTACCGTGGTCGACATGACCAATGGTTCCAACGTTCATGTGCGACTTGCTGCGATCGAATTCTGCTGCCATATTTCTGGTAACGTTAGTTAAAATGATAAAGACCGAATAAATTGTTAACGCGCCGCGCCTCGCGCCGACGGAATCTCCGTCGCGTCCAATTGCGGACGTTCAAAAGCGCCGCGAATGAACGATTGCGTTAATAGAAAGACTACCCGACTACGAGATAAAGGTCAAGAACACTCTAGCGAATACTACACGTTCAAAAAATAATTCTGAGTTGTTTTGGTGTTGTACTCGGTACTTACAAAATGCGCGGGAGGGCGAAGCCCTCCCGCGCATTTTGCGTGAGCACACCAGAAGTGCATTCTTAGATTTAATAGTTTGTTTACTTGCGAGAAGCGATAATATCCGCCGCTACGTTTTGCGGAACCGTCTCATAATGGTCAAATTCCATTGTCATTGACCCACGACCTTCTGTCATTGAGCGCAAAGACGTTGTGTAACCAAACATTTCAGCTAACGGTACGGTTGCATGAATGGCTTTGTTCATTCCGCGGTCCTCCATTCCTTCTATTGCTCCGCGCTTCCCGGAAAGATTCCCCGTGATATCACCCATAAACTCTTCCGGCACTATTACTTCCACTTGCATTACCGGCTCAAGCAAGACGGGCTTTGCAAGTTGCACTGCAGATTGAAATGCCTGCGATGCAGCTATTTTGAAAGCAATTTCAGACGAGTCGACATCATGATAAGAGCCATCGAAAAGATCCACTGAAACGTCTACCATCGGATACCCGGCAAGCACACCTCTATCCATTGCTTCACGAATACCTTTTTCGACAGCCGGAATATATTCCTGTGGAATAACGCCACCTTTGATGTTGTTTATAAACTCAAAATGGTCTTCACGTTTAACATTATGTGGAATCTTTGCATCCTCCTCAATCTTTTCGAGTGGTTTGATGCGTATTTTCACATGACCATACTGACCCCGACCACCTGTCTGCTTTATATATTTATTTTCAACTTCAGCAGTTCCTTTAATAGCTTCACGATATGCCACTTGCGGTTTACCAATATCCGCTTCTACATTGAACTCGCGCTTCATGCGGTCAACAAGAATATCAAGATGAAGCTCACCCATACCTGCAATGATTGTCTCCATTGTATCTTCATCCGTAGACACTCGAAATGTCGGATCTTCATCAGCCAGCTTACGAAGCGCCAACCCGAGTTTCTCTTGGTCGGACTTTGTCTTCGGCTCAATACGAAGTGACACAACCGGCTCAGGAAATACGATCTCTTCAAGCACAATAGGATTTGCTTCATCGCAAAGAGTGTGCGATGTTTTTGTGTCTTTAAGTCCAACAGCTGCAGCTATTTCTCCGGCAAAAACCTTTTTTACCTCCTCACGTTTATCTGCCTGAAGACGCACGATACGTCCAACACGCTCTTTTGTACCGGTATTTGCATTATATATATACGAACCGGCTTCAAGCGTTCCTGAATAAACACGGAAGAACGTAAGAGCTCCGACAAATGGATCTGTTTGAATCTTGAAAGCAAGCGCAGAGAAAGGTTCGTCGTCTGAAGGTTTGCGCTCGACTTCTTCTCCTGTCTTTGGATTTTTCCCTTGTACCGGAGGCAGGTCAACAGGAGACGGTAGGTATTCAACGACAGCGTCAAGTACCGGCTGTACACCTTTATTTTTTAGAGCAGACCCTGTAAATACCGGGAAAATCTCATTTGCTATCACAGCTACGCGAAGTGCTTTTTTCAGTTCTTCAACTGACGGTTCGTTTCCTTCCAAATACGCGCTCATAAGATTCTCATCTTGTTCGACTATTCGTTCAACTAATTCTGCGCGATATTTGTTCGCATCTTCTTTTAGGTTTTCCGGAACATCACCAATAACGACTTCCTCGCCCATGTTTCCGGTATATGTATATGACTTCATTGTGAGCAAGTCGACTGCTCCCTCGTGTGCGGATTCTTCGCCTATCGGTATCTGCATACGCACAGCTTTGTTTGAAAGGCGCTCTTGAATACTTTTATATGAACGCTCAAATGAAGCACCTGTTCGGTCTAGTTTGTTGACAAAAATAAGTCGTGGCACGCTTGCGTCATCTGCATAACGCCAGTTTGTTTCCGTTTGCGGTTCAACACCGGAAACACCGTCCAAAACAACAACAGCCCCATCCAAAACGCGCATTGACCTTTGAACTTCTGCAGTAAAATCGATATGTCCCGGAGTGTCGATAATGTTGAAGCGAAACTTTTTCGACATGTCTTTTTTGTCCGGCTCTTCTGTTTTACTCCAAAAACATGTGATTGCCGCCGAAGTTATCGTGATACCACGCTCTCGCTCTTGCTCCATCCAGTCAGTTGTAGTTTCGCCCTCATGCACTTCACCGATTTTATGTTGTGACCCTGTATAGAAAAGCACACGCTCACTGGTTGTTGTTTTACCAGCGTCAATGTGGGCAATAATGCCGAAGTTGCGCACCTTTTCAAGTGGATAATCTCGATTCATAGATAATAGTTATAAAAATAAGCTACCCCTTGGCATAACCGCTTTTACCTCACTATGAAAAAGAAACTCTCGTTCATAATGAGCTTAGTAGTAAAAGCCACCGGGGCGTTGTTTAAAGCATAGCCCAAATTATATAAAATGCAATCGACACGGCCGTGGAACTAAAATATATGCAACAAACCGGCGACGCCTACGGCGTCGCCGGCGTAAATATGGCGTAAAGTTAGATTTCAATCAATGAAAAATGGGAGAGTCGGACTCTCCCACATTGGGATGCATGAAAAACACAAACAAAACGGCGCACGAAGTGCGCCGTTTTGTTTGTGTTATGTTGTTGTTCTTAATGTATTGAAACCTGCCCTACCACGCGAAGTGAGCGAATGCTTTGTTGCTCTCCGCCATGCGGTGCATGTCCTCTTTTTTCTTTACTGCATCACCTTCGTTCTTTGCGGCAAGAGTTAGCTCTTCTGCGAGCTTTTCCGCCATAGGGCGTCCTTTTTTGTTACGTGCTCCGTTTATAATCCAACGGAATGCAAGCGCCAAACGACGCTGTTGTGGAACCTCACGAGGAACCTGATAGTTTGCTCCGCCAACTCGACGTGAGCGCACTTCCATAAGCGGTGAAACATTTCTGATGGCTGTTTCAAATACTTCTATTGCTTCAAGCTTTTTACCTTCTTCGTTTTCAACACTGAGATTTGAAAGTGCTTCATACACGACCTTGCGTGCGATGTCTTTTTTACCATCAAGCATCACTGCGTTTATAAAGCGTGTCAGAGTCTCTGACTGATATTTTAAATCTGGTTTCCACGTACGTGGTTTTTTAATAGGATGTCGCATAATAAATTATTCGTTTGGTTTTTTAGCTCCATATCGTGAGCGACCTCGACGACGCTTTTCAACACCGGCAGCGTCCAGGCGACCACGCACGATTGTGTATTGCACACCAATGTCTTTCACACGACCACCGCGTAGCATCACAACAGAGTGCTCTTGCAGGTTATGAGTTTCACCCGGGATGTAAGCTGTTACTTCCATACCGTTTGTAAGGCGCACACGTGCAATTTTACGAATTGCGGAGTTTGGTTTACGCGGAGTTTTTGTCGTTACTTTTACACACACACCGCGCTTAAACGGAGAGCTGTAGTTTGTCGGGCGATTTTTAAGTGCATTGAAACCACGAGAAAGCGCAACAACTTTTGTTTTGCGTATCTTGTCCTTGCGTGCTTTCTTTGTAAGCTGATTTATTGTAGGCATTTCGAATATAAAAACCCCGCGTGGGGATTGCAAGAACTATATAGGATATATCGTAAAAATGCAATGGCATGTACTAGTCCACCACATTTAGAGCTCCTTGACTAACCGGCATTATAAATAATCAAAAACTTTTTATACTCTCAATTTGTTGAATTGTTTCATTTGATTTTCCGTTTAGTAGAGTGCCAAATGTATGTGAACTTGTGCAATTTATGGTATGCCAATCCATAAAATCATATGATTTTATGGATTGGCATACCATAAATTCATATAGATTTATGGATTGACGGTATATTTCAACAGCACAAGCCCGTACACATCAAAAAGTGAGTGAGGTTT
>DRNP01000012.1 GCA_011322135.1 Candidatus Kaiserbacteria bacterium | reverse complement strand
GACGGAACCACCGCCAACGCCACCGGTTCTTACAATTCTTTCCTCGGATACAACACAAAAGCCCTTGCAGATGGAGATACAAACGAAACAGTCATCGGGTATAACGCAACCGGTATCGGCTCGAACTCCGTTGTGCTCGGAAATGACAGCGTCCTCACCACTGCGCTGAAAGGGAATGTCGGCATCGGAACGACCTCCCCAGCCACAACACTTTCCGTAGCGGGGTCTGAATATCTGACCGGCTCTATCGGCATCGGCACAGCTTCCCCCACACAAGCCCTAGACATAAACCACGGCAACATAAATATGTCGCAGGAGCCCGCACCGGGAGCACCAACCGTAGCAGTGAACACAACAACAGGAAACTTAACAGGAAACTATCGCTACCGCATAACTTTCGTTACAGCAGACGGAGAAACAAGCATGGGTGCTTATTCCGCCACAGTCTCTCCCAACGCGGAAGAGGTAGACCTAACAAACATTCCAACAGGCAGTAGCAAGGTTACAGCACGTAAAATATATAGAACGGTTGCAAATGGAGGGTATCCATACAACGCACAATATGTAGCTACAATCTCCGACAACACCACCACAACGTATACAGACAATCTGGCAGACAGTAGCTTGGGAGCATACGCTCCGGGTAATAACACAACCGGCTCCGCCCTATACACAAACGGTACAAAGACAGGCGAAGCGGATAACGGAGTTACTATATTCGGCTATAATGCGGGTAGAGTGAATGCTGGTTTCGGCAACTCTTTTGTAGGGACATCTGCAGGACTAAACAACACCACAGGCAACTTTGACTCATTTGTAGGAACAGAAGCAGGAAAAACCAACACCACAGGCTCCAACAATTCTTTTGTAGGAAGAAGTGCCGGCTACTACAACACAACCGGTAACCAAAACTCTTTTGTAGGAGTACTGGCAAGTTTTCTTAACACCACAGGCTCCAGCAACATCGCACAAGGATACCAAGCAGGAGCCTACATCGCAGACGGAACAACAGCCAACGCAACCGGCTCCAACAATTCTTTCCTCGGCAACAACACAAAAGCCCTCGCAGACGGCGATACAAACGAAACCGTTATCGGATACAACGCAACCGGTATCGGCTCGAACTCTGTTGTGCTTGGAAATGACTCTGTCCTAACTACGGCGCTGAAAGGAAATGTAGGAATCGGAACAACTTCCCCAGCCACAACACTTTCCGTAGCAGGGTCTGAATATCTAACAGGCTCTATCGGCATCGGCATTTCTTCCCCCACACAAGCCCTAGACATAAACCACGGCAACATAAACATGTCGCAGGAGCCCGCGCCTTCCGCCCCAACCGTAGCGGTAAATGCAACATCAGGAAACTTAACAGGAGACTATCGCTACCGCATAACCTTCGTTACAGCAGACGGAGAAACAAGCATGGGTGCTAGTTCCGCCGTAGTATCTCCCAGCGCAGAGGAGGTAGACCTAACAAACATTCCAACAGGCAGTAGCAAGGTTACAGCACGAAAGATATACAGAACGGTTGCAAATGCTAGTTATCCGTATCTCGCACAATACGTAGCTACAATCTCCGACAACACCACCACAACGTATACAGACAATCTGGCAGACAGTAGCTTGGGGGCATACGCTCCTGGGAATAACACAACCGGCTCCGCCCTATACACAAACGGCACAAAGTCCGGCGAAGCGGATCGTGGCGTTACTATATTTGGATATGGGGCTGGTAGTGTAAATGCTGGAGCTTACAACTCTTTTGTAGGGAATGGTGCAGGACAGAACAACACCACAGGTTTTGCCAACTCTTTTGTAGGGAATGGTGCAGGAGTAAACAACACTACAGGCTATTTCAACTCTTTTGTGGGAATGCAAGCAGGACAGGCAAACACCACAGGGTATGACAACTCTTTCTTAGGAACCTATGCAGGTTTTTATAATACAACTGGAAAATCTAACTCTTTTGTAGGAATGTATGCAGGCTATCGTAACACAACCGGCTCCAACAACTCTTTTGTAGGACAGGACGCAGGCGCCTACATCGCAGACGGAGTAACCGCCAACGCAACAGGCTCTTACAACTCTTTCCTCGGCAACAACACAAAAGCCCTCGCAGACGGAGATACAAACGAAACCGTCATCGGATACAACGCAACAGGTATCGGCTCGAACTCTGTTGTGCTCGGAAATGACAGCGTCCTCACTACGGCACTGAAAGGAAATGTGGGAATCGGAACAACTTCGCCTTTGGGTCCACTTCAGATTGAGGTTCCTACATTTACCAGCCATGATGATAGCAGTCAGCAGGTCATCATAAGCAATAGCGGAAGTAATGCTTATGGAATCCGTATGGGCTTCACCAGTGTCGGCGGGTATGGAGTTATAAATGTGCTAAATCCAGCAGTCACTTGGGGCAATTTAATTCTTCAAGATGGAGGCGGAAATGTCGGCATCGGCACAACTACGCCTGTATCGACTCTCACTGTGCAGGGCTCGGGCTGTTTCTCTGTAGGACCGGGAGCCACAGTAACATGCGGAACAGCGGCAGGTAACATCTACTACACAACGGCAAACACAGGAAACTATGACGTAGCTGAGCGATACAAAACATACGATACTTCTTTACAAAAAGGAGACGTAATCACTTTTGATACAAAACACCCATTTGCAGTTGAGAAGGCCACTTCTCCAAAGGTATCGTTTATAGGTGTTGTCTCAAGTAACCCTGGTGTTCTCCTCGGTGGTGCAGACTCAAGCATGGCAACAAGCACTAGTGTGCCGGTGGCTCTTTCAGGGCGAGTACCGGTGAAAGTGTCAATTGCAAATGGAAACATTTCCGTGGGTGACAGACTTACTATCTCCTCATCTACTCCCGGCGTGGCAGTGAAGCTTGTTGGATCCGGTAGCTACTTGGGTGAAGCACTGGAACGATACAGTGGAAATGGAAATGCAAGTGGCACGATACTTGCTTTCATTGACCCGGGGATGTACTACAAGCCCGCAAAAACCGATAACGGAATAATCGCCAAGATAAGGAAAGAAATAACAAGCTTACTGAAAAACGGAGTAGATCAGATTACGGCTACGGTGGCGCACTTTAAAGATGTTGTTGTAAATAATCTGACTGCGAACAGAGTTGTTACAAATGGAATTGAAATGAAAAACTCAAAGGGAGATATTTATTGTGTGATTGTTGGCGACAATGGAGCCCTGGTTTCGACTTCAGGCAAATGCCCCACAGGTGATGCCACTGTAAACACTCAGAGTGGAAATGATACTTCCGGTAACGGAGGAACCGGAAATGCAGATAATACGAAGCCGAGTATTACACTAAATGGAGATAATCCGACAAATGTTACCGTGGGAAGTACATATACAGACAAAGGTGTGGTGGCGAAAGACTCGAATGGGGAAACAAGTACGATAACTTTGAAACTTTTACTAAACGGAACCACGACGCAAGCTATAAACATTGACACTTCAACTACCACGACGTACACAATCACTTATGTTGCAACCGACAACAATAATGGTTTAACAGCTACAAGCACAAGAATAGTAAATGTTGTAGCTTCTTCCACGCCCTTAAATGACACAAGTGGTGATGGGGATTCGCAAATGGCTTCTTCCACTCCAAAAGATACTGAGGCACCCATTATTTCATTGAAAGGAAATAACCCTCAGAAAATAACAGCCGGTGATGAATATGTAGAGTCTGGAGCAACCGTTACGGACAATGTGGATAAAAATGTAAGGCTTGAGATAGATGCTTCTGGAGTTTCCTCTACAACATATGCAGGAACGTACTATGTAAAATATAACGCTACAGATAAAGCAGGGAACAAAGCAAAAGAAATAATAAGAGATGTGATTATAAGTCCAAAAATAAGCATACCTAGCAATAACAATGCTTCTACATCTGAAAATGGTTCGCAACAACAAGGCACGACTACAACCGCAACGACAACCGCGAGTGGAAGCTAAAGTTTTTGATGGGAGAGTCCGACTCTCCCATTTTTTCATTTTCCACACGGATGGCGCGCGAGCGAAGCGAGCGCGGTTTTCAAATGTTTGACGACTTATTACAATCCTTTTATTGCATCTAACGCTATGGAGATTTCTCCATTTCTGTTTGACACGTGTCCTTTTACAAGCATACAAGTTCCCGGAGCAATCAACGCTTCATGCACTTTGAAAAGTTTCGGAAAGATAACGCCTTCGATACTGTCTGTTTTATCTTCGAAACGTACAAATGCCATTTTTTCGCCACTTTTTGTAAGTATTGTACGCACTTCCGATACGAGTACCGGTAATATTATCGGTAAGCCGGGTTGTGGTTCCGTCAAGATATGCGAAATGGTGAGTTTTGATTTTTTTGTTACTTCTGTGTGTGCATCCAGCGGGTGTCCACTGATGTAAATACCGAGTAATTCTTTTTCCCATTCGAGCTTTTTTGTGAGAGTTATTTTATCTGCAGGAAAAGGTAGTCGGAATGAAAGGGGAGCCATTGCTGCGCTAAAAAGTGAATCTTGCGGAGCTTCTGCTGTAGCTTCGCGGTGAAAGGTGAGCATCGGTTCAATATTTGCCAGTAAAAGCCCGCGATCACCCATGTGGTCGAGTGCTCCGGCTTTTATAAGCGCTTCCAGCGACTTTCTGTTTAGACTTCTTGAACCGACTCGTGATAGAAAGCTCGCCATATCCGAGTATGCTCCTTTTTCCGTACGCTCTGCGAGAATAGCTTGAGAAATGCCTTCGCCAAAGTTTTTAATACTGGAAAGACCAAACCGAATCGCTTTTTTATTTTCAGATGCGCCTACACCACTATCTTTTAATGCGTTTACAACTGTAAATACCGAACCGCTTTCATTTACATCCGGAGGTAGGACTGGTATATCAAGGCGTTTACATTCTGCGACAAGTATGGCTATTTCATCTGTGTTTCCGGCGTCTGCCGTGAGAAGCGCCGCCATGTATTCCACAGCATGGTTTGCTTTCATGTATGCTGTTTGGTACGCAACTCTGCCGTAGCTTGCGGCGTGAGCTTTGTTAAAACCATACGCGGCAAAAGGTTCGATGAGTTTCCATAGAGCTTGACCTTTTTCTTTTGGTAGATGTCCGTATTCCTCGAACCCTTTCAAAAGCTTCGCTTTTTGTCTCTCCATTTCCGCCGGGATTTTTTTACCCATCGCTTTGCGCAACATGTCCGCTTCAAGCCACGAATATCCTGCTAGCTTGATAGCCGTTAAAAGTACATCGTCTTGATATACGAGCAATCCATACGAGAAGTCGAGATATTCTTTCATACGCTCATCGAGATAATGAATGAGGCGGGGATTCTTTTTGCGTTGAATGTATGTCGGAATTGTCTCCATTGGTCCCGGGCGATAAAGTGCGACCATTGCATTTATGTCGTGTATTGTCGTTGGGCGCAGTTCTTTTAAATAGCGAGTCATGCCCGAGCCGTTTAGCTGGAAAGTGCCTTCGGTTTCGCCCTTTGCGAGCATTTCAAAAGTTTTTGTATCATCAACGGGTATTGTTTCGACTTCAATATGCTCTCCGGTTTCTTCTTCCACTCGATGTATCGCATCTGAAAGTATGGAAAGATTTTTTATGCCGAGGAAGTCGTATTTTAAGAGTCCCATGTCTTCCACGCCGTGCATGTCGTATTGAGTAATAAGTTTTCCTGTGCCTTTCGGGTCCGGCTGTACAGGTGTCCAGTTATCAAGTGATGTCGGGGCGATAACAACTCCCGCGGCGTGTACTCCTGTTTGACGAGCGCAACCTTCTATACGGCGTGCGATATCCAGAATCTCATGCACATCATCATCTTCGTTGTATAAAACTTTTAAATCGGGTTCTATTTCCATGGCATGGTCAATAGTCATCGGAAAACCTTGTGAGCCCATCGGGATTAGCTTTGCTATTCGGTCGCCTACGCCATAACTGTGTCCAAGCGCGCGCGCAACGTCTCGCACGGCGGCGCGCGCCATCATTGTTCCGAAAGTACCTATTTGTGCGACTTTGTCGTCACCATATTTTTGTTTAGCATAAGCAATCATTTCGTCTCGTCTGGAATCAGCGTAGTCCATATCGATGTCCGGAGCTTTTGGTCGCTCAGGGTTTAAGAAACGTTCAAATGGAAGCTGGTATTCAATAGGATTAACGTTTGTGATTCCTGTTAGATATGAGACAAGTGAGCCGGCGGCACTACCGCGCGTTGTCGTGAGTATGCCGACTTCTTTTGCGTGGTTAAGGAGGTCGGACACTACGAGGAAATACGGAGCGAATCCTTTTGTGATTATAATATCAAGCTCGTATTCCACGCGCTTTCGTATCTCCGGAGTTTCTTTCATGTTACGCCATGCAAAACCCGCCTCTGTTTTTGCGCGAAGTTCTTTTATGTGAGTTGACCCTTCCGGCACATGGAAATCCGGAAAAACCCATGAGCCAAGCTCAAAAGAGACATTGCAACGGTCTGCTATTTCTCGTGAGCGATAGACAGCATCAGGTATGTCTTTAAAATATTCAAGCATTTGTTTTTCGTTTGTGAACGAAAAGTCTTCTTCTTCGTGGTATCCACGCTCGCCATGTTGTATTCGGCGCATTACTTCCGTTGCTTCTCTATCGTCCGGTGATAGATAATACACATCTTGTTGCGCTACAAGCGGTACATTGCTTTCGCGCGCGAGCGAAGCGAGCGCGCGCATTGTCTTTGTGTGACCGTCGACTTTCGGGTGATGCGATATCTCAAGGAAGACGTTTTCTGCTCCGAATATGCTTTGATATTCCGCCAGAGCGGCGGCGGCGCCCTCTTTGTCGCCTGCACGCAAAAGCTGTGCAACAATTCCGGCAAATGACGGTATCAGAGCGATGAGACCACTGCTATGTTTACCGAGCAAGTCCATATCGATTCGAGCACGTTCAAAAAAACCTTCCGTAAAAGAGCGAGTAACAAGCGGGACGAGATTTTTATACCCTTCATTGTTTTCAGCGAGCAAAACAATTCGTGAGCGTTTCGCGTCCATATGAATATCTTTTTCAAAACGTGACCGTGGAGCCATGTACGTGTCGACACCTATGATGGGTTTGACGTTGTTTTTTGTTGCGTTTTTGTAAAACTCAACTGTGCCGTGCATGTTTGTCGCATCTGTGAGGGCGATGGTATCCATGTCATTTTTTTTCGCTGCTTGTACGAGCTCCGGTACTTTGGGGAGCGCTTGAAGAAAAGAATAGTGACTGTGCGTATGCAGGTGTACAAATCGACTTGTCATTATTTACAGGATACCAAAATAGAGAGGTTGGCGACAGGCGTCAGAGTAGCATTACATTTTTTACTAGAAAAAAAGCACATATTGGTTGCGTTTTATCAAGCTCGCATGTGCTAGCATACAAGTATGCGTCTACGTCTTTTGATTGCTGCGCTCATCTTTGCGACAATACTGGCACTTTTGGAGTGGCTCGCTCTTGCTGATTTTTTGTATTGGCGCTATGTGTGGTTTGATACTGTAATGCACTTTGTCGGCGGGCTATCGCTCGGAACTTTTATCGTCGCGTTACTTCCGCGCTTTCGCCCCGTATTTTATATCGTGGCAGTGGCGGTGCTTGTTGTCGGTTGGGAAGTCTTTGAAGCGGTTATTGGAACGCCACGAGCACAGAATTTCTTTTTTGATACATCAGTCGATTTACTAATGGATGCAATAGGGGCTACTGTTGCATACGTACTGGCACGAAATACACTATGGCGCTCAGTATAAAATTTGTTGGCGGTGCGGGAACGGTAACAGGATCAAATTTCCTGATTAAAAGTGATAGCGGGGGAACGGTGCTTGTAGACTGTGGCATAGAGCAGGGCAGAGATTTTTCAGTTGACGCTGTTTATGGAAAATTTCCGTATGACCCGAAAGAAGTTGATGCACTTGTGATTACGCACGCGCATCTTGACCATGTAGGACGAGCTCCAAAACTCGTGAGAGACGGTTTCCGAGGGAAGGTATATATGACTGGCGCCACTCGCGACTTGTCTGAGTTTATTTTGGGAGACAGCGTCGGGATACTTGCTGAAGAAGCTCGTATGAAGCATCTGCCTATTTTGTATGAAGAAAAAGATGTAGAGCGTTTTTTGTCGCTTGTGGAAATATTGCCATATCACGAGGAGCGCGTGATAGCCGAAGGCGTTTCCGTATATCTTCGCAATACCGGTCATATACTGGGTTCTGCAAGTGTGCGAATTACAGGGAGCTCGGGTGAAACTCTTGCGCTTACAGGTGATATTGGTAATTCTCCATCACCGCTTTTGCCGGACTGGGAGCCCGTGCCGGATGCAGATGTGCTTGTGATGGAGAGTGTTTATGGCGACCGTTTGCATCCTGACAGAAATGAGCGCGCGAAACGACTTTTAAATACGCTTAATACTGCTATCAAAAAAGGCGGAACGATACTTATGCCGGCTTTCTCTATGGAAAGAACGCAAATTATGCTGTACGAAATATCTAATTTTATAGATGCGGGTGAAATGCCGGAGATACCTGTTTTTTTGGACTCACCGCTGGCTATTCATGTTACAGATGTTTATCGAAAGCACGGTCCTAAATATTTTAAGTCAAATGTGAAAGACGAGATTAAACACGAGGGTGACATTTTTGATTTTCCCTTTTTGAAAAAAACACTTTCGCGAAGAGAATCAAATCGAATTCAAGAAGTAAAATCACCAAAACTTATTATTGCCGGAGCGGGCATGAGTCATGGCGGGCGTATCGGTAGACATGAAGCTCGCTATCTTCCGGATACAAAAACGACATTGATAATTGTTGGGT
>DRNP01000011.1 GCA_011322135.1 Candidatus Kaiserbacteria bacterium | reverse complement strand
CTTTCCGCTACAGCTCCTCTTACATACAACAGCACCACAGGCAACTTCGCACTAAACACTGTGGATATAGCACATGGCGGTACCGGAGCAACCTCTTTCGGTCAGGGCTGGATATATTCCACAGGAGGAACAAACTCTCTTTCCGCCTCCACCTCGCCAACTGTCAATTACATAACAGCTACAAGTACAACAGCCACAAGTACATTTGCAGGAGGACTAAATGTTGCTTCAGGTGGGTTGCTCTATGACATGAGCACTGGGAATGTGGGGATCGGGACAACTTCGCCGACAGAGAAGCTGGACGTAGTAGGCAATATAAATATTTCAGCTGGCTCCGCATATAGATACAGTGGCGCAAATGTTATTACTGCACAACCGTCGCTAAACAACTACTTCTTCGGGAGAGCAGGAAACTTAACAATGACAGGATCCTACAACTCTTTTGTAGGAATGCAGGCAGGACTAAACAACACAACAGGTTCCTACAACTTTTTTGTAGGAACATACGCAGGACAAAATAACACCACTGGCTCCAACAATTCTTTTGTAGGGAGAAGTGCAGGCTACAGTAACACCACTGGCTCTTACAATTCTTTCGTTGGTACCGGTGCAGGACTAAACAACACAACAGGCTCCTACAACTCTTTTGTAGGATATCAAGCCGGGCGCTACATCGTAGACGGAACAAACGGAACCACCGACAACGCAACCGGCTCCTACAACTCTTTCCTCGGATACAACACAAAAGCCCTCGCAGATGGAGACACGAACGAAACCGTCATCGGATACGATGCGACCGGAATCGGTTCAAACTCCGTTGTGCTCGGGAATGATAGCGTTCTCACCACTGCACTAAAAGGAAATGTGGGAATAGGTACTACTTCACCTTCCGCAATGCTCGACATACAAAACAAAAATGCTACAAGCTCACCGGTAATCACGATACAAGACTCTACAGGAGCACCTTCACTAGAGTTTCGTGCAAGCACATCAACTCTTTACAACACTTTTATAGGTAGAGCAGCGGGAGCAAATAACACAACAGGAGGTTACAACTCATTTACAGGAGCGTATGCAGGATACAGTAATACAACGGGAGCGGGGAATTCTTTTGTAGGAGTAAGCTCAGGACAGAACAATACAACAGGGCTTGGGAATTCTTTTATAGGAACAAATGCAGGGTTGGATAATACGACCGGATCCTATAACTCTTTCGTTGGTAAAAATTCAGGACAATACAATACTACAGGTTCCGGAAATGGAGCACTAGGTAACAATGCAGGACGTTATATTGCAGATGGAGCTACAGGACTTACAACGGGTTCAGATAATCTTTTCCTAGGAGTCAGCACAAAAGCTCTCGCAGACGGAGACACAAACGAAACCGTCATCGGGTATAACGCAACCGGCATCGGCTCAAACTCTGTTGTGCTCGGGAATGACAGTGTCCTCACCACTGCGCTGAAAGGAAATGTGGGAATCGGAACAACTTCGCCGGGCACTCTTTTATCTCTTGGCACAACTAACGGAACAAATATTAGCGCAACAGCTACTTCTACATATGGATACGGGATAAATCTTAAAAACGGGTGTTTTGCAGTGAATGGAGCATGTCTATCAGGTGGGGGAGCCACAACATATCTTGCACTAACAGACACACCTGCCAGCTACACTGCAAACGCAATTCAATATGCAGGATCAACTGCCACAGCTCTAACACAAAGCGCAGACTTTGTGTTCACAGGGAGTCAGCTCGGCATCGGAACTACTTCACCAACAGAAAAATTAGATGTCGTAGGGTTCATCAACACCGACCAATATTCCGGTTACAAACAAGCAGGAAATACAATACTTTATGCTTCCACGACACTCTCCGCTACTTATGTTGGAAGTGGAGCGGGAAACATGAGTTCAACAGGGGCAGATAATTCGTTCTTAGGTTATAACGCCGGCACCAACAATACCACAGGCTACAGCAACTCTTTTGTGGGAACAGGCACAGGCTACAACAACACCACAGGCTCCAACAACTCTTTTGTAGGGATGCAGTCAGGTTACTCAAATACCACGGGATATCAAAATGCTTTTATGGGGAAAAATGCAGGTTACTCAAATACCACGGGATATCAAAATGCTTTTATAGGAACATCTGCAGGACAATTTAATACCACGGGATATCAAAATGCTTTTATAGGAACGCAAGCAGGACAAAACAACACTACAGGAAACTCCAACTCTTTTATGGGGACATACGCAGGGTTGAACAACACCACCGGCTCCTACAACTCTTTTGTAGGATACAGCGCAGGGGCATACATCGCAGACGGAACCACCGCCAACGCAACCGGCTCCAACAATTCCTTCCTCGGATATAACACAAAAGCCCTCGCAGATGGCGATACAAACGAAACCGTTATCGGATACGATGCTACAGGTATCGGTTCAAACTCAGTTGTTCTTGGAAATGACAGCGTCCTCACCACTGCGCTAAAAGGCAATGTCGGCATCGGCACCACTTCGCCTTATGCACAACTATCTGTAGTGGGGCAGGTTGTCGGTTCGTACTTTACAGCCACAAGCACAACAGCCACAAGTACATTTGCAAACGGAACAAATATTACCGGGGGTTGTTATGCAGTGAACGGAGTATGTCTATCAGGTGGAGGAGCTACGACATATCTTGCTCTTACAGACACACCGGCAAGTTACACTGCAAACTCAATTCAATATGCAAATCAAACTGCAACAGCTCTAACACAAAGCGCAGACTTTGTGTTCACAGGGAGCCGGCTCGGTGTAAACACAGCTACTCCAACTTCGGCACTCGACATACAAAACAAAAATTCCACAAGCTCACCGGTAATCACTATCCAAGACTCTACAGGAGCAACTTCACTCGAGCTACGTGCATCTACGTCGACACTTGATAATACTTTTATCGGTGTTAGCTCAGGTGCGAGCAACACCACAGGCTACAGAAACTTATTTGCAGGTTATCATACCGGGTATTCCAACACCACAGGCTACAGCAACTCATTTGTAGGAAGAAATGCAGGACAAAGCAATACAACAGGCTACAGAAACTCTTTTGTAGGACATGGCGCAGGCTACTACAACACCACCGGCTCCTACAACTCTTTTGTAGGATACAGCGCAGGGGCTTACATCGCAGACGGAACCACCGCAAATGCCACCGGCTCCAACAATTCTTTCCTTGGATACAACACAAAAGCTCTCGCAGACGGAGACACAAACGAAACCGTTATCGGGTATAACGCAACCGGCATCGGCTCGAACTCCGTCGTGCTCGGAAATGACTCTGTACTCACCACAGCGCTGAAAGGGAATGTGGGGATCGGTACGATGACACCTTCCGCAATGCTCGACATACAAAACAAAAATGCTACAAGCTCACCGGTAATCACAATCCAAGATTCTACAGGAGCACCTTCACTAGAGTTTCGTGCATCTACATCGACACTTGACAATACATTTATTGGTGTTAGCTCAGGTGCGAGCAACACAACAGGATACAAAAACTCTTTTGTAGGAGCATCTGCAGGCATAAGCAACACAACAGGCTACAGTAACTCTTTTGTAGGAACAAATGCAGGGTACAATAACACAACAGGCTACTATAACTCTTTTGTAGGAGCTAGTGCAGGGCGCGACAACACTACAGGTGCTGACAACGCTTTTGTAGGAACGCTAGCAGGCTACTACAACACCACAGGCTCGGGCAACATCGCACAAGGATACAATGCAGGGCGCTACATCGCAGACGGAACCACCGCAAATGCCACCGGCTCCAACAATTCTTTCCTCGGATACAACACAAAAGCTCTCGCAGACGGAGACACAAACGAAACCGTTATCGGATACAACGCAACAGGTATCGGAAGCAACTCTGTTGTGCTCGGAAATGACAACGTTCTTACCACAGTGCTGAAAGGGAATATCAAGATACAAGACTCTACAGGAGCAACTTCACTCGAGTTTCGTGCATCTACATCGACACTTGACAATACATTTATTGGTGTTAGCTCAGGGGTGAGCAACACCACAGGCTACAACAACTCCTTTGTAGGGGTGTATGCAGGACAAAGCAATACAACAGGATATCAAAACTCTTTTATAGGAATGGATGCAGGACAAAGCAATACAACAGGCTACAGAAACTTATTTGCAGGTTATCATACCGGGTATTCCAACACCACAGGCTACAGAAACTCTTTTATAGGACAGGGTGCAGGATACTACAACACAACAGGCTACTATAACTCTTTTATAGGACAGGGTGCAGGTTACCTCAACACCACCGGCTCCAACAACTCTTTTGTAGGATACAGCGCAGGGGCATACATCGCAGACGGAGCCACCGCAAATGCCACCGGCTCCAACAACTCTTTCCTCGGATACAACACAAAAGCCCTCGCAGACGGAGATACAAACGAAACCGTCATCGGATACAATGCAACTGGTATCGGAAGTAATTCCGTTGTGCTTGGAAATGATTCTGTCCTTACTACAATTTTGAAAGGAAATGTCGGCATCGGCACAACTTCGCCTTATGCAAAACTATCAGTTGTAGGGCAGGCAAACATAACAGCTACAACAACAATCGGACTTTCTTCAACTGCTCAGCAAGCCGGTTTACAGATAGGTTATGGAGGTTTGTGTGTAGACAATGATGGAACATGTACTGCCTCAACAACAGGAAGAATAAGTGCCGTAGAATATACAACAGGTTCAACCGACCTTGCAGAAATGTATTATTCTTCAACAATTTTAAATCAAGGAGAAATAGTCTCAACTATAGGGGGAGACAAAATAACAAAAGCTTCTCAAACAAACAAAAATATCATCGGTATTGTTTCAACAAAACCAGGTATCATTCTTGGTCTAGATAACGATCATCCACAACCTAATAAATATCCAGTAGCTCTTTCCGGTCGTGTTCCTGTTAAAGTAAATCTAGAAGGAGGACCTATTAAAATAGGAGACTCTATTACTCTTTCTTCCACAACTCCCGGAGTTGGTATGAAAGCCTCAAAGGGTGATTTGATTGTTGGTAAAGCTCTTCAAAGCTTTAATCAGACACAGGAGGGAAGTATCCTTGTCTTCATCGGCATTATTCCAGCTCAGAGTTCGTCTGACTTGACGAGTATAAGTGAAAGTCTTGCAAGCATGCTCGGAAAGATAGGAGCTTCATTTTCAGACGCGGTGTTACATGTAAAGAAATTGGCCGCGGACACTTTCTATGCGGTAAATATCTTTTCCAAGAGTATAAAAACGGATAATGCAACAGTTGGGTCAGCGACTCATCCTACAGGCATAACGTTATACGATACTGTAACAGGCAAGCCGTATTGTTTGAGCATTGCGAAGGGAGTATCAACCTCCACACCGGGAGTGTGTAAGGAAATAAAAGTTTCCGGAAATGCGTTTGCAAGCAGTACCGGAAATACAAGTACAACTACTGTAGGAAATGGTGGCGTACTTACAATAAAACTTAAAGGCGAGCAATTGACGAGACTTCTTATCGGAAGCAAATACACAGAGGAAGGAGCGACATTGTCCGGAGGAACAGGTACAACTACATACAATATATATGTTAACGGAAGCTTAACAGCTACAAGCTCTCCATGGATAGATACTTCGGCATCACAAACGTACATACTTACATATTCTGCAAAAGACGGAGTGGGCGATTTGGTATCTGTAACGCGCACAGTTTCTGTGGGCGGTAGTGCATCTTCTACGAGCACCGGTGCCGGTACCGGCACCGGGAATACAAATGGAGCGAGTGGAAGTGCGTCCGATAAACAAGAAAATAGTACAGATAATGCAACATCGACTGAAAGTATAAATATGGGAAGTGGTACGGAGAACAGCTTCGGTGGTGGAACGGAGGTCAGTACTTCTACGAGTAGCACAGCAAGCACTTCTGAAAAAGATACTTTTTCAGAAACAAAAGATGATAGTAACTCGGACAATGGCGTTGTCACTGTGTCGACAATAGTCTCTAGCACAATAAAAGAAAGCAACGCAATAGCGTCAACAACAACAGCCAGCTCGTCTAGTGATAAATAATAAAAGTGCACGAAATGTTTTTGATGCGGGTGAGTGGGTGGCTGTGCCGGGAGGTGTTTGGCTTGTGTGAGGGAGGCGCGCGAGCGATAGCGAGCGCGTCTTATAAAAAATAAATCAGAACTTTAATTTGGTGCATTTCCACATAGATAACCAGAGCACCGTGGTATTATTGCATACATGAAATAGTTGTTCGACGAAGCTGGAAATGAATATAAAAATATTCGTGTCGAAATGCTTTTTGAACATCTGTAAAATAAATAATTATTAAAAATAATTTCTAAATATAATAAATATGAAAACTATTCGTGTAGCAATAAATGGATTTGGTCGTATAGGGCGCGCATTTGTACGACGCTCATGGAATCGTCCGGATATCGAATTGGTCGCAATAAACGACCTTGGTTCAATTGAGAATCTTGCGTACTTGTTGGAACACGACACTGTTTATGGGCACGCACCGTTTTCTGTGGAGGTAAAAGATGAAAAACTTATTATAAATGGGAAAGAAGTGCAATTTTTAGCAGAGAAAGACCCGGAAAATTTGCCATGGGGAGATATGGGAATCGATGTGGTTGTTGAATCAACAGGGTTCTTTACAGAATATGATAAAGCATCGAAACACTTGTCTGCCGGAGCGCGTCGTGTAGTTATCTCTGCTCCTGCAAAAGAGCGCGAAGATTCCAATACTAAAGGTGTGACGGTGCTTATGGGTGTAAACACCACGGCTCTCACTACGTGCAAAGTTTCTTCAAACGGGTCGTGTACAACAAATGCTTCCAGTCCGATTATCGCAATAATGGATGAAGCTTTCGGTATTGACTTGGCACTTCTTGATACAACACATGCTTACACTGCTACACAATCTGTCGTAGACGGACCTGTAAAAGGAAATGATTTTCGTAAAGGGCGAGCGGCGGCACAAAATATTGTGCCGACATCTACCGGTGCGGCTATTGCGGTAACAAAAGCATATCCAAACTTGGTAGGGCGTTTTGATGGTATTGCGCTACGCGTTCCTGTTCCTGCCGGATCAATCGCAGACATTACTTTTATTGCAAAAAAAGATACCAGCGTAGAAGCGGTGAACACTGCGCTTGCCGAGGCGGCAAAGAGCGACCGTTGGAAAGGTATTTTTGCAGTAACAGACGAGCCGGTTGTGTCGAGTGATATCGTAGGTCAACCGTTTGCGTCTATCGCAGACTTGTCGATGACGCGTGTTGTAGGGGGACGGCTTGTAAAAGTTTTGGCATGGTATGACAACGAAATGGGCTACACAGAATCACTTGTACACCATGTTATAGAAGCTGGAAATGTCTAATGCGAACAGCACATATAAAATCTATATTGCCTCCGATCACGCAGGGTTTGCTCTGAAACGCTTTCTTGCATCTAAGCTTATAAGAGACAGTCATGACTTGGTCGATTTTGGAGCAAGCAAGCTCTCACCTGAAGATGATTATCCGGATTTTATAACTCCGTGCGCCGAACGTGTTGCGCTGGCACGCAAAAATGGAGATGAGCGTGTTTTTGGAATTATAATAGGTGGAAGCGGACAAGGGGAAGCGATGGTTGCAAACCGCATAAAAGGGGTGCGCGCGGCGGTATTTTATGGTGGCGTTACAGCTCTCGGTTCTATAGATATTAAAGGAGACAAATCTCGCGACAAGATGGACATAGTGCGTCTTGCTCGTTTACATAATGACGCAAATGTTCTATCGCTCGGTGCGCGGTTTGTTTCGGAAAAAGATGCTCTGGAAGTTGCAAGACTTTTTGTCTCGACTCCATTTTCAGGAGAGATGCGTCATTTAAGACGCATCGCGAAGTTTTAATTTAATTTTGTTTTTCATATTTTATGGTGAGCTATTTGTTGGCGATTGTATGTTAAATAAAATATCGCAAAGCAATGCCGGGTTCCGTGTGCTAGCATGGAAAGCATGGACATAATCGTTCCGGCAATACTTGTTGAAACACTCGCAGAGCTCGAGGAAAAACTCGAGCGTGTTTCAGGATTGACGGGTACGATACAAATCGATGTTGTAGATGGTATTTTCGCAAGTCCGCCGACATGGCCTTATGTACATAGTGAAGATATGCGAGATTTTAAGCAAAGTGTGAATGATGGAAAAATATTTTCAAATAGCAGTCAGCCGATTCTTGAAGTTGACC
Source organism: Candidatus Kaiserbacteria bacterium (assembly GCA_011322135.1). Classification (GTDB taxonomy): domain Bacteria; phylum Patescibacteriota; class Minisyncoccia; order Phycocordibacterales; family Phycocordibacteraceae; genus C7867-001. The sequence goes on along the minus strand of DRNP01000011.1, from coordinate 11,024 downwards.
TAATGGTTTCATCTCCGGAAGAAATCGTGGCGATGTGGGTTGCTCTCGGAGCATCTCGTATAACGATACACGCAAAGAGTGTGGATAATCTTTCAGATACTTTCCGCAGATTGTCAGAGACTTTTGGTAGCGGAAAAAATTTTTCAACAGACATGCTTTTGTTTGGCGTAGCTCTTGGTTCTGAAGACGACATTTCCATACTTGAGCCCGTTTTGGATAAGATAGATTATGTACAATGTATGGGTATTCGAAATATAGGGAAGCAGGGAGAGCCGTTTGACGATAGCGTCATAGATAAAGTGAGTGTTCTTCATACGAAATATCCGGACATGCCTGTTCAGGTAGACGGCGGTGTTTCTTTTTTGACAGCGCCGAAACTCCTCTCCGCAGGAGCGAGTAGAATTATTATAGGTTCTGCAATTTGGTACAGCACAGACATAAAGGAACGCATTAAAGAGTTTCAAGACCTTTCATTGCGTTACGGTCTTTATACATAATCTAATATTAAACAGGGTGCGTTACCATGCTATCGTATTAACTAATGGCACTTACTGACGCACAAGTTTCTACGCTTGAAAAAAAAGCGGAAGAGATACGAGAGACGATTTTAAACATGCTGGTATCTGCAGGAAGCGGGCACACAGCAGGGTCTTTGGATATGGCGGATATTTTCTCCGCATTCTATTTTCATATATTAAAACATGATCCAAAACGTCCCAAATGGGATGAACGCGATAGACTTATTCTTTCGAACGGGCACATTGTTCCTGTGCGGTATGCAACAATGGCGCATGCCGGATATTTTCCGATTTCGGAATGTCTCACACTGCGAAAGTTTGGCTCACGACTGCAGGGACACCCGGAACATTTGCTATTGCCGGGGCTTGAAACAACATCAGGACCACTTGGAGAGGGGCTCTCGCAATCTGCAGGCATGGCATACGCATTTAAAATGAATGGAACAAAACAGCGTGTGTATGTTGTTATGGGAGATGGCGAGCAAGATGAAGGAAACGTGTGGGAAGCTGTTATGTTTGCGGGGAAATATGCTCTTTCAAATATTACAGCCGTTATTGACCGCAACAATATTCAGATTGATGGTATGACGGAAGACATAATGCCTCTTGAAGATTTGCGAGCAAAATACGAAGCGTTTAATTGGCATGTGCTTGATGTAAACGGTCATGATATACGAGCGTTTGTTTCTGCGGTAGAAGAAGCAAATAACATATATGAGAAGCCGGTGTTGATTATCGCGCATACCATTCCCGGCAAGGGAGTGCCGGATATTGAGTTTGATTATCACTGGCACGGTAAAGTACCTTCAAAAGATGAAGTAAAACGCTTTTTGAAAGAATTACGAACCGGAGCGGGACGTGTACCAAATGAATATGCTTAATACGGAAATACATTTAGTGGAGAATATTTTTTCCGATGACATAGAGCGTAGTGCAACGCGAGATGGTTTTGGCACGGGTGTCGTGGAGGCGGGTGAGGTAGACGAGCGCGTAATGGTGCTGTGCGCCGACTTGTCCGAGTCGACACGTTCCGATGAATTTGCGCGCCGTTTCCCAAAGCGTTTTGTTGAGGTTGGTATAGCTGAACAAAATATGGTCGGATTTTCCGCAGGGCTTGCATCTGTAGGGAAAGTTCCTTTTGTTGTGAGTTATTCTGCGTTTAGTCCGGGTCGTAACTACGAGCAAATACGCACAACGATAGCTCTTAGCAAGTCGAATGTAAGAGTTTGCGGTATGCACTCGGGGGTTTCTGTCGGCGCGGACGGAGCCACACACCAGATGCTTGAGGATATCGGAATGATGCGAATGTTACCGAACATGATTGTTGTAAATCCGGCAGATGCAGAAGAAGCACGTAAGGTCGTTACGGAGTCTGTAAAAATTGACACTCCGATGTATTTGCGATTCTCCAGATCAGCAACTCCCGTTTTTACGACACACAAAACTCCATTTGCATTTGGTAAAGCAATTACACTTTGGGATAGTGAAAAACCGCGAATTGCCATTCTCGCAACGGGCTCTGTGGTTTATCGGGCACTTTTAGTTGCGAGTGCGTTAGCTTCAGAAGGAATAGAGTCGATTGTACTAAATGTGCATACTATAAAACCACTTGACAATGATGCGATACTTTCGGCAGTGCAACGTACCGGGCGAATTATAACAATAGAAGAACATCAGGTGGCGGGTGGTTTTGGAAGTGCCGTCGCGGAATTTTTAGTAAGTAATTATCCGGTACCTATGACAATGATTGGAATCCAAGACAGGTTCGGACAGTCCGGTGAACCGGATGAGCTCTTGGAAGAGTACGGTCTCGGTGTTGGGAATATTATAAAAGAAGTTCATAAGCTAATACTAAAAAATTAATCTATTATGGTACAGAGAATTAATTCATACATTGCGATATTGATAATAACGATTGCAGGAGCGCTTGCTACGCTCGTTATTGTGCATGTCGCAAACAAGGCAACGTTTGGATCTTATAATGGAACGAATCTTTCTGCACAGATAAATGATACTCAATAAATAAAAGGGTAGTGCGGTAGCGCGATGTGAAATGGTTGTTTGTAGAAACACTGAAGCGTGGCGCCAAGGGCGCCGCGCTTCAGTGTTTTTGTTTTAAATACGAATTACTCGGAATATTTTGTAACACGATACTCCGCAGGAGCACTCTCCAAATAAGACTCGATAGCTTGTCTTGACAGAAGTCCGGCTTGCGCACCGAGAGCTTGCACTACCGACATGGAATTTACAGGTCCCCATAAAAGAGCTTCATGTAGAGGTTTGCCCAAAGCAAGCGCAATGCCAACCGTTGAAGTGAATGCATCTCCCGCACCTGTACGGTCTATCGGAGCTCGTGAGTCAGGATACATCGGAACATGTAGCATCTGAGACCCGTCAAATGCAACCGCTCCATCCGGTCCATCGGTAATGATAACTATTTTTGGACCGAGTGACGCAATTCCTGAAAGAAGTGTGGGGAAGTCTTGCGGTTTTTTGTAACCGAGTATAAGCTCGGCTTCTTCTTTGTTACAAACAAAAAGATAGGTATTTTTATAAATAGGAGCAAGCGCTTCAGTACCTTCTTCTATTTGAAAAGTGCCTGGTTGGAATATTAATTTTGTTTCAGGATGTTTTGGCAACCACTCAAAAAGAGCGTCGTGAATAACTCCGGCTGATGGAGCAAGTGATGACAAATATAAGAAACTCGGAGCGGGGAATTCAGGGAAACGATACGGAAACTCATTGTGTTTAATGAGGATTGTGCGTTCTGCTTGAAACGAAAGAACATAGTGAGCGTTTGTTGGCACGCTGTTACTGCGCGATACCAGCGAAGTATCGATTCCTTCTCGAACAAGTACGTCCATGCATTCATCACCGAGACGGTCTTCTCCCATCCAAACCATCAATCCTGTGGAAAGTCCAAGACGTGCCGAAGCAACAGCTGCGTTCGGGCTGTTCCCAACGGCGGATATCGGAGTGGATGATTTAAAAGGGATTTTATCACCCCAACGCATCGATATTGTGCACTCTTCGGTGCCTTCTGCGCAGTGAACTTCCGCTTCTTTTAATTTTATAAAATTATCAACGACAATGTCTCCGATAGCAATAAAATCAAGTTGTTTTTGCATATACAAAAAAGTGTATCACAAGACATATCCACCATGATTGTGAATAACTGCATAACTGCGTGCTAAAGTATCAAGCATGTATGATTTACATGAAATAGCACTTAGTCTTGTAGCTCCAAAAAAAGGACTTCTTGCTGCAGACGAGAGTATTAAAACCGCGGGCAAACGTCTTGCTACTTGCGGGGTGGAGTCCACGGCTGAAACCAGAAGACAATACAGAGAGCTTTTTTTAGACACTCCGAGTATCGAAAAATATTTATCCGGAGTTATCCTATTTGAAGAAACACTAAAGCAGTCTTCTGATTCCGGAGTTCCTTTCCCTGAGTTATTGGAACAAAAAGATATCTTACCGGGTATTAAAGTAGACCAAGGAACAGAGCCGATGTCAGATTCTTCAAAAGAGACCGTCACAAAAGGATTGCTTGATTTGGAAGAACGTTTGGCACCATATCGAGCGTCGGGCGCGCGATTTACAAAATGGCGAGCGGTTATTCGTATTGACGGTGACACTCTTCCGAGTGCAAAGGCAATTATGGAAAATGCGAAAAGACTAGCTTCGTATGCACTCATGGCTCAACAGTCGGGACTTGTGCCGATACTTGAACCCGAGGTATTGCTTGAAGGGAATCACAGTCGGTTGCGTACAAAAGATGTTATTGAGACAACCATGAATGCGGTATTTTCCGCTGTTGATGATATAGCTGTTGACCGCACCGCACTTATCATTAAAACTTCCATGGCACTTTCCGGAAGTGATAGCGGACGCACTGATACTCCTGAAGAGGTTGCAGATAGTACGGTGGAGGCGCTAAAAGCGTGTATTCCTGCCGATGTGCCGGGAGTAGTTTTCCTTTCAGGAGGGCAATCGCCGGATCAAGCTACAAATAATCTTTCCGCAATAATGAAGCTGGCACAAAAAGTGGGCGTGCCGTGGAATATTACTTTTTCATATGCGCGAGCACTTCAAAGCGAAAGTCTTTCTGTGTGGAAAGGGGAAAAAGATAATGTGCAAAATGCTCGTGCGGTGTTTTTGGAGCGACTTGTAAAAGTGACTGATGCGCTTCCCGACGTAACTAAATAGCAGAATACAAAACAGCCGGAAACATCAAAATGTATTTTGTGCGTTACGTAGTGCGTTGTATGTTGGATAATTTGGGATTGTTTATCTGGTGATTTTGTTTTGTTGGGCGCGAGCGAAGCGAGCGCGTTTGAGTTGATTTTCAGACATAATCACGTAATTTGTATAGAGTTTTTAGTTTCGTGACATGCGAAACCCCGCTCGTTACAGTTGCGTTTTTTACATTTGTAAGGCATACTCTTTCGCATGATTACACTAACAGTGGAAAAAAGAGACGCAACAATGCGTGCGAAAAAAATACGCGAGGAGGGAAACCTTCCGGCTGTTGTATACGGTCCAAAACAAGAGACCATATCTGTCATGCTACCGCGCAAAGAATTTGAAATTGCTTTTAAGGAATCAGGAGAGTCGTCAGTCATAGAACTTTCAGGTTTGGGAAGTCCAATGTCGGTACTTGTTTATGATGTCGACCTTGACCCTGTTACAAGCATTCCTCGTCACGCTGATTTTTATGCTATTGAAAAAGGTGCAAAAGTTGAGGTCGCAATACCGATTGTATTTATAGGTGAAGCCCCTGCGGTAAAATCCGGAGCAAATCTTGTGAAAGTGCTTCGTGAGATTGAAGTTGAAGCGGAAGCTACAAACTTGCCTCACACAATTGAAGTTGATTTATCTGTTCTTGAAAATGTAGATGACCAGATTCACGCAAAAGATGTAGTTTTGCCTGAAGGAGTCGTATTGATAACAGAACCAAACGAGATGGTTGCACTCGCTCAAGAAACAATCGAAGAGGAAGAAACTGAAGAAGCGACAGAATCTCCGGATATTGATTCGATTGAAGTTGAGAAAAAAGGTAAACAGGAGGAAGAGTCTTCGGAATAGGTTACTTTTTTGTGTTTTTACAATAAACGCGCGAGCCTTTGGCTCGCGCGTTTATTGTTTGAATGCTTTCAGAAATCGAAAATAAACACGTCACGCACAGTTGGTATTTTCGTATTTATAATGGTCGATTAGGTGCTTGTAGAGATTTTTTGTGAACAAAGAACTTTCTAATAGTGGCGGTGCTAGGTATACTAGATTAACAATGCGTACACGTATCGGTTCTGTCGCGATTGTTGTTATCGCGCTATTCATTACACCTTTCATACTCCGCGCTCAAACGGTTGCAAGTGTCAGTACAAGACGTGCAAAACTGCAAACACAGCTTTCTACACTCGAGTCGCAGATAAACGGTACACAATCAACATTAAACAATTTGCGATCTCAGCACGAGTCTCTCCAGCGCGATATAAACATCTTTGATGCTCAGATAAAAAAAGCACGACTCCAAGTTCGAGCTACAGAAATCGCAATAGAGCAACTTTCGTCAAATATTAATACACATACAAAAACAATCAGCACATTAAATAAACAACTCGCGCGCGAGCAAGAATCGCTAGCGCAAATATTAAGACAAACACAAGCTATTGATGATTATTCGGCTGTAGATGTGGCACTTTCATCAGATGATATGTCATCTTTTTTCCAAGACCTCGATGCTTTTACATCAATAAAAAAAGCATTGGGAAGCTCTTTTACGGAAATTACAAATACGCGAACTCATACGGAAAATGAGAAACAAGTATTGCAAGACCAGCTTTCACAGCAACAACAACTTAAACAAATACAGATATTGGAGCAAAGAAAAATCCAGTCACAAGAAAACAGAAAGGAAAGAATTCTTAGAAAGACGAAGGGTAAAGAGAGTGCGTACAGGTCGCTCATTTTATCTCAGAAAAAGACCGCGGCACAAATTCGAGCGGAGCTTTTCGCCCTTCGAGGTTCTGCAGCTATTCCTTTTGGGCAAGCATTGCAGTATGCGGAAGTGGCTGAAAAAGCTACCGGTGTACGAGCGGCGGTAACTTTGGGTGTCTTGAAACAAGAAACCGATTTAGGTGAAAATCTGGGAACCGGTAATTGGAAGAAAGATATGTCTCCAAGCAGAGATCAGCCTGTCTTTGCATATATCATAAAAGTACTTGGACTTGATCCGAACATGATGCCTGTTTCCAGAAAGCCGTCATATGGATGGGGCGGAGCAATGGGTCCGGGGCAATTTATTCCATCTACATGGGTGTGTTATGGAGGATTTATAAATACAAATACAGGGGATTGTTCCAATGGAAGGCGCACTCTTTCGTGGCGTGCTTTTTGGCAAGGTCCGTGGAAATATGTTGCAAGCAAAGACAGAGTAAGAAAACTTACTCGTGGCAATGTCCCGTCGAATCCATGGAATGACCAAGATGCTTTCATGGCAACGGCGATGTTGATGGCGGACAATGGCGCTGCAAAGCATACTCGCTATGCGGAACGACTCGCGGCATTACGTTATTTTGCAGGATGGAGACATGCAAAAAATCCGGCATATGCTTTTTACGGAGACGGCGTTATGGGATATGCAGATGAGTTTCAAAAGATGATAGATCAGTTGAAAAGTTCGTAAGTGAAGTTTTTAGAGCAAAATGCCTTTCAAGGCAATCGTGTATTGCTTGACATTAAAATGTCTGATATAGTGTCGCGCATGAAGAAAGATATTCATCCGAAGAATTATCGACAAGTTGTTTTTGAGGATATTTCCTCAGGAGCGCAATTTGTTATCGGTAGTACTATTCGTACTGAAGAGACTACAACTGTAAAAGGTAAAGAGTATCCGAAGTTTACAATTGAGATTTCAAGTCAGTCTCATCCTTTTTACACAGGTGAAGACCGCACTCTTGATAAGACAGGACGTGTAGAGCGGTTCCGTCAGCGTGCCGCAAAAGCAAAGAAAGCGTAAATACAAGAACGACCGCCCGCGCTTTAGCGCGGGCGGTCGTTCTTGTGCGCTATAATATAAATTATAATAAATATGGAGTACTCATCGGACTTTAAGAAAAATCACGAAACAGCTTTTCTCGCAGAGGAATATGAGCGTTTGGAAAAAGAAAAAGAGTCCGCTCGCGCCACAGCGCTTGATGACCCTGATTTGGCAGAGATGGCGGAAGAAGACATTGCGCGTTTATCTGTACGCCAAAAAGAGATACTTTTTGAAATTGAACGCATTGTGAAGCGTGAGGAGGAAGAAGCAGAGCGACCGAAAGCCGTTGTGTTGGAATTTCGAGCAGGAGCAGGCGGAGATGAAGCAACTCTTTTTGCAAAAGATTTGCGAGACATGTATCAACACTATGCGGAGCATAAAGGTTGGCGTGTGCGCAGAATAGATGACCTTACGCTTGAGATTGCAGGTAGTGATGCGTACGAAGCACTCAGGTGGGAAATGGGGGTGCATCGTGTGCAACGCATTCCTATTACCGAGAAGTCCGGTCGTATACATACATCAACCGCTTCTGTCGCTGCAATGCCTATTCGTGCGAAATCAACAGTAGTAATCAATCCGACTGATATCGAAATGGAGTTTTCACGTTCAGGTGGAGCGGGAGGACAAAACGTAAACAAAGTAGAGACTGCTGTGCGTTTAATTCATATACCGACAGGTATTGATGTTCGCTCGTCATCAGAACGGTCGCAACAAGCAAATCGCGAAAAAGCATTACAAATTCTTACGGCGAAAATAGAGCAACTCGCAGAGGAAGAAGAAGCAAAGAAACACGCAAAAGAAAGAAAGGATCAAATAGGTACAGGAGACCGATCGGAAAAAATTCGTACATATAATTTTTTACAAGACAGAGTTACGGATCATCGTTTAAAACAATCTTGGCACAATCTTCCGAAAATTATGTCCGGTGACATAGGTCCGATTATCGAAGCGTTAAAATCTGCCACAAGTACAGACAGCGACAAGAATAAATAAGAAATTTCAGTAATTTACGCACTATATATTTGCGCAACATGTTGAAAATGGTGGCAGTCTGTGATACCATCCCTCGCATGTCACAAACAACTACAGATTCTAATATTTCGCGCTTATTTGAAGCGGGCGCACACTTTGCGCATGTAAAAAGTCGTCGACATCCGTCCATGCGTCCTTATATCGCAGGAACAATTGCGGGGATGAAAACACGAGTTGAGATTTTCGATCTTGAGAAAACAACAAAACAGCTTTCTGATGCAAAAAAAGCAATGGAGACTCTTGCTAAGGACGGGAAGACTGTTCTTTTTGTAGGAGGAAAAGGAGAAGTTTCTGATCTTGTACGACAAGCGGCGGAGCGCATCAACGCTCCGTACGTATCAACGCGTTGGCTCGGAGGTACAATTTCAAATTTTACAGAAATTAAAAAAAGAATTGACCGTCGCGCAGACCTCGTTGAAAAGCGTACATCGGGAGAGTTGGCAAAAAATTACACAAAGCTTGAGTGTTTACGATTTGATAGAGAGATTGATCGTCTTTCAGAACGACTTGATGGTATTATTGATCTTGCAAAGTTGCCGGACGCAATCGTTATCGTTGATACGAGACATGAAGCACACGCTGTAAAAGAAGCACACGGTGCCGGCATTCCCGTTATCGGTATTATGAGTTCGGATTGTAATCTTTCTGATGCGACTTATCCGATTGTTGCAAATGATGCATCACGCGCAACTGTGACGTTGCTTCTGGAAGAATTGACCGATGCGTATTCGCACGGTCGTGCGGTATAGATTTTACACGGCACGCTACTGCAATAAATAAATTGCCGTTGCGTGGTATCATAAATATAAATTATATAGCTATGGCTACTATTTCAACTGAAACAGTGAAGGAACTTCGTGCACGAACAGGGGGCGTTTCCATTATGCAATGTCGTAAGGCACTTGAAGAAATGGAAGGTGATATTGAAAAGGCAGAGGTTATTTTACGTAAGCGCGCAGGAGCGGTCGCAGAAAAAAAATCCACTCGTGATTTGGGAGCCGGCTCTGTTGCCAGTTATATTCATGACGGAACTATAGGGGCGTTGGTGCTACTCTCATGCGAGACAGATTTTGTTGGTCGTAATCCGGAATTTATAAATCTTGCACATGAGATTGCGATGCAAGTTGCAGCTACAAATCCTACATATCGTACGACAGAAGAAGTGCCTGCTGAAGCGCGTGATGCCGCGATGGCTGTGTTTAAAGAAGAGGTGAAAGATAAGCCGGATGACATGAAGGAAAAGATTTTGGCAGGGAAGTTAGCATCGTATTTTAAAGACCAGGTTCTTTTGGAACAGTCGTATATAAAAGACGAATCTAAAAGTATCAATGATTTGGTTACTGAAGCTGTTCAGAAATTTGGCGAGCGTATAGAGATTACAAGCTATGTGCGTTATTCCGCTCGAGATTAAGACAATATGGGATATGTGGTGGCAGAGCTTGCGTCCATCGCGCTATTCGCCGGTTTTATAGGGCTGACGCAATATGAGACTCGTCTTGGAGCACGTATTTTACCAAAATTCCGCGCATCGATTGATAATTTCGCAACGAAGGTTTCTTTTGTTATCAATCATGTTGATTTTGCAGAGTTTATTCGGGACAGTATTCGTCAAATAGCAGAACGGTTTGCGCATGACAGCGCGCAGTTTGCATTACGTATAACACGCTATGTTGAAATGCAATTATCGCGTATCGTGCGATATTTTAGAGCTCGATTTGCAACTCGTGATATGAATACTGACGGTAGTGCACAAAACACAACACAAAAAAGCTCTGCTTATGTGCGCGCGATTACCGATTTTAAGCAAAATCTACGAAACGAAACGAAGCAATCAAAAGATAAGCACTCCATTGAGTGAGTACCGTGCTACCGGGTAGTTAGTGTTTTTTATATTGAGAAGTAGCAAACGGCACCAAATTAATTTATTAATTTGGTGCCGTTTGCTTTGTTGCAAGAATTGTTTGTAAAAACAGTATGCCATCTGTGGAATAGACATAATTATATGTATACGAGGTACATCTTGACTGCGCTGTTAGATTTATGCTACTCTTTGCACAGATTGTCAACAACACGCATTTAGCGGTTGCATAGAACTTTTAAAACGAGGAGGAGCAAAGATGTCTAATTTTACAGTACTTATTTTTGGATTTGCATTTATTATTGCCGTGTCTAATATTTTGTTTAAAATTAGACGAGCTCAAAAAGAGCTGGAAATGAAAAATGAAGCTCTTCGTATCAAAAGAGAGCTGGAAGATTGTCTCGTGTACATGAATGAAATTGTAACCAAATGCTCTTTAGACGAGACTTTGGGTTTAGAGATTGAGTCATTGGGAAATGCCTTTGATGATGTAAATAAGGAAATAAAAGATAAAAATGCGGATTGGAATAAGGTGTATGTTCTCATGTGCATGATGAGAAATATCATTTTAAAT
>DRNP01000010.1 GCA_011322135.1 Candidatus Kaiserbacteria bacterium | reverse complement strand
TTCGCGACCTCAAAAAAGAGTATGCGGATACTGAACCGGCAACTCAGGTTTTAAAAGGTGTTACTTTTTCAATTGAACAAGGAGAATTCGTATCTATAATGGGACCTTCAGGTTCCGGAAAATCAACACTTCTACACTTGCTTTCTTTCCTAGATCTTCCGACCAGTGGTTTGTATGAGTTTAACAATCAAGATGTCACCACGCTTACCAACTCTGACCTCGCAAAATTCAGAAATGAAGAAATAGGTTTCGTATTTCAATCTTTCAATTTACTATCGCGAGCAAGTGTATATGAAAACGTAGAGATGCCTCTTATTTATTCAGAAAAAATCAAACCCGATGAACGCGCAGAGAATATAAAAGAAGCTGTCGATTCCGTCGGATTAACAAGTAAGCTCACATTGCTCACCGGAAAACTTTCAGGTGGGCAAAAACAACGTGTTGCAATTGCACGAGCATTGGTAAACAAGCCACGTATTATATTTGCAGATGAACCTACAGGAAACTTGGACTCCACTTCCGGTGCACAAGTCATGGATATTCTCGACAACTTAAACAACGCGGGTCATACAATTATTTTAGTTACGCACGAAACATACACTGCAGAATTCGCAAACCGTATAATCCACCTCAAAGATGGAGAGGTCGAGACTGACTCACCGGTAGCGCATCGTCGTAAATCAAAAGACGAATTTATTAAATAACAAACATTTATTTGCTTATGCGATTTCGAGACACTTTTACAACAGCAACAAAAAGCCTTGGGCATGCGCGCACGCGTTCTGCGCTCACAATGCTTGGAATCGTAATCGGTATATCTTCGGTTATTATCTTAATGTCCGTTGGGCAATCAACACAAGACGTTATTATCAATCAAGTACAAGGCATCGGTTCAAATCTGGTATTTGTTATTCCGGGAGGCAGTGGTAATTCAAAATTTTCAGCCCCGGCTTCATCTCAAGGTATCGTTATCAAAACACTCGTAGCAAAAGACGTGCGAGCAATCTCTCGTGAACCATCTATAAAAGCCATCACCGGCGAGGTGCGTGGCATGGCTTCTGTTGTTTATGGCGACAATAATGTAAAGACAACATATGAGGCGGCTGATGCAGATATTTTTGCCATGCGGGATTTCGCAACACAAAAAGGATATCCTTTTTCAAAAGACGATGTTTCAAGCTATTCACATGTTGCTGTAATAGGATATAAACTCGCCAACACTCTTTTCAAAACTCAAAATCCGATTGGCAAATCCATTCGTATTAAAAATGTGTCTTTCCGTGTTGTTGGTGTCTTGGAACCGAAAGGCCTCGGACCTTTCGGTGTCGATCAAGACAATCTCATTATATTGCCTGTAACAGTCGCACAGACTCAACTTGCCGGAATTACATATTATCAAAATCTTCTCATAGAAGCTCGCCATACATACGACACATCATTCGTAAAAAGTCGTATCGTCTCCGTGTTACGCCAGCAACACGGAATTACCGATCCAAACAAAGATGACTTTACGGTTCGTACACAAGCAGACATTGTATCGATGCTTGGCGAGATTACTTCAATACTAACGATTTTTCTTTCAGCAATTGCCGCAATATCTCTCATTGTCGGAGGTATAGGCATTATGAATATCATGTTCGTATCAGTTACAGAACGCACGCGTGAAATCGGTTTACGAAAAGCACTCGGAGCAACAGATGATGATATTATCCAGCAGTTCCTTTTTGAATCAACAATCCTGACTATAATTGGTGGGATTATAGGAATTGTTCTGGGAGCAATCATTGTTATTCTCATTTGGATTGGAGTTAATCACCTTACAGACATACAGTGGAGCTTTGCTTTTCCACCTTCTGCTATTATCGTCGCTCTGATCGTATCAAGCGCAAGCGGTATAATTTTTGGTCTTTATCCTGCACGACAAGCTTCCAAAAAGAGTCCTATTGAAGCTCTTCGCTACGAATAATAGATTACTTTGCAAGTAACAATACGTGCTCGTTACGCTACAGATATATCTATTTATGTGTAATAAACGACCACCGGACTGAGGTCCGGTGGTTTTGGGTTTGCCCGCTTAATCGCGGGCTGATACGTGGTTAATCAGAGAGCAACTTGTTGAAGAGCGATGGTTGATCAACTTCATTGTGGTGGTATTGGTGTTTAACGTACCGA
>DRNP01000009.1 GCA_011322135.1 Candidatus Kaiserbacteria bacterium | reverse complement strand
TCGGTACGTTAAACATCAATACCACCACAATGAAGTTGATCAGCCATCGCTCTTCAACAAGTTGCTCTCTGATTAACCACGTATCAGCCCGCGATTAAGCGGGCAAACCCAAAACCACCGGACCTCAGTCCGGTGGTCGTTTATTAACTTTGCGGAAGTTTAATCGCCATTTTTCTGCATCCATGCCGTGCAGTGCTTGCGTTTTAACGTTAAAAACGTTATTATAGCGGAATTATGGAAAGCGCAGTAATAAAGACGGGTGGCAAACAATATATTGTCTCAAAAGGCGATGTTGTTTCTGTTGAAAAACTTTCAGACGAACAAAAAACCGGAGATCAAATTATATTTGACGAGGTTTTGTTTGTTGATGACGGTTCTAAAACAAATATCGGGACACCAAATATAAGTGGAGCAAAAGTAGAAGGAACTGTCGTTGAAATCGGTCGTGCAAAGAAAATTGACGTCGTAAAATATAAATCAAAGAGCCGTTATCTAAAACGTCGCGGTCATCGTCAGCCATATGTGCAAGTGCGTATTGATGCGATAGCGTAGTTTTTTTGAAAAGTGAAACGCGGGCTTCCCAAAGGGAAGCCCGCGTTTTATTATGTGCAGGATTGCTTTTTATGACTCCTTGCGATTTGCAAATGCTCCGGAAAGTGTCTTCGCATCTGCATATTCAAGTTCGCTTCCGGTGGCAAGTCCTCGACCGAGTATTGTAATGCGCACGCTTGAGCGATATGGAGCTAATATCTCACGTAGACGGTCAGCTGTGTACTCTCCCTCGGAAGTTGCAGAGAGTGCAAGAATAATTTCTTTCAAACCTTTTTCCAGGCGATTTTTAATTGTTTGTAATAATTCGCGCTGGCGAATAATGCCTTTCCCGGAAAGCGTTAATACACCTCCGAGTACAAAATATCGCCCGTGATAATAATTTGCCCTTTCAATAGCAACTATATCTTGATCTTTTTCTATAATCATCAAAAGAGTGTCATCGCGAGACTGGTCGCTACAATAACGGCACACGTTTCCGGCAAATGTATCAAATCGGTAACAAGAAGGGCATTGTTGCACGTCTTTCTCGAGAGAACCAATCAGTTCTGAAAGATTTGCACGGTCTCTCGGAGGAGTTGAAAGCAAATGAAAAACAAATCGTCTTGCTTGGCGTGGTCCTATTCCGGGGAAGCGTTCAAACGCGCTCGTGAGTCTGTTAATTGTGTCATGCATATAAACTACGGATGATAGACAAAATAGCAACAAGCGCTATAAATGCCCATATCAGATTTAACCAAAACGGTTGATAGTCTTTACGATAATATGTTTCTATCGTAACACCTATGGCACCTGTAAAATTGAGTGCTTGATATAAAAGACTGGTTGGAGAAAGTATCAAAAAGCTTACAAGTGCATATGCAAGAATAGTGGCGGTTACGCCGTACCAGCCGAGCCATTCTATTATAGGGCGTTTAGTCATATTTTTTATTGATATTAAAATTCGCTTGCGAGATCTCCATAACCACTTTTATCGACAGGCATAAAAGTTGTGCGTTTTTCATCAAAGTACAGTTCGGCTTTCCCGGTTGGACCGTTGCGATGCTTTTCGATTAAAATTTCCGCGATATTTGGACGGTCGCTTTCTTGGTCTTTATGCATTTTGTCTTCACGATGGATGAACATTACAACGTCAGCGTCTTGTTCTATAGAGCCGGAATCACGCAAGTCGGACAGGCGCGGTCTGCCACCGCGCTGTTCAACCGCACGTGAGAGCTGTGACAGCGCAATTACGGGGACTTCGAGCTCACGAGCAAGGCTTTTTAGAGAACGAGATATTTCTGTTACTTGTTGCACCATCGAGTCTGATGCTTTCGTTCCGATTGGTGTCATAAGTTGGAGATAGTCGACCACAATAAGACCGATACCTCTTTCACGTTTTAGACGGCGTGCTACAGCGCGCATTGCCAGAATATTATTTCCGGGTTTATCATCAATAAATATAGGTGCTTTTGAAAGTACTTCAAGAGCATCCCGTATGCGTGAAAAATCTTCTTCATCACGCACACCGCCTGTTCTTAATTTCCAAGAGTTTACATATGATTCAGCAGCAAGCATACGGTCTACAAGCTGTTCTGCGCTCATTTCGAGTGAGAAAATACCTACAGGCGTATTGTTTCGCACGGCTGCATTTCTGGCAATGTCGAGCGCCAGTGATGTTTTTCCCATGGAAGGTCTCGCAGCTAGGATAACAAGATCGGAAGGGTGGAAACCGGAGAGCAGATTATCGAGATCCGGATACCCGCTAGGTACGCCACGGATTCCGGCGTCTTGTTTTGAAAGATTTTCAATTCGGTCCCATGCGTCTGTGAGTTTGTCGGAGATGGCTGTAAACTTGTGTGTTGCCGTTGCATTTCCTATGGCGTATATTTGCTTTTCAGCATCATCAAGCACTTCGTTTGTTTCGCGCGATTCGTCATATGCATTTTCTGTAATTTGGTACGCAGTTTCAATTAAGGCGCGCATCAAGTGTTTGCGAGAAACTATTTCGGCGTAGTTTGTGATATTGCCGGGTGATGGTGTTGCAGCTGCAAGCTCCGCAATAGCACTTTTGCCTCCGGCTCGTTCCAGTAATCCGCGATCTGCAAGTCGCGCAGAGAGAGTGAGCAGGTCAATAGGGTCTCCTTTATTTACAAGCTCTTGCATCGTTTCAAAAATGAGCTTGTGCTTTTCAGCATAAAACGAATCACCGCGCACAATATCGGATATGTCGTGCATCGCCTCCGGCTTTAAAAGCAATGCACCGAGAAGCGCTCGTTCAGCTTCGATACTTTGCGGGGGGATTCTATTGATTGCCATAACAATTTTTATTGTACCATTGTGTTTTCACTACGGCACTTATCTCTGATTTAAAGTATTTTAAATACTGGATATTTTAATTTATGTATTTGTGCTATCTGCGGGAAATGATAGTTCCGTTTTCTCCGTCTTTTACTTCGTAGCCCAGATTTTGAAGTTTTGTACGCAGTGCGTCTGCAGTGCTAAAGTCTTTTGCGTCTCTTGCGATATCTCGTTTTTTTATTATGTCAAGTATATTTTTCGGAAGTTGATCACGGGGTACGTTTCTCTGCATTGTAGATGGTTTCGTGAGTGATAGCCCAAGAAGCGCATCTGCATCAACCAGAATCTGCCATTTTTGAGCAGGGGAGACGTCCTCACTTTTAACGGCTTTCCACAGAATGCCGAGAGCGTGTGATGTGTTTAGGTCGTCGTGCATTGAAGCGATGAAACTTTTTTGATATTTAGAAGGCTTACCGTGCATTTCAGAATCATCGGCAACCCTGCGCGCTGTGCGCCAAAGCCTCTCAAGTGCTTCATTGGAAGCTTTTAATGCGTCCCACGAAAATGAAAGGGGAGTGCGGTAGTGTGCTTGAAGGAAAAAATAACGTAATGCCAACGGGTGTATGTCTTGCTCGATTATTTGAGAAAGGTATGTAACATTTCCGATAGATTTCGAAGCCTTTTCGCCGTTCATTGTGAGGTATGCATTGTGTAGCCAATAGTGAGCGAAAGTGCGACCGCTTACAGCTTCAGATTGTGCTATTTCTGCATTATGGTGTGTGTAAGCGAGGTCTTCGCCTCCGGTGTGTATGTCTATTTCCACACCAAGTAATGTGCGCGCCATTGCAGAGCATTCAAGATGCCAACCGGGACAACCGCGTCCCCACGGAGAATTCCACTCTTGCAGGCGTTTAGCTCCGGATGGAGTTTTTTTCCAAAGAGCAAAGTCGGCAGGGCTGTGTTTTTCCGGATTTATTTTTACTCGCGCACCCGGTTTGAGTGACGCGCTGGAAAAGCCACCAAGCTTTCCGTAACTGGGGAAACGTTCAGTATTAAAATAAAGCCCATCTTTTATGCGGTATGCAAAACCTTTTTCTTCGAGCGCGTGTGCGAGCTCGATTTGTTCTTTAATGTATTCTGTAGCTCGTGGAAAAGTAATGTTGTGTGTGTCGACATTGAGCGCTACAAGGTCGTCTAGGAAAAGACGAGTGTATCTTTCTGAAATTTCTTGTGCAGAAACGCCTTCGCGCTTTGCTCCGATTTCTATTTTGTCTTCGCCGTCATCGCTGTCGCCCGTTAAATGACCGACATCTGTTATGTTCATAATGCGGTGTACGCGATATCCGGCGTGTTTCAGAACACGCGCGAGCGTATCTGAGAAAATATAAGCCCGCAGATTTCCGATATGTACTTTGCTGTATACGGTGGGACCGCAAGAATACATTGTAACTATACCCGGTTTAATAGGGACAAAGCGTTCCTTTTTTCTTGTAAGTGAATTTGTTAGGAATATCGATGTTGCAGAAGTAACCGCGTGCGATTTCCTAGAAAATATTTTCCATATCATAGGTACGTATCAGTATACCATTTCATGAAACGCGCTTAATTATAAGCAACAATATAATTTGTATATGTTGATGCTTGGACGCAATTTTGTGCGAGTTGCAATATGTATCATGCAAAAAAGTATTTAAAAGTAACGAGATTTGAGTTTTCCCACTCGTTTACATTTTCATTTCGATGCGTATGTGATGTATACTGCATGAATTATGTCTAATATTTCACACCCTTCCTCGTCTATGGTTCGTCGTGCTATTTCGTATGCTGTTATTGTTGCTGTAAGTTTTGTTGCCGGAGCTGTTTTTATGAGACCGGCGAATGCGTCGATGGATACACTGGTGGCGCATCTACCACTTATTGGCAATTCTCTTGATGCCACGCCAGATAACTCGGCAAACTTTACAGATTTTTGGCAAGTCTGGAATGTACTAAAAACAAAATTTGTAGAAACTCACGCTTCATCAACAATTCCAAATACCAAGAGGAAACTTTGGGGAGCGATAGCCGGACTCACTGCTTCGTATGGCGACCCTTATACAATATTTATGCCACCTTCCGATGCCAAAGTCTTTAAGCAAGATATTACAGGAAGTTTTGGAGGTGTAGGAATGGAGATTGGTGTGAAAAACGGTATTCTCACTGTCATTGCTCCTCTAAAAGGTACTCCTGCTGCGCTTGCCGGAATTCGCTCAGGCGATCAAATTGTAAGTATAGATAAACACTCCACAGAAGGAATGTCCGCCGACAAGGCTGTAAAACTTATTCGCGGTAAACGCGGAACAAACGTTGTGTTTACAGTTATGCGTAAAGGGAAGGTGCTTAACATAAAAGTAATGCGCAAAGTTATCCAAGTGCCTGAAATTGATTACGGTCTTAATCATAAGACCGGCACATATCATATTGCGCTTTACACTTTTACGGCGAATTCAGCGGATTTGTTCGATAAAGCCTTTACAGCTTTTAAAAAGTCCGGTTCAAGAAAACTTATAATAGATATGCGTGGCAATCCGGGAGGGTATCTTGATGCGGCAGTAGACATTGTGAGTCATTTTCTGCCAAAAGGTGAAGTGATAGTTACAGAAGATTACGAAGGCAAAAAAGCAAATATAGTGCATCGAAGTATTGGCTATAATGATTTGCCAAAAGGAACAAAAGTTGCGGTTCTTATCAACCAAGGTTCCGCTTCCGCGGCGGAGATTCTTTCCGGAGCGTTACAAGACCACCATGTCGCTACACTCATAGGTACACGTTCGTTTGGGAAGGGCTCTGTACAGGAGCTTATAAATATAGATGGAGGTTCACTAAAAGTCACTGTTGCGCGCTGGCTTACTCCGTCCGGACGTTCTATCTCCGATGGCGGTTTGACACCGGATATTAAAGTCGGACGTACGCAAGCAGATTTCATTGCAGGACGCGATCCTCAAATGTCTCGTGCGGTTCAGTTTCTATTGACAGGTAAGTAAAGAATAAATAAGTTCGGCATATTCGTTTATGCTATTGATGATCAGTCGGCGGTAAAAGTGTCTGGCGGTGAAGTATCGGTTGTTTCTGAAGGAGTATGGAAACGATTTAATTGAAAAGTTGCATAACATTGAGCAAGAGGGTAGGATACATGTATCTATGAAAGTAATTTTAACGAAAGACGTGCGGGATATGGGTCACGCACATGATATTGTAGAGGTGGCAGATGGTCACGCAATAAATTTTCTTATTCCTAAAAAACTTGCCGTTCCTGCGACAACATCAGCTGTAAAAGTTGCAGATAGTCGTAAAGCGAAGACTACAGCGCTTCGTGAGGCTGAAAATCAGCTTATCAAACAAAATTTGGATACACTTGCGGAATCACGCATCGTTATTACTAAAAAGGTAAATGAAAAAGGGCACTTATACGATGCTATCGGTACTCCTGAAATACTGTCCGCTATTAAAGAGCAGGCACATGTTGAGCTTCCTAAAGATACTGTCCGTCTGGAACAGCCAATTAAAGAGGTAGGTACGTTTGATGTTCCTGTTGTGCACGGTGACGATTTTGGGAAGTTTTCTGTTGTTGTGGAAGCCCAAGTATAAGAAAGCGTTGCATATGCGTAGCTTCGCATATAAACAAAAATAGGGAATACCTCATATTCTTTTAATATAAAAAGCATTCGTTACGAAAAGTACGTGTGCTTTTTTGTTCCGTTAAATAAACGACCACCGGACTGAGGTCCGGTGGTTTTGGGTTTGCCCGCTTAATCGCGGGCTGATACGTGGTTAATCAGAGAGCAACTTGTTGAAGAGCGATGGCTGATCAACTTCATTGTGGTGGTATTGATGTTTAACGTACCG
>DRNP01000008.1 GCA_011322135.1 Candidatus Kaiserbacteria bacterium | reverse complement strand
GTTTTATTACACCGATACTTGAAGCATGGAAAACTCAGCCTGCAGAAAAATATGCTCCGGGTTCTAAAGGTCCGGAATCGCGAGTAAATATATAATTATTTTTATGAAAAATAATACAGAGGAACGTGTGCAACGTGCGAAAAAAATTGTAGCGTATCTTAAAAAAGCGTATCCGAAACCAAAAAGTGAACTTAGATATAAAACGCAATTTCAGTTTGTGGTCGCAGTGATACTTTCTGCACAATGTACAGATAAAAAAGTAAATAAATTAACAGACACTCTTTTTAATAAATATATTAGCGTTAGTGATTTCGCACGTGCAGATTTGGAAACTTTCACACAGGAGATTTCTTCAATAACATTTTTTCGTAACAAAGCGAAAAATATTATAGCGTCTGCAAAAGAGATAGAAATGAAATACGCGGGAGAAGTTCCTAATACTGAAAGTGAACTCATCGCACTTCCGGGTATTGGTTACAAAACCGCGCATGTCGTCCTCGGTGAGCTTTTTGATATCTGGGAAGGAATTGCGACAGATACTCATGTGAAGCGCTTCGCGCTACGGTTTGATCTTACAGATAACACTGATGCTACAAAAATCTCAAAAGACCTTGAAAAACTTATTCCAAAAAAAGATTGGAAATATGTAAATAACGGGCTGGTGCTTTATGGACGATATGTATGTCCTGCCAGACCGCACGATTGTTCCGGTCACCCACTAACTAAAATATGGGAGCCGGCAGGTGCACGCTGGTTAAAAGCAAAGTAGTGATAGGATAAAGGTATGTCTTTGAAGCGAAAGGTTGCCGTATTTGATATTGATGGAACAATTTTTCGGTCGTCGTTGCTTGTTGTGCTCGTTGAGCGTCTTGTTGAAAAGGGAATATTTAATAGAGATGCTCGTTTGCTGTATACAAAAGAGAGAGATGAATGGCTTGACCGACGCGGAGACTACACTGCGTATTTGCAAAAAGTCATTGAATCGTTTGAAGGTCAAATAAAAGGAGTACCTTACGCTGATGTTGCTGATGTTGCCGGTGAAGTTATAGAAGAAATGAAAGGTCGCGTGTATAGATATACACGCAACTTAGTAAAAGAATTAAAAGACAGTGGATATTTTTTACTTGCGATATCGCGTTCGCCGAAATTTATAGTGGACGGATTTGGTTATGAATTGGGGTTTGATAAAACATACGGTATCTTTTTTTCTACGGGAGCATCCGGCTGTTTTACAGGAGAAATAGAAGGAGAAGAATTTATTATGAATAAAGGAGCTATATTGCAACGCGCTGTTCGAAAAGAGAATTTAACATTAGAGGATTCTTTCGCCGTGGGGGACACGGAAAGTGATTTACCGATGCTCGAGCTTGTAACAGCTCCGATTGCATTTAATCCGAATAAAGTGCTTTACCGTGAAGCAAAACGCAATGGATGGAAAATTGTTGTTGAACGTAAGGACGTAATATATGAATTTTGAGTTAAAGAAAGAAATGGGTGGGTATAAAAAACACCAAGACATGTCCGATGGGAGAGTCCGACTCTCCCATGTTGTTTTTTTGGACAGGCGCGTTTGTGTGTGGCAGCGTGGAGGTTTAATATTCGAGATTTTCAATAACATATCGCTTGCGCGTATGTTATTGAAAATCTCGAATAGCAACAGCGCTTCCCATTCCGATAAAAATCAGTAAACCGCCGGTAACAATAAAAAACCACGAGAATCCTCCGGTAAATAAAAGCGCACTACCGATAAGAGGTGCGACAATATCTGCGAATGGCCACGCCATACGATAAAGAGCAATCATTTCTGTGTCCGCTTCAGATACTGCTCGGAAAAAATGAGCTTCAGTCATCGATTCTACAAGTGCTGCACCGATGCGACTTGCCACGAGTAATGTGACAATAAAGAATATTGATGATGATTTTGTAATAAACGAAAATGATGCGAATGCGCTACCCATTATAATAAATCCGAGCACCATCAATTCTTTATCACCGAGTATGCGGTCTGCGATGACACCGGCGGGATATTCTATGAGAACAAACGGTATCAGCATTATTGAAAACATCCAGCCGAGTTGGCTCCACGGTATATGCAGTGTTGTGTGAAGGTAAACAGGTACGTAAAGAGGTGCCCATGCGTAGAAAAGATATAACAAAAAGTGGGCTATTGTTACTGCGGATAGGTTTCGGTCGTGTCGTAAAACAGATAACGCTTCCGAAAGGCGCATAATTTTCGGAGCTTTTCCTGATGGTATTTTGTGTACTGCAAAAAGTATTATAAACGGTGCGATAGCTGCGGCTGACGCAATGAATATTCGCGAGTATGCGTTAGTTGTATTAAGTAGAGAACCCATCAGTAGAGGCGTCCCAACCATAGCTACGTTATAAGCGGTAAGGAAAAGCGTCCGAACGCGACCTGTAACACCTTCTTTTGCGACGGTCGCTTCCAGCAAAATATCGAGAGTGTATGTTAAAAGAGGTCCGAGTATTATGAGTGTTGCTATAAATATTACGGCACCTGTTGCGTTTGGTCGTGCAGAAAGAGCAAACAGCGTAATCATTTGCGCAATGCCGAGAAAGACCGCCAGAGTTTGAGCACCGTATTTCTTGATTGCGTGCGGTATGAATACGAAAAGTATGAGAGCGATTACGGCACCACCTGAAATAACAAGACCGGCATACTGTGCCGACATGAAAGTGTCGAGATACGGAAATAGAATGTATGCCGTTAGTATCGACGAAATCGCAAAGAAAAAGTTACCAACGGAAAGCGTAATGCGCGGATGCATATTATTGAAATGTAACATACGATACGACAAAAACAGCACGCGGGGCGAAGCCCCGCGTGCTGTTTTGAAATTAGATGAGCTTTTTATGCTCGAAAGTAACGCACTTTGAACAAAATATTTACACGCCGATGAGTACCGGAATTACCATCGGTGCTTTATTCGTGCGTGTAAAAAGATATCCTGCCATTGTGTCCGTTAATACGTTTTTTACATAGTCAAGATCTATCGGATTCATTCCGCGTGTTGAATCTTCGACGGTCTTTTTAATGAGAAGGCGAGCCTGATTTAACAAATCTTGTGATTCGCGTAAATAAATAAAACCGCGTGAGATTATGTCCGGGGATTTTTTCAGTCTGCCGGTTTTTAATTGCACGGTTGCAATAATCACAAACATGCCGTCCTTTGCGAGCAACTGTCGGTCACGGATAACAACTTCTTGTATTCCTCCGATTGAAAAACCATCTACTGCGAGCGGTGAATTCGGCACGCGCTCTTTGTGCACTTTCATTTCTTTTCCGTCAATAATGTCGATGACGTTTCCATTATCCGCGATGAAAATGGTGTCACGCGGGCGCCCTGCTTGCTCTACGGCTTTTGCATGACTGGCAGTCATAGAACGATAGCCATATCCGGGCATAAAGAACTTCGCATTTACTTGCTGGTTTACCCACACAAGCTCACCTGCGTTTCCGTGTCCGGTCGAGTGAACATCACTGGAACGATAATTGATGATTGTAACATTATTGCGGTATAGATTGTCTTTAAGTTTTTGTACGGATACTTCATTGCCCGGGATAACGGATGAGGAGAGCACGATTGTGTCTCGCTCGGTAAACTGAATGAAGCGGTGTTGTTTCGTTGCAATACGCATAAGTGCGGCGAACTCTTCACCTTGCGCACCGGTAGCGAGTATCAGTATTTTGTCCGGAGGGTAATCACCAACCGCTTGTGCCGGAATGATAGTATCATTTTTCACTTTGAGCATCCCCGCTTTTTGAGCAATTTCGATATTGGTTTTTATTGATCTTCCTTCTGTTATTATTTTCTTTCCATATTGTTCTGCGAATTCTGTAATGCGGATTATACGTTCGAATTGAGATGCAAAAGTACCAATAATGAGACGTCCTTTGACTGTCCTTATAATCTCACCGAGCGTTTCGTGTACACGTTGCTCAGGAATTGAGAAACCGTCACGTTCTGCATTTGTCGAATCTGCCATAAGAAAGATATTGTTGTCTTTTCCTACTTCGCCCCATGTCTTTTTCTCGTGTTCAAGCGGGTCGGTTCCTTCGTGATCCAGTTTCAAGTCGCCGGTGATAACAACATTTCCTTGCGGTGTCACGAGTGATATTCCCATCGCATCAGGGATTGAGTGCGTAACGGAGAAGAATTTTACTTTTGTATTGCTTATCGTGCGCTCTGTTCCCGGTTCAACGATAATAACTTCCGGTTTCGGAACGTCAGGATATTCTTCTTGTCGCTTCGCTATCATAAGTGAAGTTAATTTTTGCGTATAAATCGGAGGATTTCCAATACGCTTCATGATGAAAGGTATACCGCCAATATGGTCGAGATGCCCGTGCGTGATTATTACCGCGCGTATTCGGTCTTTGTTTTTTTCAAGATACGCTGTATTTGGAAGAAGATAGTCGATACCTGGTGTTTCGTCTTCACCTGTAAATTCGAAGCCTACATCCATTACGAAGATATCCCCATTTATATCGACAGCTGTCATGTTGCGACCAACTTCTTCGACACCTCCAAGCGGTACTATTCGCGCAACATTTTCAGCAGGCGGTTTTGGGAAATAATCAGGTACGCGTTTTGTACGTTTGCGTGTTGCCATTGGACGGTGGAGTGCTCGTTGTATACGGCGAGTTGCAGCCCCCGGACGAGACTGATGCAAACCTTTTTTATTGTAAGGTCTGTTGCTTGTATTGCTGTGCGTCATACGGCGAGCGCCGTGATGATTCGCAGTGCCACCACTTCGTTGTTGTTGAGACGGGTATCTTTTGATACGCGGTCGATTATTTGAGTTATTTGAGTGCGGTTCCGACGAAGGTGCCGGAGCCGGAGCTGGTGCTGGAGTCATAAGCGGTAGTTTGGTATGTAATTAGTTATATAAGTAATTATTAATTTAATCCAATTCATTTATTTTATTGAGGGCAATGCCCGTACGAAAAGTTATTTGGATATAGTACTGTTTTGAGCAAGAAATGGCCACACGTAATCGATGTCTTTATACCATTTTGCAACAGTGGCAAAGCGGTCTGCCGGTATTGTTATTTGCGGTATTTTCACACCGCGAATGTTGTTTGGTAATGCATAGATGAACTTCGGTGTATGAGTAAACGCAGCAGGGTAATCGGCACTGATATCGCTCTCGATAGAGTCTAAGTCTTTTAGTCTATCAGAAGCATTGTCGTTTGTGCGTTCATCTTCAAGAAGAGCATCGACTTTTTTATTTGCATAGAGAGCTATATTAAGCCCCGGGTCTTTTTGTTGTGACGAGTGCCAAAATGCGAACAAGTCTTGGTCACGTCCTATAACCATGCCAAATAGAAGTGCTTCGTATTTACGCGGACGGATTACATTTTGGTTTAAATCACCCGGCTCATACAATTCAATCGAAACATCTATGCCGAGTTTTTTCCAGTCATTTCGAACAGCGGAAGCGACAGCTTTTAACTCCGGAACATTTGAAGTTTTGATTGTGATGGAGCTAAACGTAAGTTTCTTTCTGCGCTGTACCCATTGGCGTGCTACACCGTCGTATGTCCACCCGGCTTTTTCAAGAACAGATGCGGCGGTAGCTAGATAGTCTTTTTTATCTGTAACCGTAGGTATCTTTACACCACTTCCCGGCGGTACAGGTCCGAAAAGCTCTGTTGCGTACCCATGCAATACTTTGTCGGTTATATATTTTCTGTTGATTGCAAGTGAAAGAGCTTTGCGCACCGGGAGATTTGTAAAGACTGGGTTTTTGTCTGCGTTAAAGAATACCCCGAACACGCTGGAAAACGGAGCGGTCTTTGCACCTGCAAAAGGTATCCCGTAAGCGCTTTCAACTTCGCCGCCCGCTAGTGCATTTGCGAGGTCGGACTCTCTCGCATAAAAACGCATATGAATGCCGTTTAGATACGGCTCGCCCAGGACGTAGTTTTTGGAAGCTGACAAATCATATTCGGTTATTATACCGCTCGCATCATGAACAACGTTGCTAACAACGAAAGGTCCCGCACCGACAGGTTTGATTGTGAGATTCGTGAACGGGAATTGCTCATCCGGAACATTTCTCCACAGGTGCGCAGGAAGTATTCCCAAAGTCGTATTTTCCAAAAAAGGAGCATAAGGCTTTGGAAGCGTGAAGCGCACTGTGTGTGAATTTATAGCGTCAACAGTTATTCCGTTCCAATTAGCGAATTGAGGGCTTTTAAGAGTCGAGTCTTCTGCTTTTTGTACAGTAAACGCGACATCTTTTGCCGTGACGTTTGTTCCGTCTGAAAACTTAGCATTATTTCGAATAACGAAAGTGTATGTTTTTCCGTCCGGGGATACTGTATAACTTTTTGCAAGAACAGGAACAAGCGTTCCGTCTCCGGATAACCCCATAAGACCTGCGTATGTTAGTGCCGTTACGTCTCGGTCGGCATCTGTGATTGCCAGAAGGGGATTAACGAAGCGCGGTGAGCCAACTTCGCCTTCTGTTAAAATGCCACCATGAGCCGGGACAGGAACCAAGAATGACCTTTCAAGAGCAAACATTCCTGCAATACTCGATATGGTAATCGCTACACCAATCACTCCGACAATTAATTTATCGCCGGAAGGGATAGTGCGAACATGCTCTGTAAGCCATAATAGCGGTTTCAGTGACCGATGTTTTGTAACTGCATTTGTGTATCGTGCGAAGAGTTCTTTCATGCTCCTTGCAGAAGGAAGTTCACGATAGCAAGCACCACTAGTAGCGCACTGATTACGATTGTCGCGCGAAATAGAAAAAGTTCTGCGCCACGGCGCTTGTAGAAGGTGGATGCGAAATTATCGCCTCCGAAAGCTCCACCTAAACTAGCCCCACGCTGTTGTAAAACAACGCCGGTAATTAGCAGAATAGAAAGAACGATTTCTGCATATGGTAAAAACGTAGTGAATACTTCCATCTGTATCTGCGAGCATAACATAATGCCAGCTATGTTTGCAACTGGTTGAATTGAACATCAAATGTTCTCTTAAAATAAGTAAAGCTAGAAAAGATGGATTTAGCTTTAATAAATGTGACGGGCGTGAGTTTTTGACAAGAAGTGCAAATAAGGGTATTGTTTTTTGCGGAACTTTATTTTATGTAAAGTAATGTATGTACGGCGCAACGGTTGATATTCAGCTTGGGCGTTATCTCTTAAAAAAGAAAACAAAAGGAGAAAAAATGGGTCAAGAATCGGCAGTTGAAGTTTTTCAAAGATTTAAAGACAAGAATGAGATTGACGTAAGTCTGGAAGCTCCGAACTTTAAATCCCTGCTTAGCAGGATTGGAAGTAAAGGCAGTTTTGAAGGTTTTGTGAGTTTTCTGGAACAATGGAGAAACACAAATTTTGGAGTTGCACATTCTGAGGGAGAAGCAATACTCCTGAGCCCTGTTATTATCGACACGAATCAGCACATTTGGCGGATAACCGCCATAAATCGCCCGAACGGATGGTTCGTGGGGGCATCTGAGTTGTAATTTTGCCCCTGCAATTAGCCCCGCATAATCAATCATTAAAAATGATTGATTATGCGGGGCTTTCTTTTTTGTATTTTTGCTTTTGGTGGTTGTGAGGCGCGCGCTTACGCAAATAATTTAAACGCGACTCGTCGAGTCGCGTTTAAATTATTTGCGTAAGCGCGCGTAATTCATTATAGTGTGCGAGTCAGGCGCGCAATGTTTTGGTTTAAGTGCATCGTGCGTTATAAAACCAAAATCAAACGTGCCACAGACCACAGCAACAGCTGTATATTACAAACCGCTAACACACAATTTTTGTATGGCAAAGGAAAATATTTCCATTCAACCGCTTGGCGACCGTGTCGTGGTCAAGCCTGTAAACAAAGAAGACATGGCGAAGTCGTCATCGGGAATTATTATTCCCGAAACTGCAAATAAAGAAAAACCGGAACGCGGAACGGTTGTCGCAATCGGTACTGGAAAATATGAGAACGGGGAACTCACCCCAATGAATGTAAAAGTTGGCGATACCGTACTTTTTTCAAAGTATGGATATGATGAAGTGAAAGTTGACGGTCAAGAATATTATATTCTTGCTGAGTCAAACGTACTTGCGATTATTCCTAAAAAATAAAGATTATGGCAAAACAAATTCTTTTTGGTGAAGAAGCACGACGTAAATTGCACGAAGGTATCGGAAAGGCTGCGCGCGCTGTTAAAGTTACGCTTGGTCCTCGTGGTAGAAACGTAGTACTAGACCGATCGTATGGTGGTCCGCGCATTACAAATGACGGTGTATCCATAGCAAAAGAAATATCTCTCAAAGACAAATTCGAAAATATGGGAGCTGAGTTTGTAAAGGAAGTTGCTAACAAAACAAATGATGGTGTTGGTGATGGAACAACCACAACCGTCGTGCTTTTGGAAGCAATGATTGATGAAGGACTTTCTTCACTTGTTAAAGGTGCAAGTGCGATGGCTATTCGTTCCGGAATGGAAAAAGCTCGTGACATGGCTATTGCGGAAGTAAAGAAAATGGCAAAGCCTGTATCCGGGAAAGACAGCGTGAGACAGGTGGCAACAATTGCAGCCGAGTCGGAAGACCTTGGGAAAATTATCGCAGAGACTGTGGAAAAGGTTGGAAAGAATGGGGTAGTTACAGTTGAAGAGTCTCAAGGCATGGATCTCTCATATGAAGTTGTTGAGGGTCTGCAAATCGACAAAGGTTATGTAAGCGCTTACATGGTAACAAACGCAGAACGTATGGAAGCTGAATATAGAGATGCAAACATACTCGTTACCGATAAGAAAATATCAAATGTGCAAGACGTGCTTCCTCTTCTTGAAAAAGTTGCACAGTCCGGAAAGCGAGAGCTCGTTATCGTTGCAGATGATGTAGAGGGCGATGCGCTTACAACTTTCGTTGTAAATAAATTAAAGGGAACGTTTAATGTGCTCGCTGTTAAAGCTCCGGGCTATGGAGATAGAAAGAAAGAAATGCTCGCGGATATTGCTGCGGTTGTTGGTGCTCAGGTTGTATCTGAAGATACCGGCGACACTTTTGAAAGCGCTACAATCGCGATGCTTGGTAAAGCAAATCGTGTAGTTGCAACTAAAGACAACACAGTATTTGTCGGAGGTAAGGGCAAAAAAGCGGATATAGAAGATCGCGTTGCACAAATGAAATCTCTTATCGAAAACACAGAGTCAAAATTTGATAAGGAAAAACTCGAAGAGCGCATTGCAAAACTTTCCGGTGGTGTTGCTGTTATCCGAGTCGGTGCGGCTACAGAAACAGAAATGAAATATCTCAAAGATAAGATTGACGATGCTGTGAAAGCAACAAAAGTATCACTGGAAGAAGGAATTGTTCCGGGAGGTGGTACAACATTGGCAAAAGTTTCAGGTATGCTTGCTTCAGGTAAACGTGTTGTAATGGGTGATGAAGAGCGAGTTGGTTTTGATATTGTAGTACGTGCTCTTGAACAGCCGTT
>DRNP01000007.1 GCA_011322135.1 Candidatus Kaiserbacteria bacterium | reverse complement strand
CGTGTCGTTTGGACTAAACGACCTACGTCGTGTTGCAATCGAGTCCGGTATTGATTCAACAGCACAAGATGAACCGCTTCGAGCACTGGATAAAACCAATTTGTTCGACTCAGACCATGCCGGTAATTTTGCCAAAAAAATTCAGACAGCTCGAGATGCGTGGGTGCAAGGAGTTTCAGATGCATTTCTTACGGTGCGGTCTCAGTATGCCTTGCCACGAGATATACTCTTGCTAGCAGATAAGTCCGCTCATGATTTTTTGACGCACATGTTGCATAGCGAGGACTTTCGTCCGCTCGGTCTTTCAGACGACCTGCTAAATGTACATTATGTAGACCCCGGGAAGCTTGCACCGTACGTAATTCATCATAAAAATGCAGAAGGGGATACGTTCATCTCTATTTTGGCACTCTATGTGGCAAAGGGATTAAAAGAGCCACTTAATGAAGGACTGCCGGTTGTCCACTTATCACAATAATTCGTACACTTTATGTATTAGAATGCTAGGGTATACTAAAAAAGAACCTATCTCTTAATTTCCAATAATATAATATGCGTAAAACTTTTGAAGACATTATTCCGCCATCACGTCGCCGAAACACAGTACAACCAGGAACACGCGAAAGCTCTCCAAAAACAGCGCTTCCAATGCGCAGGCGTAAGTTTTCATATACGCCAGCTATCGTATCACTTGTCGTTATTATCATTACGATTATGATTCTGTATGCATTTTCAGGTGCGAGTGTTGAAATAGAACCGATGACAGCAACGGCAAACTTATCCGGAGATTTCACAGCAATGGCATCTACCACAACACCCCTTCCTTTTGGAATTATAAGTGTACAAAAAATTGTAAAACAAACAGTTAAAGGAAACGGCACGGAAACTATCCACCAAGCTGCGCACGGAACCATCACAATTTACAATACGCGCCCGGTACCACAGAAACTTATTACAAAAACCCGTTTTGAAACAAAAAACGGCCTCATTTTCCGTATTCGAGATGCAATCGTTGTTCCTAAAGCGCATGGAATAATCCCGGGTTCTGTTAAAGCGACAGTATACGCAGACACTTCCGGCAGTCAGTACAACATACCGCCATCATCTTTTACGCTACCGGGACTTTCCGGAACTTCGCTTGCCAGAAAAGTATACGCAAAATCAACAAGTGCGATGACGGGTGGTTTTTCAGGAACTCGCGCAAAAATTTCACCGGATAAAGAAGTCTCTGTTCGCTTAACGCTGCGGTCTGTACTTGCAAAAAATATGGCGACTGCGATTCAAGCGCAAGTACCTGAAGGTTACGTTTTAATTAAGGGTGCCGCCACGACAACATACAAAGACCTACCGACACTTCCAAGCCAAAACGGAAGCGGTGCTGAGGTTCGTGAACAGGGAACTACATTTGCAGTGGTATTCCCGAAGTCGGCGTTTGCAAAACTGATTGCAACGAATATCATAGGTTCCTACAGTGGTCAGCCGGTAACTCTTACAAGTACCAAAAGTTTGACTCTTATTCCAACAAAAGGTATTCCGAACTCAAGAAATGCCGTTGGAGGTACTGTGTTTAATTTTGCACTTTCAGGAAACACCACCGTCGTTTGGACTGTTAATAAAAACCGCATATCAACCGCAATTGCAGGAAAATCTCGTGAAGAAGCAAAGACTATTTTGAAAGGATTTCCTGAAGTAAAACAAGTGCGCCTTACACTTCACCCGATATGGTCAAGTCATTTTCCAAGTGACCCGAAAGCAATTACTGTTGTCATAAACAACAGTAAAACAAGCCCTGATGCAGGCATTTAATTTGACGATTTTTACACACCCTGTTAAGATAGTTATTGCTTCACATGGCAGAAGATACAGAGAACAAAGGAACAGTCCGAGGCATTGTAGAGGAAGTGCTTCCAAACTCGCTTTTTCGAGTGCGGCTTTCTGGTTCCGATGAATTAATTCTTGCGTATCTTGCCGGGAAAATGCGTTTGCATCACATCCGTGTATTGGTTAGTGACGAAGTTGAACTTGTTACAGATCCTTATGGAGGACGTGCACGCATTGTGAGGCGCTTAACTTAAAACTATGAAAGTACGCGCATCTATCAAAAAACAACAGCCTGGCGACATACTTGTGCGTCGTCGCGGGCGATTGTATCGCATTAACAAACAGAATCCTCGTCGCAAGGCGCGTCAGGGTTAATTTTCGTACTCAGAAGTAACAATATATATTTTTTAAATTATTATGCGTATCTCAGGTATTACACTTCCAGACAATAAGCAACTTTCATATACGTTGCCTGCTATTTTTGGTATTGGTCATACTCGTGCAAAAGAAATACTGGATAAAGCCGGCATCGCGCACGACCGCAAAGGAAAAGATCTTTCTGCTAACGAAGAGCAGAAAATTCGTTCAATCGCAGAATCATATCTCATTGAAGGTGAGCTTCGTAGAGAAATCGGTCAAAACATTAAGCGCTTAAAAGATATTCGTAGCATACGCGGTACGCGTCATACTCTTCAGCTCCCTGTGCGAGGAGGTCGAACAAAAACAAACTCCCGCACAGTGCGTGGGAACACGCGCCGTACAATGGGCTCTGGCAAGCGCACGCTTGAAAAAACATAATCATAATATTGCGCGTAACTTTACATTTAATTTCCTATGGGTAAAAAACGAATCATCAAAAAACGTGGACGAGGGCTCGACAAAGGTCGTAAAGACCGTGCTCTTAATCGTGCCGTTAAAAAACATATTGATCATGGAGTGCTTCACGTGGAAGCAACCTTCAATAACACAAAAGCTGTTCTTACAGATGAAAAAGGAAATGCGATTATGTCATCTTCCGCCGGTGCTCTCGGTTTTTCCGGTGCGCGTAAATCAACACCTTACGCAGCGGCAAAAGTCGGTGAGTTGCTTGGAGAAAAGGCAGGTATTATCGGACTGAAAGAAGCGAGTGTTATAATACGTGGTGTCGGTCCGGGTCGTGAATCAACACTGCGCGGATTTGCCAACAAAGGCATTCAAATTAAGAGCATTAAAGACGCGACACCGGTACCACACAACGGTCCGCGTCCGCCAAAGCCACGACGTGTATAGTTTATAGTTATAATTTATGAAAACAGGACCTCGTTACAAAATTGCAAAAAGACTCGGCGCCAGCGTATTTGAAAAGACGCAGACGCAGAAATTTGCTATTGCAGAAGAACGCTCTGCAAAAAATCGTCGCGGACGCCGTAGACGCGGACCAAGTAGCTACGGAAAACAACTTCTTGAAAAACAGAAGGTTCGCGTAACCTACGGTGTTACGGAAAAACAGTTTGGAAATTACATAAAAAAGGCAACGGTCTCCCACGCTACAACTCCTGCAGAAGCGCTACATGCTTCTCTTGAGCTTCGTCTTGATAACGTAGCATGGCGCATCGGACTTGCTCCCACTCGTCGTGCTGCTCGTCAGCTTGTTGCTCATGGACACTTAACTGTTAATGGTCGCAAGACGACAATTCCTTCACGTGCAATAAATGTAAATGACCGAATTGCCGTACGCGAAGGCAGTAAATCGCGCGTATTGTTTGCAGATTTCGGTGAACGCTTTATGGAGCGTACGCTTCCGACATGGCTTTCGTGGAATCCAAAAACCATGGAGGGCGGCGTGCAAGAAATACCGACAATGGAATCTGCAGACCCCGCAGGAGACCTGCATACGGTGCTTTCGTTCTATAGTCGTTAGTTTTAATTTATTATCCACCGGTAACACTGATTGAGTTATGGAATACCACATTACACTTCCGTCAAAACCTCGCGTAGTCTCCGAAAAAGATTCGCAAGGTATTTATGAAATTGACGCACTTTACCCGGGCTACGGTCACACATTGGGAAATTCATTGCGTCGCATTATTCTTTCGTCGCTTCCCGGTGCTACTGTAACCTCTGTAAAAATAGAGGGAGTCGCACACGAGTTCGCAACAATAGACGGCGTTCGAGAGACCGTCATGGAAATATTACTCAATTTAAAACGAGTTTATTTTGTGCTTCATGGTGACGAACCGCAAACAATCACGTTGTCTGCAAACGGACCGAAAGATATAACAGCAGGAGACTTCAAGTTTCCATCACAAGTTGAGATTGCAAACCCAAAGCAACATATTGTAAATCTGGCAAGTAAGGTTCCGTTTGAAATGGAAGCGACGATTGAACGCGGTCTCGGATATGTGCCACGAGAAGCCATTACGAAAGAAAAAGTCGATATTGGTACGATTGCACTTGATGCAACGTTTACTCCGATTCGTCGAGTTAATTACGAAGTTGAAAACATGCGTGTCGGTGATCGTACCGATTTTAATCGTCTTCGAATTCTTATAGAAACAAACGGAACGATAACTCCTCGTGAGTCGCTCGAGCAGTCTATTGAAGTAATGATTAGTCAGTTAAAATCCATAATCGGCTTTCAGGAAGAAGAGCCTGTTGAAGAGCTCGAAATTGCTGAAGAAGTAATTACGGAAAAAACTACTGAAAATACAGAAGTCGATAAAAAAGATTCTGCAAAAATAAAGGTCGAAGACATGAATATTCCTACACGTGTTGCAACCGTACTTTCTGATGCAGGCATCCGCTCTGCGGCAGGTCTGGCACGGCGATCGGCCAATACACTTAAAGAGATTGAGGGTATTGGAGATAAGGCAATCAAGGAAATAGAATCGGCGCTTAAAGAGCTCGGACTCTCTCTAAAAGGAGAGTAATTACTGGCGATACATCAAAAAATAGTGTAAGGTACCGTAGATATGAGACATCATTCAAAAGGCAGAGCATTTGGACGACCGACAAACCAACGTCGTGCACTTTTGCGTTCGCTCGCGCGTTCGCTTATATTGCATGAACGTATTTCAACGACTGAAGCCAAAGCAAAAGAGCTACGTCCATTCGTTGAGCGTTTGGTCACTTATGGTAAGCGCGATACAGTGGCAAGTCGCCGTCTCGCTAACGCACGCCTCGGTGGCGATGATGAGATTGTAAAGAAACTCTTTGCATCCATAGCACCGCGCTACACAGACCGTGCAGGAGGATACACACGTATTGTAAAAAGAAGTGCAACCGCAGCTGACGGTAGAAAAACAGCATACATCGCATTCGTATAATTATCATGACTAAAACAACACAAGCACCCGAAATAAAAAATTATGTCATCGATGCCTCTGGTCGCACGCTTGGTCGTGTAGCGAGTGAGGCAGCTTCGGTGCTCCTTGGTAAAAAATCTACAAGCTTTGTAAAGTATCGATTGCTACCTGTTCGTGTAACTATAGAAAACGCACAAAAACTTTGGCTTTCAGAACGTCGCATCAAAGGGAAAGATTACACTCACTATACCGGATACCCGGGAGGACTTCGAACCACGTCCATGTCAGACCTTATTGAGAAAAAAGGTATATCTGAAGTTATCCGAAGGGCTGTGGACGGAATGCTCCCACGCAACAAGCTCCGCAACGAGCGTATGAAGCGCCTTACTATCACCGACTAATTTAATAAACTTATATATGAGCTCTACATCTGACACACCTCGTTATATTCCGGCAATAGGACGCCGTAAGACTGCGCGCGCCAGCGTACGCATTACTCCGGCAGACAAAACAACTATCATTGTAAATGGTAAGCCTGCAAACGAATATTTTAAAACCGATGAGCGCACACACGTAACAAACGAACCTTTTTTGGTTACGGAAAACGCAGGCGCATATGCGATTGAAGTACGGGTATCGGGTGGTGGTATAAGCGCACAAGCAGATGCCGTGCGACATGGTATATCTCGCGCACTTGTGAAAGCTTCTGCAGAACTTCGTGCTCCACTAAAGAAAGCAGGTTTTCTAACTCGTGATTCACGTGTCGTAGAACGCAAGAAACCGGGACTTAAAAAGGCTCGCAAAGCGCCTCAGTGGTCAAAACGATAATTTTACAAATCGCAAAAACCGCCCACGGGCGGTTTTTGCATCTATTCACTGACGCAGAAGATGACGGTGTTTTGTTTCTTTGATCTTGGTGTTATCGTTTGATATATAAATTACATGAGTATTATATTTTTTGATACAGAGACAACAGGCAACGGAGACAACGACAGATTATGTCAACTCGCAATAAAAGAGCGCGGTAAAGCTGAGCCGGTAATTAACAATCTTTATAAACCACCGATACCGATATCAATTGAGTCGATGGCAATCCATCATATTACAGAAAAAATGGTAGCAGGGAAGGATTCTTTTCAAACAGCTCCAGAATACACAGAGCTGAAAAAACTTTTTGAAAACAAAGAGACTATTTCAGTGGCACACAATGTTGCATTTGATGTCGCGATGCTTGAACGAGAAAAAATTATCCCCGCGCGGACAATCTGTACATACAAAGTTGCATACGCGCTTGATTCGGAAGACAATTTGTCGAATTATCGACTTCAATACCTGCGATATTTACTTAAAATTGAAATAGATGCTTCTGCCCATGATGCCCTCGGCGATGTGCTCGTGCTCGAAGCTCTTTTTGAGCGATTGCTTACAAAAATGATGCACAAAAATAATGTCAACGAAAAAGACGCGCTTAATATAATGCTGAAAATATCTGCACGCCCGCTTCTTTTCACTACAATTCGTTTTGGGAAGCACAAAGACGAGCGCCTCGAAGACATTGCAAGGAGCGATTCAGGTTATTTAAAGTGGCTTCTTGAACAAAAGAAAAAAGACCCGACATCAGAAACCGACTGGATTTATTCTCTTGAACATTATCTCGCAAAAGTACGTTAGCAATACCCCGAGCAGGCACTCAGTATTTGACATATACGCTCATTAGCTGTATTATTTAAAACAGATGATAACCTAAAAAAACAAACAAAAGGAGGTTAGACATGGACTTTTTAAGTGCTAGAGTATGCCGATCTCTGGATTTTTTTAACGAGATTGGATTTGTAAAACGTGTTTGCGCGGAAAGAGTGTTCGATCCAAATAAAAAATTTATTCCCGGAGAAGAGACTGACGGAGTGCTAGTGTATAGAATAACTCCAAATTTCTCGCGACTGTTTTTAAAAAACAGTCGCCCCTATTTACACACAGCGGAAACACTTTGCGTAAATAAGGTATTTGATAATACACGTTCAGAATGTATCATCGAACACTTGTGCCAACAAAACAGCCTGCCGTCAATTTGTAGCCTTTGGA
The DNA here is from genome assembly GCA_011322135.1 of Candidatus Kaiserbacteria bacterium. Lineage (GTDB taxonomy): Bacteria > Patescibacteriota > Minisyncoccia > Phycocordibacterales > Phycocordibacteraceae > C7867-001. Next base: position 4,153 of record DRNP01000007.1, on the reverse strand, counting down.
ATTTGGTCAAGGAAGCTAGCTCAAATGGATGCGGAGCCATGTTTATGGAAGCTGTAAACATAGCATATTGCGAATCAAATAATGAAATCTGCGTCGCGATAGCGACATGGTTCGAACTTCAGGGGCACGGAGCGGGTTGGATATTTGACGCGAGGGAAATAAATCCACGCAAAGACATCTGCCCACACGGAGCTATGGTCTTATCTGTTTTAAGATAAATATCATAGCCAAAAACAATCAACAACGAGTACCGAGAGGTGCTCGTTTTTATTTTGATTCGATTTTTTACTTCGGTACGCATTTAAGCATCTGATATAAACAGCCAAATAAAGTGAGTGAGGTTAAACCTCACTCACCTCGACCGCACCAAGGTCTCGGCATGTTGCTCTATTGCGATTTATTGTGGAGGATTTATCAGACGAAGAGTGCCATACGTGTATATACATTACCACAAGGGGTTGACAAATTACATATCTTTATGTATACTCTGCACAGATATATTAAATATACCTTTTCCTTATTTAAGGGATTGGATTTATGTTCATTAAAACAAGGAGACAGTGAGATGGAAAAATTGACCTTTGAACAGTGTAAAAAAGGGTATGAAGATTCAGTTCCTGGTAGCCAGGAGCAAGCGGAGTTTTTTGCGACGGCAAGAGCCGAAGCGGAAACTCTTGAACAATATCGGTGGGTGTTTGACAAACTTCCACACGATGACCCTGAAAAAGCGGCTGCTCTTGAAAAATGGCGTGAATTAGCTGAAGCTGAATAAAGCGAGCAAACTGCGCAAATCGTCTAGGAAGGATATATCTTTCCTAGACGATTTTTTTATTTAGCAACCTGCACAAGTTCACATACATTTGGCACTCTCCTAAACAGAAAACCAAATGATGAGTAACTCTGAGTGAGGTTAAACCTCACTCACTTTTTGATATATATGGGATTGTTGCAATTATTTCTTGAACCTGGGTTTTAACTGAAATCATTTTTGCGCTGGTTGTTTGAACCTAGAGCACGCACTTTTGACGTAATGAGCATTTTCGTGCATCATACAAGATGTTATGCCCAATAAAAAACACAAAAACGAGGTCGACGATGATATCGTGATTGATGACAATCAATCACGTATCATCGATGACACCATCGATGTCGAATTAGTTGACGAAGAGGATCGTGCCGAAAACAAAGTGGTGAAAATTAAAAAAGAGCTTGAGCGGTGCAGAGCGGAAAAACAAGAATATTTAAATGGTTGGCAACGTGCAAAAGCCGACTATGTAAACGCACTGAAACGCTCTGATAAAGAAAAAGCTTCGATACAAGATAGAGTTATAGAAAAAACCGTTACGGAATTTCTTCCCGCACTTGATTCTCTTTTGCGGGCAAGTGATTCAGGTGATATTCCAAAAGGATTTGACGCTATCGCCAAACAGCTAATAAATGCTTTTTCGTCACTCAATGTAAAGGAAGTTCCTGCAAAAGTCGGTGAAGCTTTTGATCCTGTCATACACGAAGCATTTGGTCAGGACGAAACCGATGACCCGGAGAAAGACGACACGATTTCTCTCGTATTAGAAAAGGGATGGCAAATTGGTAACAAGGTTATTCGTCCAGCTAAAGTACGTGTAGCGAAGCATGTGTAAAAGATAAAGCACATTTTGCATTGCCTCGACATCACGGTTCAGTGGCGAGGTATGTAACCACTTGAACCTAATCGCAAGAAAGCATACAATACACGAACACGTGCAACTTATTAGTTTTTATAATTTGATTTTCAACATTCATTATGGCAAAAATTCTTGGCATTGATTTGGGCACTACAAACTCTGCGATGGCAATCATGGAGGGAGGTGAACCTCGCGTTCTCGAAAACGCAGAAGGCGCGCGCACCACTCCATCTGTTGTTGCAATAGCAAAAAATGGAGAACGTATCGTAGGAGCTTTAGCGAAACGACAAGCTGTTACAAATCCAAAAAATACAATTTACGGAATAAAGCGTTTTATGGGGCATCGTTTTGCAGACGAAGCCATACAACGCGATAAAGACATTGTCCCTTACGAAGTAAAGGGCGGAAATGACGGCGGAGTTACCGTTCGTTTAAGTGAAAAAGATTATCGACCGGAAGAAGTTTCGGCAATGATTCTAAGCAAAATGAAAGCTGATGCTGAATCAAAACTTGGCGAAAAAATCACAGAAGCGATAATAACCGTTCCTGCTTATTTTGATGACTCCCAAAGAAGCGCAACTAAAGCTGCGGGTAAAATAGCCGGTCTTGATGTAAAGCGCATCATCAACGAGCCTACAGCGGCGGCACTCGCATACGGGTTCAATAAAAAGAAAGACGAGAAAATCGTCGTATACGATTTTGGTGGAGGAACATTCGACGTCTCTGTACTCGAAGTCGGCGATGATGTAATCGAAGTAAAATCTACAGACGGTGACAGCCATATGGGCGGTCGAGATATTGACCAAAAGATAGTCCGCTATCTCGCAGACGAATTTAAAAAGGAAAGTGGTATCGATATCACTAAAGACCCGCTTGCATTACAGCGCCTCGACGAAGCCGCAGAAAAAGCAAAGCAAGAATTGTCCAGCTCTGCTGAATCGGAAATAAACATTCCATTTATAACAGTCGGATCAGACGGTACGCCACAACACCTCCTACTGAAGATGTCTCGAGCAACATTGGAATCGCTAGCTGAAGAATACATTACACGTTCCATCGACATTACAAAAAGAGCTCTCGAAGCGGCAGGGCTATCCGAAAGTGATATAAACGAAATTGTACTTGTTGGAGGTCAGACTCGCATGCCTAAAATACAACAAGAAGTAAAGGCACTTTTTAACAAAGAACCCAACCAAGGAGTAAACCCTGATGAAGTTGTGGCAATAGGAGCTGCAATACAAGCAGGCATCTTGCAGGGAGACGTAAAAGATATTCTACTCGTTGATGTCATACCGCTTTCACTCTCTATCGAAACAGCCGGAGGTGTAGCAACAAAACTTATCGAGAGAAACTCTGCGATACCAACTTCACACTCGCAAGTATTTTCCACTTTTGCCGATAACCAAACATCAGTCGATATTCATGTCGTACAAGGAGAGCGGGCAATGGCGAGTGACAACAAATCTCTAGGGCGTTTCTTGCTTGATGGTATTCCACCGGCACCGCGCGGTATGCCACAAATAGAAGTATCTTTTGATGTCGACAGCAACGGTATCTTAACTGTTAAAGCAAAAGAAAAAACAACGGGCAAAGAGCAGACTATTCGTATTGAAGGTTCAACAGGGCTTTCTGAAGAGGATATTGAAAAGATGCGACAAGATGCAGAGGCGAATTCTGCAGAAGACATAACCCGAAAGGAGCTTGCTGAAGCTAAAAATCTTGCAGACCAGATGATATATACTTCTGAAAAAGCTCTCAAAGATGCCGGAGACAAGATTTCCGAAGAAGTAAAAAAGGAAGTTTCTGAAAAAGTAGACGAGCTAAAGAAAGTTCAAGGAGGCGGTGACGTCGTGAGCATTAAAAAAGCCACAGAAGAGCTTTCGACTGTTCTGTCAAAAATAGGAGAGACTATGATGAAAGCTCAACAACAGGAAGCAAAAGAAGCAAAACCTGAAGGTGAACAAAAAACAGACGGTGATGCAAAACCAACCGATGCAGAGTTTAAAGAAAAACCTGACGAACCTGCGAAGTAAATAAATAGTTTGTTATTTAATCAATACACGGCGAGCAAGAGCTCGCCGTGTATTGATTTATTACGAATTCGACAATCTTTATCAGATGCTTACAATTTATTATAATTGTTTTATCAAACAAAAGTGCCTTGTGTGGTGAGCTTGTACAGACTTTGCATTTTTGGTATACACAGGTGTATAGTATGCCAATATGACAAAAGATTATTATGCTGTACTTGGCGTCGATAAAAAGGCGACAAAAGATGAAATCAAAAAAGCTTTCAGAAAATTGGCGCAAAAACATCATCCGGACAAGGGTGGTGATGAAGCTAAATTCAAAGAAATAACAGAAGCATATTCGATACTTTCGGATGACAAGAGACGGCGCGAGTATGATTCATACGGTCGTACATTTGCCGGTGGTGGAAACTCTCAGGGGGCAGGTGGTTTTGATTTCAATAATTTTGCGGGAGCAGG
>DRNP01000006.1 GCA_011322135.1 Candidatus Kaiserbacteria bacterium | reverse complement strand
TGGGAGTTTAAAGATCCGGAAATTGTAAAGCTTATGACAGAAGAAGGTCTGAACATGACCGAAGCATCAAATAAAGTCGGTTTGTCAACTGACGAAAATCTGGGCGAGGCACAAGGTGCGATAGGAGTTGTTACAAAAGGTCGTGTTGATAGAAAAGAATATACAAAGCAAGCATTGCGTATGGCATTAATCCATATCGACATAGACGAATAATTTATGGCACTTAAAGACATAAAATCAAAGATTCAGGCTACCGAGCGCACACATAAAGTGACACGTGCCATGCAGGCGGTCTCAGCTGTAAAAATGAGAAAGACTCAACAAACAGCTCTTGAAGGTCGCCCATACGCACATGCTGCGCTTTCAATTCTTGCAAGACTTTCAGGTAGCAGAGCTCTTTCCGCTCATCCGCTTACACAAGCTCGTGATGTAAAACGCGTTGCTCTGGTTATAATCACGAGTGACAAAGGTTTGGCAGGTTCTGTAAATAGCAGTGTTATTAAATCTGCCGTTGAGGCGCTTGCGGAAAGTTTGCCACGAGAGGAAGTCGCCGTTTACGCTTTTGGAAAAAAAGGCGAAGAATATTTTGCGCGTAGAGGATACAACATCGTTATGTCTTTTGAAAATAAACGTGATGATGTCCCGCGGTCTGTCGTTAAACGTTTTACAAAAGACTTAACGGAGTCCTTCGTAGAAGGAAAATATGATGAAGTGCTTGTAGCATATAGTCGTTTTTGCTCGACTTTTGAGCAAGTACCGACTGTGCATAGATTGCTTCCGCTTTCTTTGGAAAGTATAAAATTTCTAGTAGAAGATATTGTCCCCGGAAAAGGAAAGTGGAGTGACTTATCACCGCTCTCATCGCCACCACATTATGTTGTTGAAGCGAAATATACCAATGTGCTTGATTCTTTGATACCTCGTTTGGTTTCCACATCGTTGTATCATTTACTTTTGGAATCGAAAGCATCGGAGCATTCAGCCCGTATGGTTGCAATGAAAAATGCGAGTGACAAATCAAAAGAAGTTACAAGTGACTTGACTCGTCGTTATAACAAAGCGCGTCAGTCAGTTATCACACGTGAAGTTTCAGAAATTGTCGGGGGTCGCGAGGCACTCGCATCATGAGTATGAAAAGAGAGAAGTACGACATGCAAGTGTCTAGTAGTAATTAATAACAGTATCTAGTATTATCGAGTTATATGAGCCAGAACACCACCGCCGAAAATAATAAGCACATCATTGTCGGAACCGTTACCGAAGTAATCGGTCCGGTTGTCGATGTATATTTTAAAGAATCAAGACCAGCCATAAACGAGGCACTTGTCATAGAGAAAGATTCTCAACATGGACGTATCGTATTGGAAGTAGCTTCGCACATTGGGTTGGATCGTGTGCGAACAATCTCAATGAACGAAACAGGAGGTCTGTCTCGCGGTACTGAAGTGCATGCGACCGGTGCGCCGATAAGTGTGCCTGTTGGAGAGTCCGCACTCGGACGTCTTTTTAATGTGCTCGGTGAGACAGTTGACGGGAAAGGAGATATTGATGCAAAAGCTCCACGCTTTCCTATTCATCGTGAGCCACCGGCTTTTAACGAACAAACTACAAAGGCGGAGGTTTTTGAAACAGGAATTAAAGCAATCGACTTGATGGTTCCTTTCTTGAAAGGTGGAAAGGTAGGTCTTTTTGGTGGAGCCGGGGTTGGTAAGACCGTGCTTATTCAGGAGTTGATTCGTAATGTGGCTACTGAGCATGGAGGATATTCCGTATTTGCGGGTGTTGGTGAGCGTGTGCGTGAGGGAAATGACCTATACCATGAAATGGAAGATTCCGGCGTACTTGCGAAGACTGCTTTAGTTTTCGGTCAAATGAACGAAGTTCCGGGTGCTCGTGCTCGCGTTGCGCTTTCCGGTCTCGCTCAAGCTGAATATTTCCGTGATGAAGGTGGTAAAGATGTGCTCTTCTTTATGGATAATGTATTCCGTTTTATTCAAGCAGGTTCTGAAGTTTCTTCACTTTTGGGACGTGTACCGTCCGCTGTCGGTTATCAGCCGACTTTGGCGGAAGAAATGGGCAAGCTTCAAGAGCGCATCACCTCTACAAAGAAAGGTTCTATTACATCTGTACAAGCTGTGTATGTGCCTGCGGACGATTTGACCGACCCGGCACCTGCCACTACGTTTGCGCACCTCGATGGCACCGTCGTGCTTTCGCGTGCACTTGCTTCGCTAGGTATTTATCCGGCAATAGACCCTCTGGAATCTTCTTCCACAGCGCTTACGCCTGAAGTGGTTGGTGACGAGCACTACAAGGTTGCGAACAAAGTAAAACAGGTTCTTCAGCGATATAAAGATTTGCAAGATATAATCGCAATCCTCGGTATCGAAGAGCTTTCAGATGAAGATAAACAAACTGTTTATCGTGCGCGCAAACTTCAGCGCTTTTTGTCTCAGCCGTTCTTTGTCGGTGAAGTATTCACCGGTACTCCCGGTAAATATGTTTCTCGTGAAGATACAGTACGTGGATTCAAAGAGATTGTAGAAGGGAAACATGATGATAAACCGGAAGAGGCCTTTTACATGAAGGGTAGTATTGATGAGATAAAATAATGATAATTTATCGTAGCAAGACTTTAAGAAGTATCTCTTTTAATTAAAATATGGCTAAACCATTTCATCTGACAATCGCTCGAATCGGAGAAAATATCTTTGATGACGAAGCTGTGAAGCTTGAGTTGCCGGGTACTGAAGGCATGATGACTGTTCTGGCAAATCACGAGCCGTTTATCTCGGAGCTTTCGATGGGAGAAGCACGCTTCGAAGCTGTTGATGGGAAAAGTTACCATGTTCCGGTACGAGATGGAGGGATGGTAGAAATCTCGAATAATCAGGCAACGGTACTGTTGTAAGTTTTTAAGGTTTGCAGGTGGTAAAGATGCGACTTTTCGTGTTATAAATAAAATATTATGTCTGTACAAAATTTCCTTTTACGTCAATACGCAAAATACAAGATGAAAGATGTGCCGGAGGCACAGAGAGAAATGATGCTAACAATGGTTGAAAAGAACCCGGAGCTTTTCAAGAAAATCGGTGATGAGATTGAACGAAGGACAAAGGGTGGTGAAGCGCAAATGAAAGCTACAATGGAAGTAATGAAAAAATACCGTGATGAATTATCAAAATTAATGCAATAATTATGGCGACTTCTTTATTAGCTTCAAGTGCGGTTGTGTTGGTTCTGGTGCATTTGGCATCGACACTCGTCGGTGCGGGTAGCATTACAGTAGCAGAGTGGCAATATTTTAGAGCACTTATGGATGGGCGTATAGATTATGGAGAGCGAGCGCATCTTGTAGCTTTATTTTTCTCACTTCGTTTCGCATTGGTGCTTATGGTTCTCACAGACATCGCAATTGCAACGGTGCTTTTCTTTTTGCAAGGCGCACACCCGTTTGGTTTAAATGCAATGTATTGGTTTGGACTTTCTCTCGCTGTTATATTGGCAGGTGTTTCGTGGTTGCGTTTTAATGCGCGTATTCCTTTTTGGGCGGGTTCTGCTATAGCGTTTTCAGGTTGGTGGTATTTGGCGGGAATGGATATGGGTTATATTCCCATTTCAGGATATTTTTCCGCGATGCTTGGATTTATCGTGTCGGTTGGAGTTATTTCCGCGCTGTTTGGTTTCGTGCGTTTTCTTGTTCGTTTGCAAGCAAATAACGCATAAGTATTCGGTATGCTAAAAATAGGTATTGTTGGACTGCCCAATGTCGGGAAATCGACACTTTTTAATGCTCTCACAAAAGCTGCGGTGCCTGCTGAAAATTATCCTTTTTGTACAATCGACCCTGCGGTCGGGGTTGTCGGTGTGCCGGACGAGCGTCTCTATAAACTTGCAGAATTATCAAAGAGTAAAAAAGTCGTGCCTACGGCGATTGAGTTTGTAGATATAGCCGGACTTGTAAAAGGTGCTTCTGAAGGTGAAGGGCTTGGAAATCAGTTTCTCGCACACATTAGAGAAGTAGACGCAATTCTTGAAATGGTGCGTTTTTTTGACGATGCCGACATCGCGCATGTGCATGGGGAAGTTGATCCCGTACGAGATATTGAAGTAATCAATTTGGAGCTTATTCTTGCTGATCGTGAACAAGTGTCAAAACGTCGCGAAAAACTTGTGCGTGATATTCGAGCAAACTCGAAAGACGCAAAGGCTGAAGATGAAGTTCTTGTGAAAATAGAGCAAGCTCTTTCTGCGGGGAAACTGGCAACATCAATAGGTCTTTCTTCAGATGAAATGGATACCGTAAGACATCTAAACTTATTAACATTGAAGCCGATACTTTATTGTTTTAATGGGAAATCCGGAGGTCACAACCTTAACGAAATGTCGGACGGTCGTGCGCAGTCTGCATACGAGCTCGTGGAGTCGCTCGACTCTCGTTATGTTTATGTGGACGCAGCGACTGAGTGTGATTTAAACGATGTGGCGGAAGAAGACAAATCTATGTTCCGTCAAGAACTCGGTGTGCAAACAAATGGACTTGTTGACCTTATTCACAATGCATATGATACTCTCGGGCTCATTACTTTTTTCACAACCGGAGCTGACGAATCGCGCGCATGGACTGTGCTTCGCGGAGCGTTCGCTCCGGAGGCTGGCGCAGCTATCCATGGAGATTTTCGTGACAAGTTTATTCGTGCAGAAGTTGTCGCGTATGACAAATTGCTTTCTGAAGGTTCGTGGAGCTCCGCCAGGGAAAATGCACTTTTAAGAACGGAAGGAAAAGAATATGTTGTTCAAGATGGTGATGTTATGGTTTTTTTGCACAGTTAGTGCAGATATACAAAAACATTCGTGTGGGCATGTTTATACATCATCCAACACATCATCAAACTTATAATCATTTTAATTTAGGTACAAGACCGGATAGGATAACTCAATAATATTTAATAATTACTAATAGTTTAGTATTACAATTCTTTTGAACTGTGGTTTTGTGAGCGAAAAAGTGAGTGAGGTTTAACCTCACTCACTTTTTCGCTCGCTCGCTCATTTATCGACTCGAAATTTCGGTGAGTGAGGTTAACTCTCGCGCACCCTCACTCACCTTGATTTAAAGTGGGAGAGTCGGACTCTCCCACTATTTGTAGCTACGACAAATGTTCGTGATGTTACGTGTTGAATGTATTTCTTGAATTTAGAGGACAAAGTGTTTACGTTCTGCTCTCGTAGTGTAATATGTGAGTATATGGAAGAAAATATTGCTGTAAAAAATATAAAGAAACAACAGCACCCGAATTTTGTTCGGTGGGCGCTTTTAATAGGTATCGTGGTTATTCTAAATATATTTTTTGTTGTGATTCAGCAAATTATCTTTCCGGCTCCTAATTATTTAACATATTGTCCTCGCCCGACGGTTCAAGCACGAGACGCATCGAGTTGCGATTCACAAAATGGAGTGTGGACGGAATATCCGCAGAAACCGATAATACAAGATTCGTCGATGAAAGAAATAACCGGATATTGTGATTATTCGGCGAAATGTCAGCCTGCATATAAACAAGCCCGCGGACAACAGCGACTGTACTCTTTTGTCCTTATGACGGTACTCGGCGTTATCGCCATTGTCATCGGAGTGGTGCCGATTGGCTCGTCTATCGTTTCGTCAGGTCTTTCATATGGAGGCGTGGTAGCGCTTGTTATAGGGTCAATGCAATATTGGGGCGATGCCGGAAACTGGCTTAGGCTTATAATTTCCGCAATTGCGCTTATTGCTCTCATCGGAATAGGAGTGCGCCGTTTCGGAGATGAACGACACGAGTAATTTTTCTGTAAATTAATTATGGCTAGATACGATCATAAAGCGGTTGAAAAGAAGTGGCAAGAAAAATGGGAAGCTGACGGCATTTATAATGCAGATGATTCGTCTAAAAAGCCGAAAGAATATGTATTGGACATGTTTCCGTATCCTTCCGGCGCGGGTCTTCATGCAGGACACGTGGAAGGGTATACCGCCACTGATATTTCAGCGCGTTTTGCACGTATGCAAGGTAAAGAAGTATTGCATCCGATGGGCTGGGACGCGTTTGGACTTCCTGCGGAAAATTTCGCAATAAAAACAAAAACTCCACCGCGTGAAAGTACCGATAAAGCAATCAATACATTTAGAAGACAGATTAAATCTCTCGGGCTTTCGTATGATTGGTCGCGAGAAATAGGTACACACACACCGGAATATTATCGCTGGACTCAGTGGTTTTTTCTTATGCTATATAAACACGGTCTCGCATATCGCAAAAAGGCAAAAGTGAATTGGTGTTCTTCGTGCCAGACCGTGCTTGCAAATGAACAAGTGGTAGACGGGGCTTGCGAGCGTTGTGGCACTGAAGTCAAACAGAAAGATTTGGAGCAATGGTTTTTCAAAACGACCGCTTATGCAGAAGAGCTTTTATCCGGACTTGATAGTATTGACTGGCCTGAGTCAACAAAAATAGCTCAACGAAACTGGATAGGGAGAAGCGAAGGAGCTGAGATAGAGTTTGCACTGGATGGGCGAGATGAAAAAATAAAAGTTTTTACAACGCGCCCGGACACTCTTTTTGGAGCCACTTATCTGGTTCTTGCTCCTGAGCATCCTCTCGTGGAAACTCTTGCAAGTGATGCAAAAAATGAAAAAGAAGTTCGTGAATATGTAAAGACTACGAGCAACAAGACTGACATGGAGCGAACTGTTGAAGGAAGAGAAAAAACAGGCGTTGAATTAAAAGGAATCAAAGCGATAAATCCTGCAAATAACGAAGCATTGCCTATTTTTCTCGCGGACTATGTTTTCGGTAGCTATGGTACGGGAGCAATCATGGCGGTACCGGCGCACGATGAACGCGACTTTGAATTTGCAGAAAAGTTTGGATTGCCGTGCGTTAATGTTATTAATCCATATCCAATAAGCCCGGTTGTTGGTAAAGTTGGTGAAAAATTTGACACAACAAAAGCAATAGAAGATGAAACGGAATTAGTTTTGCAAGGAAAGCGTGTGTGGGTTGGAACGGGCTTGTTACGTAATTCGGGTAATTTTGACGGTCAGGAAAATACTTCTGCAAAGCGTGCCATAACCGAGATGGTCGGTGGAAAAATGGTAACAACTTATCGTTTACGTGACTGGCTTGTTTCCAGGCAGAGATATTGGGGCGCCCCCATACCGATTATCTATTGTGACAAATGTGGTACCGTGCCGGTGCCGGAAGAAGACCTGCCTGTACTTTTACCGGAAGATGTAGACTTTATGCCGACAGGTGAGTCACCGCTTGTGCGTTCAAAATCATTTCATGATGTGTCGTGTCCTGTGTGCGGTAAACCGGCACGACGGGAATCGGATACGATGGATACTTTTGTATGCTCCAGCTGGTATTACTATAGATTCACTGATCCTCATAATGATAATGCTTTTGCTTCGGAAAGTTCCATTAAAAAATGGATGCCGGTGAATCTTTATCTGGGTGGAGCGGAACACACAGTGTTGCATTTACTTTATGCACGTTTCTTTACGAAAGTTTTGCATGCTT
>DRNP01000005.1 GCA_011322135.1 Candidatus Kaiserbacteria bacterium | reverse complement strand
CAACACCGCACGAATCTTTGTACTCATGAGTGTTGGAAGATCAAAAGTCTTCATAAGAATTGATTTATTAAATTTAAATAGTGGATTTATCTCTGTCTTATACTTTTTGCAAAAGTCAAAATCACTAAACACTTCTATTTTTAAAATAAGTATATCTGTTTCTGACGTGCCACTCTGTCCTAGTTCGCGCAGTATTGGAAATTTCAACTCAATACGAAATTTTTGCCGACGAATAATAACCGGCAAATTCGTTTTCTTTTTGAAAAAGATTTTCAAATCATTCGCAAGCGAGTCAAGGTCTACACTGCCATCCGTATCCACAAAATCCAAATCCTCCGACAAACGAGGAAGTCCAAAACAATGTGCAAGACAAGCGCCTCCATAAAATACCAATGACTTATACCTATTATTGGAATAAATAAAATCAAGCGTTAGTATCTGCATATATTCTTTTAATAAAGTTCTACGATACAATTCCGACTCTCCGGAATGCTCTCGCAATATGTTTTTCATTATCTCTTTGTCTTTTGCCATATCTTTTTTAATTCTGTCTAATAAATGATTCCAATAAACGCATTTTTTTTGAATTTTCTTTATTCACATACTTTGTAAATTCTTTCAAATCATTTGCTGACAATAGATCCAAGTTAAGTCGTAAATTTTCAAAAGCGTTTTTGTCTTTAATGAGATTTTTTCTTAAATACAAGAAGTCAAACAACGCCTTTGCAACAGTCGCCATACTTACGACAAAACCATCTTTTTCTTCCACATTAAAACCGGTAAATAAATTCTCACCTACCTGCCTATATGTAAATATGCCGAGAGTATTTATAAATCGGTTCTTTTTGTTTGTTGTGATTACCGTTATCGCCTGCACAGATTCAGATAATATTCCGTGTTTTTGTAACACATACTCCACACTGAGATACGCCGGCTCATATATGCTCGTAGCTAAAAATTCTAGATAAGTATCTATCATTCCGGTACTACGTATATGCTCCAGGTACGCGCTACTTACATACGAACCTCTTTTAATTCTGATAATTTTCCCCGCCTTAGCCAGACGATATAATTTTACTCTGACAGAAGCACTTGTTACGCCAACATCTGGAATGTCATTTATCGTAAATAGCGGTAATTTGCGAACAATGTTTAGTATAGATTTTGTTTTATTTTCTTCAGGCATAATATATGGATATTACCTACTTCCAATAATATACATATATTGTATATTATTGGAAGTAGGTGTCAACAGAGTTTTACCAAAGAATACCCTTTTTATCCAATAATTTGAAGACTTCGTTTGTTATTCCACGTTGAAATATGGTCACATACTGATGATTCTAACAAATTAGTAGTTAAGTGTATGCTTGCATATGTAGAGGATTTTTCATAATGTTGTAATTACGCTATTTAATTTATTCGCAAATTTCTCCGTAGTATACATATCTAAAACTTTATGTTTGGCACTGGACGCAATATGAGCACGCTCGTCGGATGAATTCCAAAGTTTTTTAATTTCCGTTGCGAGTACTTCTGCATCGCCACAAGAAACAACGACGATATCTTTATTCGGAATAAAATAATCTCTAATCCACGCTCTTTTCGTTACAATAACCGGCACTCCTGCTGACATTGCGTCCAGAATTACTGTCTGTCCGGAACAATCGGAACCATAGAAAAAATTATCATCTTCTACCGCAACAACAGCAATCCTTGCTGTTTCGTATATTTTACGAACACCGCTCGCCGGCAAATTATATTTCAACGATACATTCTCCGGAATTTGTATGTTGTCCGGAATATTTTTATGAGCGGAAACAATAACAAATTTGTGTTTAATTTTATCGGCAACCTTAAACAACGTTTTATAGTCGCGGGCGCTATCACGCCCCACGCTTACGATATTTTCTCTTTTATGTTTATCTGTTGTGTTTGTGTAAAAATCCTTATCAATACCAAAATGTATGAATTCCAGTTTTTCAGGCGATACGCCAAAATCTTCAAAATCTTTATATTGCGCGCGCGAAAGACAAATTATGCGTGCGAAACTTTTCCAAAACATCTTTAAAAGATAGATACGTATCGTATGTTTTGAATGCTTGCGCATTAATGTTGATGAATGCATCGCTATGAAAATCCAATATGTCTTTTTGCGCAAGAGACGCGATAAAAAAGTGACAATGTAACCTATAGTAAAATAATCCGAAGCCACGACGACGTCATATCTGATTAACTTAAATATAATCTTTAACGTTTTAATCACACCGCGCTCAACAACAATAATCTCTGCATTCGGTATATGGTTTGCGCCTCGAAACGAAGTATCCGGCTCCGACTTGTCTCCTCGCGCCTTTGAAAACAAAAACGCCACTTTTTTTGCAGAAATTTTTTCATCTAAATTGCGTACTATTTTTTCCGGAGTATAGCTTTTAAGCATGAGATTACGGGCGCGCGACGCGGTACGCGTCGCGCGCCCGTAATCCGCGATACAGTCACGGATTGTTTTTGCGAGCTCATTCGCAGAACCTGCTTCCGTAAGTAGAATATTTTCTTTATTCGTAAATACTTCACGAATTGCCGGCGTGTCTGCCGTGATGATTGGCTTACCGAATGCTGCACACTCGTATACTTTGTTTGGAATAACACGTGATGCTTTTTCTGTTTCCCCAAAAATGCCGAGACATATATCCATCTCGCGTATATTTTTAATTAGTTCATCACGTGGCATAGATTTTATAAACTCTATATTTGGTACACCACCAAGTTTTTTGACGAGCGCTTTCACTTTATCGTATTCTTGCCCACCGCCAATAATGCGAAAAAATATTCGCTCCTCTGCAAGCAAGTGCGCTGCACGGACAATAGTTGATATGCCGTGTAGCGGAATGTACGACCCATAAAATCCTACAATCAGCTGGTCTCCATGAAGTGACTCTATATTTTCTCCAGCTGTAAACCATTTTGTTCCGGCACCGACCGGAACAACAATTATTTTATTTTCACTGACACCTATTTTTTCTACAAAATAAGATTTATTCTCTTTTGTATCAACAAGTACATAATGCGAAAGAGTACAAGATATGCTGTCTAAAAAACGATCTTTTATCGCACGGGGAGAAAACGACGTATAAAGCGCACGGTCGCACACGTTTGAATCATAAAGCGACACAAACGCATCAAAAATAATTCTGTTACCAAAAAGAATCCGGGCGAGCCACACAACCGTGTGTCCGGGGAAAAGCACGAAGACATGGTCAAATTGTTCGGCACGAAGTGCTCTTCCTTTTTTCCACAGTACATTATATTTACGTAGCCCAGGGTTCTCTTTTGGATTTGTTTGACAAGTTACGACTTCATATCCAAGCGCCTCAAAACCCTCACGTAAAACACGTGAGCGTGAATACTTAGGATCAAAGATACCAAAGAAAAGTACTCTCTTTATTTTTGGTTTTTTAGAGTTTTGCATATCGTCTCAATTTAAATGCAGTTGCGCATGACACTATCGCGATAACGCGCTTCTTTAGTTTATAGCACGATAATCAGTTTGCGATAAAAAGAGTATACTTTATATTGTAAGGCAATTTTAAAGTGACGGGCGTTGTTCGGGATACCTAAAGAGTACTGCATACGAATGCACGGGAAAATTAAAGATATTATTTTGAAGACAAATTTTAAAAACAGAAAAATAGGTTTTATAGAAGCGTTTAGTATCGGCGTAGGCGGAATGGTCGGCGGTGGTATTTTTGCAGTGCTTGGTCTAACCATCTCGCTTTCACACGGCGCAGCACCTATATCATTTGCAATAGCCGGATTGATAGCACTCGTAACCGTTTATTCGTATGTAAAACTTTCGCTTACATACCCGAGCGAGGGCGGTACAATCGAGTTTATTGTTCAGGGTATTGGAAATGGTGTTTTTTCAGCCATTGCAAATAACCTGCTACTTATAAGTTATGTCATCATGCTTGCGCTTTATGCATATGCGTTTGGTAGCTACGGTTCGGCATTATTTACAGGAAGCAATATCGTGTGGCTTCAAAAAATATTATCTGTCGGGGTTATCGTGTTATTCGCTTCATTAAATCTTATGGGTTCATTTATGATAGGAAAAGCGGAAGATATAATGGTGTTTATAAAATTAACCATTTTGATTATTTTTGCAGGTGTTGGATTCCTGACAATACACGTGAGCAGACTGGATCCTGCATCATGGACAAACACGACATCAATCATAACGGGTGGACTGATGATTTTCCTGGCATATGAAGGTTTCGAGCTGATAGCAAACACAGCAAAGGACATAGTAAATCCGAAAAAGAATATACCGCGTGCTTTTTACAGTGCTGTTATTTTCGTTATCTTACTTTATATTTGTGTAGCTATTGTCGCTGTCGGAAACGTGAGCATACACGAAGCAATGGTTGCAAAAGATTACGTTTTGGCAGTAGCGGCAAAACCATTTTTTGGTAAAACAGGTTTTGCCGTCATCGCTGTTGCCGCGATGCTTTCTACCGCTTCAGCAATAAACGCTACATTGTATGGTGGTAGCCGGGTAGGCTACCTCGTGGCAAAACTCGGTGAACTACCAAAGATGTTTGACGAAAAAATTAAACAAGGCTATGAAGGAGTCATTATAATCGCTCTACTCAGTATTATCTTTGCGACAACTTTTAATCTGGAAAATATTTCAATAGCGGGAAGCGCGGGGTTTTTGATTATATTCGCTCTTGTTAATCTATCTAATTTCAAATTATATAAAGAAACCAAATCAAACCGTATAATTCCGGGTATTGGTTTTTTGCTCTGCACAATATCTACAGTCGTGTTGATAGGATACAATATTATTCACAACCCGAGCAACCTGATAAGCAGTGCCCTTGTTATGGGAATCATTGCCATTTTTTCTTTCATTTACTACAAAGTCCGACAAACAAACATTTCTGAATACATAGATAAAGACCTTGAAAAGATTTTCAAACAACACCCGAAAAACATTGAATAAAGACTATGCGGTGAGTATTTTCATAATTGATTTTATTGTGTGTTGCAACGCATAGCGCTGTCGTATTTCTTTTGAAATTGCACTGATATCGGCATTGCGCGCAAAAATAAGCGTGTTCGCTATTTTCTCCGGCGTACCGTTCTCGATAAAAAGATTTTGTGTGCGGGCGAGAATATCTCGAAAAGCTACATTTGTCGTTACAACAGGAACGCAAACCGCGAGAGCTTCCAGTATTGCTTTATCCATACTTCCGGTTTCGCTCAAATTAATAAATACGTCACACTCATTTAACATTTTCGGAATATCTTTATGTGATACAGCTCCGATGAAACGTACTCTTTCAGAATACGGAGATGCGCTTACAAAGCGAAGCAATTTTTGTTCGTACAGTTTGTCTTCATTTGTTGCCGGTGTGCCTGCGACGATAAATATAAAATCTTCTCCCAGAGAATAAAGCACGTCTAACGCAGATAACATTTCCGCTATTCGTTTTGTTTTCGATATGCGTCCTGTCGTCAAAATCCGAAATGTTTTTTTCGGATAATTTTTATCTTTTGTATGTTCATCTGCTTTTTTTGTAAAAAGTTCCATGTCGATACCGTGTCCAACAACATGCACTTTCCTGCTTTTAAGCCGAAAGCTTTCAGGTGACGCTGTAAATACAATGTTTGCAAAAAGCACCGCTATACGTAATTTTAAATCAACACTTTTGTGCGTGTACCAAAGTGCTGTGCGTTTTCGCATCAAACGCCATAGTTTCCCGGCGAGTACGAAATACTCGGGATTCATATGAACAAAGACTGCGTCGTATCTTTTGCGCAAACTCCATACCAGGTGTATGAAGCGTATCGCGTAAGTGGCGCGCAGAGCACAGCGCCGAGCGAAGCTCGGCGCTGTGCTCTGCGCTTGCTTTATATTTCCTGTGTTATCCGTACCGGCTACGCGCTCTTTACCAAGCGAGTGCACATGCACGTTTTTGGGAAGGTCCGACTTTCCCAAATTGAGACAAATGACCTCCACGCTCTCTGCACGCTTTGCAAACTCTTCAACCCAACGCACAAAAAAACCTAAAACCGGGTCATTCTCGTCGATGGTTTGTGTAACTATCAACAATTTCGCGTTATTTTTGTTTTGTAAAGATGTCATTTTTGAAAAATATCTATAACTTCTGCTACGCCAGTAACCTTTCGAAATCCTCAACTGTGCGCGCAACGGTATCACCGACGGCTTTAATATGAGCATCCGCCACATTATGCGCATTATATGTAATTTTATATCGCGTATCGTTTTCCTCTATAAGCGTTTCCATAGAACGCTCCAAACATCTGATATCGCTCACATCACACACCAAAGCGGACTCTTTGTTTATAAATACATCGCCAATGATACCTACGTTTGTTACAACCATAGGCACGTCCGCAAGCGCAGCTTCAATGTATGTTCGTCCATACCCCTCGTAAGCACTTGTTTGGATAAACGCTTGCGCATGTGACAAAAGCTCGTGTATATCATTCCGCCAACCCAAAAACATAACGCGTTTTTCTATACCGAGTTTTTTTGCAAGAGAGTTCAACTTTTCTTTTTCGCTTCCATCTCCAACAATAACAAGCGCGACCGGATATTTTTTCTTAGCAAGTATTGCAACGACACGGATTGCGTCCTCTAGTCGTTTTTCTTTTTCAAGACGACCGACGGCCATTATCATAAAAGAAAATTTCGAGCTAATGCTAAACGGCTCCACTGATTTGTTTGCAACTTTTGTTTCCATTGCTATCGGAATAACAACCGGCAAAGATATACGCGTACCATATCGTGCAACCAGCGAATTTTTCACTCGATTTGATACTGCGCGTATGCCGTCTGCGTGTGGCAACACATTATCTGCAATAATCATACGTAAACGATTTTTTATAGATTCTTCTGAAAAATATCGAGAGCAAAAATCAGTGTGCACCTGCACGTGTAATTTTGCATTCGTGTGATGTACCGCGCTCTTTGCTATTGCTCCATGTTCAAAAGGGTCTTGTGCAGACACAATTTCAATACCCGATTTCTTTACCAAACGATGAGCTCGTCTTGAAAGAGTCCACAATAAGAAAACCCTCCCGAGCTTCGTTGGCAGTGGTCGAATACTGTGTAAGAAAAGTGCTCCTTCTTGTTCGTCCGATGTCTTTGCTCCTTGCGAGAGGATATGCAATTCTCCTATCGCCTCTGCATACGAACGCATACGAGAACGCGCAGAACTGTTTTCTTCAAATATTGTCGGATCATTTGATATAAAAAGTATTTTCATGTGAAATTATTTAAACTCATCGAGTACAGAAATGGTGCCGTCAAGCATAGCATTTATAGAAAAACGCGATGACGAATATTTTGCAGATGTGCTTATGTGCGCCTGCAACGATTTATCGGAAAGAATGCGCGATATGGCAAATGGCAAAGCACCTTCGTCTCCGTAAGGCACCAATAAACCATTTTCGTTATCGGTTATAATTTCCGTATTTCCACCAACTTTCGTAGCAACAGTAGGTACTCCGAGCGTTTGCGCCTCTATAAGCATATGCGAAAGCCCTTCATATGAAGAATTAAGTACAAAAACATCTGTGTATTTTAAAATTGCAAGCATATCCGCATGTGACTGTGCACCTGTAAATACGCATGCGCTTCCCAGTTTTTTTTCAGCGTGCGACGCAAGCGTCGCACGCTCCGGTCCATCACCCACAACCACAAGCGAAGTTTTTATCCCTTTTTTACGCAAGGATGCAACCGCATCGATAACTTTATCCATATTTTTCCACGGGACAAGACGTCCTGCACAAACAACCAAAGGACGATGAAGTCTCTCGACCTGACTAGGTACAGACCCTATCTTTTCAAGAGATATTGCATTATGTACAACACGAATTTTTTCTTTCGGAACACCCCAAGAGGAGACTGTTTTTTTTAAGTATCCCCCCGGAACAATAATAGTGTGCGCACGACGAGCTACTCTCGTCTGCACGCTACGCAAAAGACGCACAAAAAAAGGAGCTCGTTTCGTGTGGGCAAAATCATCAAGAGTATCTTTAATGCCGAAACGTTGACGTCCTTGTTCCCATGCATAATCTCCGACGATTTTAACCACTAACGGCTTCTTAAGCATCCATGAAGCAATACATGCCGGTAGCCCAACAGAAACAGGATCAAGCGCGAGCACTAAGTCGGCGCGCGCAAGCGCGCGCCTCACACGAAAAAAATATGCCACGTGTCGTACAATTTTCGGCAAATGCCGTACATCGCTAAACTTCACAAGCTCTACTTCAATTCCCCGTTTCGGAAGCTCTTCAAAAAGAATCTTCGCGTACGTGGCGGGACCACCAAGCTCCGGCGGATACAGTGGCGTGGCAATGACAATCTTCATACGTATAGTCTAACGCTTTTTATCACTTTTTTGCGAATGCTTTTTGCCAGTCTTTTTTGTACTCGCCACTTTCTTCGTATGCTCCTTGAGCCATGTGGCAATTACTTCGTATTCCCATTTGTCTTCTGCTATATGCAGTGCAAGATTAAAGAAATCCCCCTCTTTCGCTTTTGCGATAAGTCCGTTATCTTCCAGAAACACAATAGCCACAGAGATGCCAGTACGCTTATTCCCATCCAAAAATGGATGGTGTGCGATTATATTATGTGCGTACACAGCTGCCTTGAGATACATCGTTGAATATAGCTCTTTACCAAAGACTGCCTGACGAGGTTGCCCCTCAACACTTCGTATCGCATGTGGTTCGCGAATACCCTGTAAACCGCCTGTTTCATCTACTATGCGCTGATGAATAAGTACAATCTCGTCTTCACTAAGGTATTTAAGCATCTTTAAGACGTTTAAGATCGGTACGGTAGCGTTTAACAAACGAATCGGTCAATGAAAGAACGTGTTTCTCACGCGCAGAAAGAGTGTTCTTTTTTTTAGGTAGCACTCGTACTCGAAAAGTATTTGGACTAGTATCTTTTTCAATACTAATTGGCGCACCGGCAGAATGCTTTCCGAGCAAACTTTTTGGAATTACCACAGCCACCGAGCTACCAGCCTTGATGAGTTTTTGTATTGTTGCCATACGTATATTAGTTTAGTGATTATAATGCCATTATAATGGCATTATCTACCGTGTCAATGTCACCCTGTGCACCAGAAGCCCTCGAGTTCCCTTTTATTCATGAGGATTAAACACGTTTATGATATATTGCAATCATGCGCATAGTGCTTGCAACCCCACTTTACCCACCTGAAATAGCTCCTGTTGCTACGTATGCAAAAGAACTGGCACGACGACTGTCATTGGCGGGTCATAAAATAAACGTATTGGCATACACACATTTGCCTGAGCAATTGCAAAACGTAAATGTCACTGTGGTTGATAAACACAAGCCACGACTTGTACGCTTACATGCGTTTAGAAAAGCATTGATACAATCTGCACGCGATACAGATGCAATCATCGTAATAAATGGCATATCAACGGAATTACCTCTTATTCTTACACCGCTTCACAAAAAAACGATATTCTGTATCGCGGACAAAAAAGCATCTTCTCGTTTGGGAATAATAGATTGGCTGGCAACAATACGTACAGATGCGGTTATAAAAAGCACACCTGAACAAAAGCCGGAAATACTGCCCCTTGAAACAAAACCCGTCGATGCAATCAATACGTGGAATGCATCATGGAATGAGCATCTGGAGAAAATAGAAACCACACTTGAATATGACAATTGATATACAAAAAAAATGGGAAGAATACACCGCTCGTACAATCTCTGAGTTTACTCCTTTATTGGCAAAACTCGGATATGAGCTTGATACAGAACAACCACATATAATCGGCGAGCGCTCTCTAACGCGTCCTATTAAAAGCGGGAGTAAGCTTGTATTGCTCGGAAAAAGAAAATCAAAAGAAACAAAAGTCATTATAAAAATAGGCACCGACGAGGGCGGTATACATGAAATAGAACAAGAGCGAGAGCGACGTGTCGCTCTCGCTCTCCTACCATTTGCGTACGATGTTTTCCGCATGCCAAAAGAACTTTTGTTTACAAAAAGTCAAAACGGCGTTATTGCTATTACAGAATACATAGAACAAGAAATTCCATTTATTAAACAACCTTTAAAAAAACAATTCTCTGTTGCTCTAGATGCTTTTAAAGCGCAGGAAAATATCAACGCCTCCACGTACGAACACCACAAATTGATACACGGCACGTTTGAAGAAATGAATGCAAAAAAGTATTTAAATACTGCAGAGCAATATGTTAACGAAATAAAACAAGCACTTTCTCAAAAAGATTCTCATGCGGAGCATTTCACAAACACATTAGACAACGCATTAGATTTTATAAATACACATCAAAAAACTATCGAGCAGTACTGCGACTTCCTTACCCATTGGGACTTCACACCGCAAAACTTTCGCATCCGTGACGATACTTTATATATATTAGACAATGCTTCATTTCGATTTGGAAATAAATATGAAGGATGGGCGAGATTTATCAATTTCATGGTGCTTTATAATCCATCACTTGCTGAGGCACTCATTACTTACGTAAAATTAAACAGAGCTCCGGAAGAACTTATGTCTCTCAAACTAATGCGTATTTACAGATTCACTGAGCTTGTTCGCTACTATGTTAATTGGTTGCAAAAAACAAACGGTAACTTGCACTTGCTTGCTATTGCAAGAATTACATTTTGGATAAACGTCTTAGAAAATGTGTTAAATGATACAGACATTCCAACTGAAATCATTGAAGAATATAAAAAAACACGCGACACACTACGAAGCACTGATGAAAAAAAGCGCCAGCAAACACTCCACTAATAAAAAATTGCGCAACTATTGTCGCGCAATTTTGTTTTAGATACAGACATTGGCATTGATTGTTTTTACACAATGTCGTGAAGAAGTTTGTCCATTTCCGGCTCCAATTTATAGTCCGGAAATTCAAACCCGGGGAGCTGAAACTTTGTGGTACCAAATACTGTACCAAAATCAACAAATACCGTGTGAGCAACACCCGGCTCACAAGAAAAAAACTCGCCGGCTTTGTAAGTGTTTAGGACTATTTTACCTTCACAGAGACTGGCGTAAATAAGTGCTCCGCTCCACACAAAATACAACTCTCTCGTTGCCTTGTGTGAATGAGCCGTCTGCCAGTAATCTGCACATTGAGCCTGCGTTATCGTAACACTTGCTCCATCTTTACTTCGCAGTGCAAAGCGTTTTTCAAAAGTCCCTTTCATCATTTTGGCATGCACGCTTACTCCATACTTGTCGAAATCCTTCGTTGGAATTACTATCTTATCTGACATAACAGGTTCCTCCCTTGTTCAAGTTTTAAAAAATGTACGAAACTACCCTATTAAACATAATAATACATATTATGTACTTTGGCAAATATCCGCGCCTATGTATCTATGCCTGCAATCCGGATAAAATTAACCAAGATTATTTCAATCCTTGTAGTCGCTTCACAAAACGTGCGTATTCTTCAACGAGCGGATGATGCCACGACTCTTGAAGCATTGCGAGCACCGCTTCCTCAAACCATAATTTCTTCTCACGTCCGGTACTGAAATGTCGCCAGACTTCACTTCCCTCCCGAGCGTGTGACGAAATCAGACTCTCTGCATTCGCAATCTTGTCAGCTACAGAGATAGCTTTTGCTTCTTCGCTAGCTGTGCGTACCGTTTCAATATATGCTTTCTTTTTTTCAATCCACGAAAGTGCATTGTCGTGTGTTACAGAAGCTACCATACCTGCCACTTCATCACCGAGTTCGTTTCGCACATCATCAAGCGATACATTCGTATCCTCCACAACATCATGCACGAGTCCTGCTGCAACTACCGTATCCGATAAACCATACCGTGCCAACAATATTGCCACCCGAACAGGATGCACAATATATGGCGCTGAAGATTCTTTTCGCGTTTGCCCTTCATGTGCGCGAAGTGCCATCAACATTGCTTTCTCTACAAGTGCTCCGTTCATTTTAATACAGGATTAAACACTCGCTCACGCATCTGTGTAGCTATCTTGTCCCAATCATACTCATTTTCAACAATAGAGCGCGCATGTTCTGAGATTTTGTGTGCTTTTTCAGGATTATCCATAACCTCTTTAATCTTTTGGGCAAGCGCTTGCGGGTCATCAGGATGAACAATCCATGCGGTCTCTCCGTCTATTGCGTAATCCGCGATACCTCCAACTCCGGACGTAACAAGCGGGAGACGCGACGCAAGAGCAGAAACAAAAGCATTTCCGAGTCCTTCCGAGCGTGACGGTGCGACAAAAATATCGCATGCCTTACGATATAAAGTTACCTCTGAGCGGTCGACTTGACCGGTAAAGACAACTCTATCGGCAACACCCAAACGAGTAGCGAGCTCTTTCAATTTTGTAGCATCTACCCCGTCACCTACTGCAAGAAATTTCACATATGCAGGTAGATGCGTCAGTGCCTCTATAGTAGTATCAATCCCTTTTTGATGCACCATACGAGAAGTGTTGACAATCCATACGTCTCCGTCTTTCTTACCAATCTTTTTCTGCACCGCAATAATATCTTCTTTGGAAGAATCCTCTTTAAGGTCTCGTGGATTTGCACCGTTACGTACCAGCACCACGGAACTATCGGAACCGCGCTTCTCCGGCCACGACGCGAGATAGCGCGATATAACTTGTATAACTCCGGCAGTACGAAATCCTTTATTGATAATTGAAATAAAAGGCACAATACGCATACGACCAAAAACTTTTTTATACGGGTCGCCGTCTTGAAGTGTCAAAACGTGCGGTACTCGAACACCAAAACTTTTTGCAAGCATTGTTGGCAATAGCATGTATGTCATCATTGCCCACATAGCATCAAAATGATACTTCTTGTGTAAACTGCGCGCCTTGAGCGCCGAAACGACCGGAAATAAAATCTTTGAAATATACGCACCACCAAACCCGACACGGTGTACATGCACATTACCGATAATCTCATCGCGTGGAGAACTGCGGTCAAAAAGCATGGTTATCATATGAAACTCAATATCCTCCGGGGTGATGCGGTCTGTAATCTCTTTTATTGCCGCCTCTGCTCCGGAAACAAAAACCGGATAATATGCAAGTGAAAAAATTAAAATGCGCTTCATGTATTATTTTTTAGAAACGCGTTTAATTTGTTCTATATAATCTTCAAGAGTGTGACGTTGTTCCCACCCGAGTTTTTCCAGCTTCGTGGTGTCATCTGCTCCGGACGAACGTGTTGAGCGCGTTGCCGATTTAAACTCTGTTTTAATTCCAAACATTTCAGCAAGCTCTAGTAGCGAATATATTTCTTTTGCACTTATAGCGTATTCGTCAGCAACGCCTTTTTCTCCGACAAGCATGAGTGCATCTATCGTGTCGTCTACATGTGTAAAAGCACGTGTCTGTTCACCGGTACCATTTATAAGACACGGTTGGTTATTTAAATAACACTGTTTAAATGTTTCCACTACTGTCCCGTATGTCCCGTCAAATTGTCCGGCTCTCTCTCCCTGTCCATAAACATTATAAAAATACGTAATCGCATACGGGAGATTGTACCAACGACCATAATTATGCAGTAGTTCCGTGTTCGCAGCTTTCATCCAATTGTACGGAGCGAGATCACGCCCTTCTACGCCATCTTTTCGTGCACCGACAAATTTTGTTGACGAGCCGGCATATACTAATTTGTATTTTCTTTTGCGCCAATGCTCAAGTACGCCAAACGTACCGACAATATTTAAATCAAATACGACATCCGGCTCATCAAGGCTTGATGCCGTGCGCGAGTACTCGCCGAGGTGGTAGACGATATCCGGAGTTTCCGGAACATGTTTTTCAATGTCTTTTGTATGTCCTTCTCTGTATTCCACACCATCTACATGGTTTTCACGACTTCCGGTAAAGTAATTATCCAACGATATAACTCGGTTGTTCTTGTCTTGTACAAGACGCTTGCACAAATTGTGCCCGATAAAACCTGCCCCGCCGGTAACAAGAATAATTTTAGAATCCATATAATTCAAGCATATATCAAAACAAACATTTGAGCTAGCACGTACATCATAAACATTGTTTAGTGCCCGGCATAAACGCGGATACAACCTGTCAACATTCACACCGTTCACTTGCTCGCGCGAACAATTCGCACTTACAAACCATTCTAAAGAATAACGAACGCCCCACCTGCGAGCGCAAAAATACCGGCAACGCTAAGTAGCCACGTCATTTTATTATCGTATTTCTTTTGACCGGATAACGGGGCTGTTGTTTTAGTATCTGACGCATTCGCAATAGACGAGCTTCCCAAAGGTGCCCCCACGCGACTAACTTTAGTAAGTCGCGTGGGGGCTTTTACTGCTTCAATGTCATGAGCAATAGTATTATGTACAATTAGAGAGGCGACTTTGTTTGTATTTGTAAAACTTTTGCCACTCACCTTATTAAAACCATGTGCTCCCGACAAAGGTTTCATTTTTTGTATATGTACATTTTTAGATACTAACGAATGCATTTTTAAAGAGCTCTCTTTCGATTTGTACTCGGAAGCAATCACGCTGTCCGGACATACCAGCTTCACATTCCACGCAACGGGTAATCTCATAATCGAAAAAGGAAACAGCACTCGAGATTTTGGCAACAGTGTAGTACCGACCGGTATGCGAAACACACCTTTTTTAGAGATTATGCTCCAGCCCGATAAATCTGTTTCTATATCGGAATTATTTTCCAAAATAACTCCGTCTACGGAAACAGAAGCAACACTAACTTCAGGTGGTACAACCGATATTGTTATTTCATCTCGAGCACTCACTTCCCCATCACGCGCTATGGCAACGACACGATATTTACCCGAATAATGATAATTTTTAGATACAATGCGACCCTCGCTCGCAGACCCGTCTCCAAAACTCCACGATATGCGCGCCGAAGTATCAATGATGCCGGCATCTGTTTTTACTTTTGCCATAAACACAAAAGGCACATCCGAAAATACAGTTGTTTTTGATTCAATCGTAACAGACAATTTTGATGGTGTGGGTATCGCAGATGTGTGTGATGAGTAATTTTGATTCTCTACGTTTGATTGTTTTTTATTCACTGTAGCTACTGAGCTTTTATCTGTATTTGTACTTTTATCTGTATTTTTCGCTAAAGCACTTGAACCATTCACGGTAATGCTATCTGCAATTCGTGCGTAGGTATCATTACCGATACCGCTCACTTTTTTAATATCATCAATCGAAATAAATGCACCGTGCGTATTACGATAATCAATAATTTTTTGTGCTTTTACAGTTCCTATACCATGTAATTTCTGCAATGCGGATACGTTAGCTGTATTTATATTTACAAGTGATGCAAAAACAAATGAAGGAAATACAAGTATCGTAAAACTGAAAATCAAAAACAGTCGTCGCATAAAACAATGTATGTCTATATCATTTTTCTCCTTTTAAGATTTTTCGTAATTGATTTTCAGGCACCTCAAACGGCTTTTGTTGCTCCGCTTTTGTAGTTTGTTTCTCAGAAGATGGAGTTTCCCTTTCTTGCCGTATCTGTCCAGTTTTTTTATCTTGTCTTTCGTTTTGTGTGTTATTTTTTGATTTTGCCAAAACTCCTGCGAGCGTATTTTTCAGAGATTCTTTTTGTGTGGTCTTACTTCTTGCTTTTGCGTCTTTGGAATCTTGCGACAACGTGCGGAGTATGCCTTTTAAATCTCCGGAGCTTTTCTGTTTCGAAACATATTCGAACTTCCTATTTTTTGTTTGTTCATCTTTTTCTTTTGTATTGTCTTTTCTTCGTTGTTGATGTGCTTGCTCTGAATTTTTGTAGTTATAATCTTTGCGCGCCGACACACCATTGAACTGTCTATTGTTTTTTTGATTCGAAGGTTTTTCTTTTTCTGTTTTTGCAAGCTCTGCTGAAACGGCTTCTTCTATTTCCAAACGTGGATGCCCAAAACGCGCGCGTGATGCGGAGATTACCTCGTGTTCAAAAGTACGCGCAGGAGCTTCAATCGGAGGAATTGTTATCGCGGAAAACGGACGCGAGCCAACGCCATCTATCATTAAAGTTACGTATATTTGCGCAAACCCCAAATTTACTAAATCTTCTTTTGTAAACTCAGGCATGAAAACAGTTTCCAGAACTTCCGCGTCAAAAGGTCCGACACGAAAAGAGACCGTTGTACCGACGTTTCCAAAAACGGCAGCGCGCACCTGTTCATCCATTTGCTCAATATACTGATGAGCGATAACAAGGTTTAGTTTATATTTGCGAGCTTCTGAAAGAATCTCCGCAAAGGTCTCGTTTGCAAAGTTTTGAAATTCGTCAACGTAAAAATAAAAGTTTGGAAGTTTTGCCAAACTCTGCGCTTGTGTATCCGCACGACTCATTGCCGCCAAAAAGATGCGTGTCGTGAGCATCGAGCCCAAAAGTTGCATATTGGTCTCACCAACAAGTCCTTTTGATAGATTCACGATAAGAATCTTTTTTTGGTCCATCATCTGCCGTATGTCAAAAGATGATTTTGGCTGACCGATAATATTACGAATAAGCGGGTTGCTCGTAAATTGCCCTATTTTATTTTGAATTGCAGGAGTTGCCTCTTGTGCATATCTGTCTGTAAAACCGGCAAATTCTTTTGTCCAAAAATCTTTTACGAGAGGGTCTTTTATATTATCTACAACACGCTTTCTATAAGTCTTGTCAGTATACATACGATTTACACCCAACAATGTGGCATCGGGATATTCAAGAAGTGCCAGAAGTGTATTTGAAAGAATGTATTCCATGCGCGCACTCCACGCGTCTTGCCAAATCTTTTTAAAAGTCGCCATGAGACCGGAAACTACCAAATGACGTTTGTCGTACCCGACATCTTCCATTACATTAAAAGCAATAGGTTGTTCCATATCAAACGGTGCGAAATACACAACATCATCGATACGATCCTCCGGAATATATTCCAGAAGTTTCTCCGCCGTTCCTCCGTGAGGATCAATGAGTGCCAGACCTTCTCCGTTTCGCATATCTTGAATCGCCATATTTTCGAGCATGGTTGATTTCCCCATACCTGTTTTACCAATGACATACATGTGTCGCGACCTATCTTTTTGTTTTATGCCAAAAGGTATTCGTTTCCCACGTGAATCAGTGGCGGCAAAATATGTAACTCGTTCCGGATTTTCCATTATGTTAATTATAACGCACAAAGGCGTGCAAAAAATATTTAAATAACACTTTTAGACATCATTGTCACTGCGCTATATGGAGACTTGATATTTTCACACATCACTTATGTATGTATTCCTCAATTATTTGGACGCACTATGCGAGATACATCTTATAGCTTTGGGTTACGCGTCTTTTTCTTTTGTATGTTCATCTGTAAAACGTTTTGCCTTACGCTCTGAACGACGCAAGTGCAACATGATTCCAATACTTATTATGACGATACCGAGTGCCGAATAAATATAAACGTACCATTCTGATGGAAGTCCCAGGAAACGTGTGAGTAACACAAGAACCCCCGCTAAAATAAGTGTGCTTTCTGCTGACATAAAAATAGTTTACTACGGAGCAACAATGACTACAAACTCACCACGTACTTCGTCTGGGTGACTGCTAAAATATGATGAAACTTCCAAAGCGCTTCCAGACACCACACTCTCGTATATTTTTGTAAGTTCTCGCGCAACCACAATACGACGTTCTTCAGAAAGGACGTCGACAAGTGAAGCTAATGCCTTTTCTATTCGATGAGGTGATTCGTAAAATACATATGCTCTCGACGCTTCCGCTATTTCAGCAAAAAGTGTTTGCCGTCCTTTTTTGTGCGGTAAAAATCCCAAAAAAGTAAACTCTGAAATCTGAACTCCCGAAACGGAAAGCGCGGTAACGAGAGCCGAAGCTCCGGGGATTGCTTCAATAACAATATCGGGCAACTTTGAGCGCACTAGCCCGACGAGCGCCGAACCGGGGTCGGACACCCCCGGGGTTCCTGCGTCTGTAACAAGTGCGATATTTTTCCCTTCTGATAAAAGCTCTAAAATGCGCACCCCAGCAACACGCGCATTCCTTGCATGAAAAATAACCAACGGTTTTTTTATATTATAATGCGCGAGAAGTTTTGCCGTCACACGAGTGTCTTCGCAAGCAATCACATCGGTTTCTCGAAGAATATCGAGAGCGCGCAATGTGATATCTCCCAGATTTCCTATCGGCGTTGCAACTATCGAAAGTTTATTCATATTTATTTGAAACAATATTATCCGCCACTTTATAAATATCACCTGCACCCATTGTCATAACGACATCTCCTTGTTTTGCTTTTAAAAACTCCGCTTTTATTTCGTCAAAATCAAGCGCCTTCGCATCAACTCCATTTTCACAAATGCGAGAAGCGAGTGTTTCGTTTGAAACAGTACCGTCATCTTTTTCGCGCGCGGAATAAATCGGAGCAATGAATACTTTGTCCGCTTCACCAAAAGCATTTGCAAAATCTTCAAAAAGGTCTCGCGTGCGACTAAAAAGATGCGGGTGAAATGCAACAAAAACTTTTCCGGTTGTTTTTTCTCGAAGTGCATGTATTGTCTTTTTAATTGCCGTCGGGTGATGCGCATAGTCATCGTAGACATCTGCACCTTGCATTGTCTTCCCTTTGTATTCAAACCTGCGCCACGTACCATGAAAAGTCTTAAGCGATGACTCGATAGCTTCGTCTGTAATATTCGGTATGGCGATACGTGCTGCTGCAGAAGCCGCTCTGGCATTCATCTGATTGAACTCACCCGGTAACAAAAGAGCGTACTCCGGCTCTTTTGTGTAATCTATAACCCGACCGGCTTCTACAGATGCCAAAAGCGGAGCGATATTTGGATTTTTTATATCGGTTACAATAACACCGTTAGCAGGTACTTTTGAAATTGCTTTACGGAACGTTTCTTGTAAATCTGAAAGTGTCGGGAAAAAATCCGTGTGATCCCACTCGAGATTATTTATTACAAGAACTTCCGGAGAAAACTCCAACAAATGATTGTGGTACTCACACGCCTCTACCACAAAATTATTCGAGCTCCCCGCCACGTAGTTGCTCCCGAAATCTTTTACAATACTACCGACGACAACGGTCGGAGCTACGCCTGCGTCAATAAGTATTTTTGCCAGCATGCCAGTGGTGGTTGTTTTCCCATGCGTTCCGGCGACAGCAAACGTACGCTTTTCCGCAGACACTGCACCGAGCATCTGGAAATAAGAACGTGTCGGGATACCGAGCGCTCGAACAGAATTCATAAAATCCGGCTCCGCATCTTCTATCGCATCACTGTAAACAATAACGTCCGCATCTTTTTGTACGTTATCTATTCTCTGCCCAAAAGTAACAACGATTCCTTTTTGCTCCAGTAGATTTGTTACGGGACTACTCTCTCGGTCAGAACCTGCAACAACAATGCCATTATGTTTAAACAGCTGTGCCAACGCACTCATACCGATGCCACCAATACCTATAAAATAAGCTTTTTTGATTTTATTGAAAATCAATTTATCCATATATTTTTATACAATTAAAAACTACATCGCGTGGCAACATCCACTAACACTACTCTACCACCAAACACAAAATATAATAAAAATACCGACTAAAAGATATTTTATGAAATCAATACTATTTCATAGATACCACTTCCACAGTACCTACATTTTCCGGGAAAAATTCAGCTACTCGTGTACGAAACAATTCCGAATCTTTTGTAATTGCAAACCTTAAAATACCATTTCCTTTTTCGGTTTTTAAAAATCTCTCTTTTGCTCGATTCGCTACAGCTTCCGCCGGATTGAATATTCTTATGCTATCTCCAAACACTCTTTCGAATATATGTGTTACGAGCGGATAATGTGTGCAACCGAGCACAAGAGTATCAAAAGAATTATAAGACACTCCCTTAAATGAGTTCCTTATAATTCTTTCAATTTCCATATCTGTTGCACCAAACTCAATGGCGCTTGCAAGCCCGGGGATAACAACTTCCGAAAAAGTTTTTCCTATCATGTTAAAACCGTTTCTATAAAGACCTGCTCGAACAGTTGCCGGAGTCGCACATACAAAAACACTTTCATCATTGTTACGAAAATAACTTACAGTAGGACCAACCATCTCTATCAGATGATTATTCTCTAGATTTAAAGTATCAAAAAGTGATACAACTAAAGAAGCCGAAACACTGTTACATGCTGAAATAATACTCGAAGCACCACTGCTCTGTAAAAAACGTATCGCGTTTATTGTAAGCGTAAACAATTTTTCAGGTGCTTTTTCTCCATATGGAGCATTTTTTATGTCACCAAGATAAAGTATGTCCGCTTCCGGCAAATGCTTATGAACTTCACGCAATACAGACAATCCTCCTGATCCGGAATCAAAAAGACCGATCATGCAGTGTATTCTTTTACAATCTCCACAAACTTATCACCGCGGTCAAATTCATTTTCAAACATTCCGAAAGATGCGAAAGCCGGCGAAAGAATAACAGAATCTCCACTAGAAGCATGTGATAGTGCGTCTGCAAAAGCTTCTTTTAGAGAATCAAATATTTTGGTGTTCGGAAAATCTACGTGCATTAAATTTGTGCCACTTCCTGCGAGAAATGCGACATATTTTACTTCCGGAAGTTTTGCAGAAAGAATACTCATGTCCAGCTCTTTATCAGAACCGCCCATAATCAATACAGTGTGTTTCGGATTCAGTGCCGATAGCGCAGAGAGAGTTGCCTCCGGCGTTGTTGCTGTTGTGTCATTGTAAAATACAACCCCATTTTTTTCCGCAATTTTCTCAAGTCGACCAGGTACGCCATTGAAATTTTCAAGCACTCTTTTACTGACACTATCATCGACATTTTGCGCGCGAGCGACAGCGAGCGCGATTCCGGCATCATAGCGATTGTGTTTCCCCGGAATTGCAAGCTTCCAATCCTTTGGCAGGGTATTTTCATCTGCAATAACTGTATTCCCAACAATGTGCTCGCCGTACGCCTCAATAAGTATCGGGGCACACTGGCTTCCCATTACAAAAATATCGTCCGGACTCTGGTACAAAAAAATATTTGATTTATCTGCAAGATATTTACCTTTATCATTTTTATAATAATTTGTATGGTCCGGATAAAAAGTTGTAAATACTGCGGTCTCTGCTGAAATATTAGCTTCACCAAGACCCTGACATTGCCATGAATCGAGCTCAAGCACAGCTATGTGTTCGGGAGTTGCTTCTGATAAAAGCGATAGAGTTGAAACTCCGCGTACATTTCCACCAAGCAATACTTTTATACCGCTTTCTTTAAGTATCTCATAAAGCATGTGCGTAACGGTAGATTTACCTCGCGTGCCTGTAATGCCTATAGATGTAACTCCTGAAAGTTCCATGAAAAGATCCGCGCTCATCCTAACCGAAATATTATTTTTTCTCGCTTCATCAATATAAGGAGAATCAATGGGGACACCCGCCGCTTTCAGTATAAAGTCGCGGTCTCGAAAATCTTCGAGCTTATGCTCTCCGAGAACAAAAGTAATATCCGGGAAAGACTTTAGCTGCTCCAGTGACTCGGCAAGTTGTTCTTTCGATTTTAAATCGGTAACTATAAGCTCTGCTCCACTCTCCGCAAGATATTTCACATCTCCCACACCACGCCCGAGAAGCCCCAAACCCATCACTGTTATGCGCTTACCATGAAAAAAAGAAGATACATCCATATACATATAGAATACCAGAAAATCAGATATCTGATATTACTGATTATATATCTTTAAATTAGACCTACAAAAAATGACCGGTTCTACACCAAACAAAACTTTGTACTAGCTTTGCGAACCCGTACAAGTCTTTGTCATGACAGTATCCTTGTGAGTGAGCGGTAACGTTGAAGATGGTATCGTTACAATTTCGTACGGGCTTGTCTGCTCTTTTTTTGCATTACAGGCAGGATCAGGTTCATCTATCGTTACGACAACGACACGATGACTTGAAGAATTCTTTATACCGGATACCGAGATGACGTACCCTCCTGTCGGTTTTTCACCGGCAAACACAGCAATAACTTCCTGACGCGAAAAATCAACTGACGGTAACTTTGGGGTGGTGGGAGTATCTCCATACAAAAAAGCCCATAATTTTTTTAAGTCCTTTTCATTTTTAATGACAAAGTTTTTTCTGGCAACTACAGGTGCATTTACTCCTCTCGTAACAACAGCAAGCTCAGATGACGCGTTACCGGATGCAAGAGACTCACTTGAATTGTACCCATAAATAAATAGAACAGAACCAAGTGCAATAGCACCAATTGATATTCCAGCAAGGATAAGTAAATCTTTTTTCATATCTTTAGTATACAGTAATGCTGAGTTGTCCATACCTTTGTACAGTGGAAAAGTTTTGTATGCACAAATCGCGCGAGCGAAGCGAGCGCGACACAAACGCACCTTCATGCTTTCTTTATTTTATTTTTGGTGCCTGCATTGTTTAGGACTCGGTCACTCTCGCGGGTTTTTATTTCACGCTTTGCGTTCATAAAAACCTCGCTCCCTCTACCCCCACTCGTCGTCACAGGCTCGCTTTGCTCGCCTGGCTTCGCGACGACTCGGTTCGAGTCCGTCACACGCTACAAAAATACATTCGCCCGATGCATCCGCATCGTGCTCGTTATTTTTGTGCGAGTGCCAGGACTCGAACCTGGGACCTCTCCCTTATCAGGGGAGTGCTCTAACCACCTGAGCTACACTCGCATATCAGCCGATACTAACAAATATTTAGATGTGATGCCAGTTCTAAGGAGTATCAACATGATTTTCCCTACGAAAATAACATCGTTTATTCAGCACACAAGAGAGTAAATATTAAACTTTCACACTTGTGCTTGTTATATTTTATATAAAATCAATCTTACTTATTTATTAGGTGAGTGAGGTTTAACCTCACTCACTTTTCCGCTCACAAGGCCACAGTTCAAAATAGTTGTAATACTAAACTCTTAATAATTGAGTTATCTGGTCTTGTACCCCTGAATAGGTACAAAACCCCCATTTAGATGTAGCTATTGAAACATGTCATATTTTTTTCAACTGCACCAAAAAACACGCGACGTAGTCGCGCGCTTTTTGTATGTGTTCTCTTGCGTTCCGCCTATTCGCTCTTCGGAGTGTCATATGAGCACTCCGAGGAGCACCGGTAACGGCATTCCGGCTTCCGGACACCATTTAGAGGTGAGTGTCATTCCTCTATGTATCCGAAGATACATAATCGACAAGATGCTTTTTTCAAAGTCATCAATTCCATTCGGATATGATCCACGACCAGCTTCCGCTAGCCGTGCCTTGTTACGACTTAGTCCTTGTTACTGAATTTACCGTAGTTCCACGCAAGGTGGAATTTCGGGTACCCCCAGCTCCCTTGACTTGACGGGCGGTGAGTACAAGACTCGAGAACGTATTCACCGTGGTATAGCTGACCCACGATTACTAGCGATTCCATCTTCATGAGGTCGGTTGCAGACCTCAATCCGTACTGAGGCTGGTTTTCGAGATTTGCTCCACCTTACGGTATTGCATCTTTCTGTACCAACCATTGTATCACGTGTGCAGCCCAAGGCATCAAGGGACATGCTGATCTGGCGTCATCCCCACCTTCCTCTCCCGTGAGGGAGCAGTCTCGCCTGACATATATAACAGGCAACGGGGGTTGCGTTCGTTATCCCACTGAAGGGAACAGTTCAAACCACGAACTGACGACGACCATGCATCACCTGCCCAACACCCTCGAAGGATTCTTCCCTTTCGGGAAGCGTGCAGTTGGGTTTCTAGCCTTGGTAAGGTTCTTCGTTTAGCTACGAATTAAGCCACATGATCCACCGCTTGTGCGAGTCCCCGTCTATTCCTTTGAGTTTTAAGCTTGCGCTCGTACTACCCAGGCGGCTCGCTTACCGCGTTAGCTTAGCCTCACAGAGGGTCGATACTCCGTAAAGCGAGCGAGCAGCGTTTAGGGCCAGGACTACGAGGGTATCTAATCCTCTTCGCTACCCTGGCTTTCGTGTGTGAGCGTCAGGAATATGCCAGTACAGTGCCTTCGCCTTTGGTGTTCCCCATGATATCAACGGATTTCACCCCTACACCATGAGTTCCCTGTACCTCTCATATCCTCTAGTCATACCGTTTCTCTTGCAGGTCGGAGGTTGAGCCCCCGGATTTTACAAAAGACTAATATGACCGCCTAGACACCCTTTACGCCCAGTGATTCCGGGTAACGCTTGGGGCCTCTGTATTACCGCTCCTGCTGGCCATCTTGTTGTGGCATGTCGCTTGGACATGCCCTCACATCGCTATGAGGATCGGACTATATCATCATCCAATTCTAATTTTCACACTAGAATTGGAGCTCGGCGTGTAGTCTCTGAGGGGTCAAGATATACTTTCCATATTTGGTGGAAGTTTGTAACTGAAGCAAGGGAGAATATATGGCGCAACTGTTTTTGTAAACATGTCACGTCCTTCTTTTCCAATATAAAGCTTCGGATATCGCTTCCCTCGACATAACGACAAATAAGTTTTTGCTGTTATGCCGAATCTTTCTTGTAACAATACTTGCAACTGTCGCACCTCTGACTCTGTGAAAGAATCAGTACTGATATGGTAGGCATAATGTGACTTTACTCTATAGTCAAGTCGTCCATCATCCATGAACCATACAGCAAGTGTTAGTGGCGATTGAAACAATTCAGTAATATTTTCCGGTACATGTTTTATACGATTTACGTAGAAATTCTTTCGTATTTCCTCAAAATCCGTAAAAAATTGTGTACCAAAATACCACTGCATTGTGTCGCGCCGTTGTTGCGGAGGAGTTCGTGTGAGTTTTGCAAAATGATCATATAACCAAAATACATACTCTTTCTTTTCCTCCGATTGTTTTACCTGCAACCGTGTCCCCTTATAGCCATTAAACTCGAGATATCCATCTCCAAGTATAAGACCGATAAGTATATCGTGTTGCAGTTTAGAAAGATTACCAACCATTTATTAAGTATACCCGACTTCCCTGCTGATTGTCTCTTGTGCTTGAAACATATTTTATGTCTCAATGCAGATCACAAGAGATTTCCAGCCCCATTGGTCAAACGCAGTTTTGGTCTTTCGACCAAGCTGCTTCCAACGAGTTCCCCGATTTGTATACCTACCGACCTCATGGTCGGTTGGCTCACATCAAATAAAAATTCAATGTAAGACAATTCGGGAACATATAGCCAAGTTTTCCCACTCGCAATTGCTCACGAGTGCTGCACCAGGTAATTACTTCAAGAAGCGAGGGTCGAAATGAGTGTCTGTACTCATTTCGACCGAGCGCCACTGAAGCAAGCTTTCGCTTACAGAGTTCCTTTATATTCCTAACCGTTATTATGTTTACAGAGTTAGGAGCCCCTTATTCATATGGTACCGTCAAAAATTTCGTCCCACATAAAAGCTGTTTACGTCCCGAAGAACTTCATCCAGCACGCGGCGTCGCTCCGTCAGACTTTCGTCCATTGCGGAAGATTCTCGACTGCGGCCTCCCGTAGGAGTATGGGCCGTGTCTCAGTCCCATCGGTGGGGGTCAGCCTCTCAGCTCCCCTAAGCGTCGTAGCCTTGGTAGGCTTTTACCCTACCAACTAGCTGATACTGTGCAGGCCGCTCCCATGGCGAAAAACCTTTACCCTCGCGGGACTATCGGGAATTACCCAACCTTTCGGCTGGCTATGCCCGACCATGGGGTGCGTACCTACATGTTACTACCTCGTCTGCCACTGCCCCGAAGGGCCGTTCGACTTGCATGCCTTATCCACGCCGCCAGCGTTCACCCTGAGCTAGGATCAAACTCTCATTAAGAATAGGCGGAACGCAATAGAACACATTCTATTGCTATATAGGGTCTTGACGTACTTTCCTCGCACTCATCAAGCCCAGATTTCAAGTAGCAAAAACCGCCCAAAAGCGGTACTGCCTATACTACCCCCACCTCTTATATACGTCAACACTTCTATCACGTTTTTTATGATAGCAAGGAGTATAAATCGTACTGAAAGTACACTAAAAATACACGACACGATAATTTAAAAAGTCACTCACCGTTACATAAAATGTAAGCATGTTGTCTTAATAAGATAATTTTAATTAAAAAGATACTCCCAATACACCACTACCTATTTATGATTTTGTATTTTTATATATAATAAAAGAATACAAAAACTAACGGCACGCACATTTTAGCTGTCAATATTGTGGCAAATGCGCGTGTCGAGTATAGTATGTAAAGCCGTCACCCTTGCTATATATTATGAAACAATCACCAGAGCGCATCATTGTGTCCGTTGGTGGTTCACTCATTGTTCCGGAAGCTATTGATAGCGATTTCATCTCCAGATTTCGCGCACTTATATTGCACGCTGTAAAACAAGGGTCATCATTTTTTATAATTGCAGGAGGTGGAAAAACCGCAAGACATTATCAAGACGCTGCGCGCGATGCTCGCGGTGATCTACCGAGAGATGATCTTGATTGGCTTGGTATTCATGCAACTCGTCTAAACGCACACCTTTTACGTACAGTATTTAAAGAGCAAGCACACCCTCGCATCATCAAAGACCCAAGCGAAGAAGTTACAGCAAAAGAGCCAGTGCTTCTTGGAGCCGGCTGGAGACCCGGACAATCCACAGATTTCTGTGCAGTAACTGCGGCAAAAACACTCGGTGCTAAACGACTCGTAAACTTATCGAACATTGACCATGTGTACACAGCGGATCCGCGTACAAACGCAGATGCAAAACCGATTGACAGCATAAATTGGAGCGAGTTCCGCGCACTAATTCCACGCAAGTGGGACCCCGGAATGTCTGCTCCGTTTGACCCGATAGCCGCAAAAGAAGCAGACGAGCTAAAAATGGAGGTCGCGATTATGAATGGCGAACATCTCGAAGAGTTTGAAAATTACCTCTCCGACAAACCGTTTACAGGAACAGTCATTTCATAAAAGTTTATTATAAAAACTTCTCGGGTTAGACTATCTCCACGTTTATTTAGAAATATCTTTCATTGCTAAGTCAATCTGTTCACCAAGCTCATCTAGAGTGCCGCTATTTATAATTGTGGCATCTGCCATTTTCATTACAGCAGGGACATTCATGTCGTGTGCATCTGTGTTATTCCACTCACGTTCTTCTTGCATAACCCACGTATCAAAATCGACATGGTCGGTCTCCGAACCTCGAGCGACAGTTCGTTTATATCGTATAGAGCGGTCTGCATCTATCGCAAGAAGAATGGCTCCGTTCTCTTTTAAAAACTCCGCTTCACCTATTGCGCGTACCGATTCAATAACGGCATCTCCTCCGATTTTTTGTGCTCGTATGAAAAGTTCCTCGACAGCATAGCTTGGCGTATTCTTTTTTCGTAAATCGTTTGCCACTTCACGCATAGACGAACGGTCAATTGGCATTCCCCGTCGTTTTATTTCTTCAATAATAAACTCGCGGACTGAATAATGCGCAAAACCTTTTTGTAATAGATATTTAACAATGGTTCCCTTTCCCGCTCCATTGGTACCTGTAATACCGATAATCATATTTTCTTCTTTTTATTTTCGCTTCTCTGTGAAATATCGCGCAACGGGGACAAGTAGTGGAGCTGCAAGCAATATGGAAGAATACGTACCGGCTATAACTCCCGCAATAAGGATAATTGCAAAATTGAGAGTAACGGCACTTCCAAAGATTGCAAGTGCAATCAACACAAAGATAACCGTGAGTGATGTATTAATAGAACGACCCATTGTCTGAGTTATAGATTCTCCAACAAGCTTGCTGAACTCTTCGTGTGTAACAGATTTTCTGTCAATTGTAAGGTGCTCGCGAACTCTATCGAAAATGACGATTGTATCGTTTACCGAATACCCGAGAATGGTAAGAAGCGCTACCGCGAACAACGAATCTACCGGAGCTCCCGTAAAATGAGCCCAGATAGCATAAAAACCTGCCGGCACTATGATGTCATGGAAAAGAACAGCTACAACGATAGATCCATAGACCCATGAAGATACCGGTCGTGATACACGGCGAAACGCCCATGCAATATAAATAACGATTGTGAGAATAACAATAGCCAGTGCAACAAGCGCCTTGCGCGCCAGCTCAGACCCGAGCGACGGACCGACTGATGTAAATTGCAATTCTGTTACTTTTGATCCTGAAGTTGAAAGTGCCTCAAGCACGGCATTATGTTCGGTCGGTGTAAGAGTGCGAGAACGCACTATCACGTTATGAGCTCCTGAATCACTTAAAAGAGTCTCTCCGAGAGGAAGTGCCGATATCTTTTTTTTGAGTGTTGAAAGATTTGGTCGCGCTCCTGAATATGAAACTTCTACGAGTGAGCCGCCGGTAAAGTCAATCCCGAGCGGTAAACCGTAGTGTGTTATAGCTCCAATAGCTATGGCAAGAATAATGCCTGTAATGATGAAAAATATCTTGCGGTGATTGATTATATACATATTTATTTGTTTTCAGAATCAGGAATAGAAACGCGCCCATGAAGTCCGCAGTTTGTTAGGAAACTCCACACGCCTTTGTTGCCCTCAGGCAACACCGCGAGCAAAAGCACACGCGATGCGGATACCGCCGAAATGAGTGACGCCAAAACACCGAGAGCAAACGTAAGTGCGAATCCTTGCACGATAGATGTACCCATCCAAAAGAGCACAATGGATGAAATAAGCATTGTCACATGTCCGTCTCGAATAGCAGGCCACGCACGCGCAAAACCAATATGAGTTGCTTCTCTTGCTCCTTCTCCCTTGCGTAGCTCTTCTTTAATTCTTTCAAAAATCAGCACGTTTGCGTCAACAGCCATACCAACAGAAAGAATAAGTCCCGCAATACCGGAAACAGTGAGAGTAATCGGTATAATCTTCATGACAGAAAGCACGAGTGCCAAGTACCCGGAAAGAGCAATACTTGCTATCAGTCCCGGCAAACGATACCAAAGAATCATAAACAGCACTACAATCGCGAACCCGATAATTCCAGCTTTAAGTCCGTCATGTATAGCTGCGGCACCAAGTGTCGGACCAACGGAACTGCTACTTTGAAGCTTGATAGGAACAGGTAGCGCTCCAAAGTTTAGATTTTGTACAAGGTCACGCGCTTTCTTAACTGTAAAGTTACCGGAGATGCTGGCGGTACCGCCCGGAATCGCCTCTTTTATTGTCGGAGTCGATATCGGCTGACCGTCTAGAAAAATCGCAAGCGTATGACCGATATTATTTTTAGTAATCTTCTCAAAAAGTTTTGCTCCCGCCTTATTAAATTTCAACAAAACAACCGGCTGACCGAGGGCGTTACTCTCAGACGAACCAAATTGCAATGATGCTTTTTGCAAATAACGCCCCGTAAGCCCCGTGGAAATAAAGCCTACTTGTCTGGTTGTGCTACCTGTCGCTCCCGTTACCAGTGTCGTTGTTGCCAAACGGAAATCAAGCACCGGAGTTTTCCCGAGTGCGTCTACAGCGGCTTTAATATTGGTAACTCCCGGAAGATCCACAATAAGTCGATATTCTTGTTCTTTTGCAACCGCACTTGAATGCTCGGTCTGAACCAGTGGCTCCGCAACACCAAATAGATTTACTCTGCGATCAATAACCCCACGCAAAGCGGAAAGCGAATCAGTGCGCTCATTTGGAGCGGTATGACTCATGTCCGCTTTGTAAACAAGCTCTGTTCCGCCCGCCAAATCAAGACCAAGCTTGAAAGCGTATGGTGAATCAGGTGTCCTTGTGCTCCACACAAACCAACCGAGCACAATACTTACAGACAGCACCACTGCCGCTACTATTCGATAACGATTCATGTTGCCAGTATATGCATATATTCAAACTATGCAAACCGTTGCCGAGTAAGAAATAATGTGTTCTTAATAAGACACGCGACTGTTACAGGTCCGACACCTCCCGGCACGGGTGTTAGCAATGTTGCTTTTTCAGAACACGCCGGGTCAATATCACCCACAAGTACGCCTCCGGACTCGGAAGTTCCCGCATCAATGAGTACAGCACCACTTTGAATAATCTCGCGTGTAATTAGATTTGGAACACCCGCTCCTGAAACAACGATTTGAGCGTTTGCCAAAGACTTTTCAAGAGAACCACTCTCAAGAGTTACAACTTCTACAAGTGCATTTCTGTGAGAAAACCACTCTGCGACAGGTTTACCGACAAGTCTTCCCTCTCCAACGACGACAACTCTCTTCCCTGTAATGGATATTTTGTATTCGGAAAGAATTGCTTCCACAGCAAGAGCAACAGGAGGTACAAGAGCTTCCGGCTCTCCGAATTCAAAACGTGCGTATGCAATCGGAGATAACACATCAACATCTTTTTCAAGAGGAATAGCGGACAACACCGTGTCAGTATCCACGTGTGCAGGCAGAGGTAATTGCACAATAAGCGCATCCTCGTCACCTTGCTCGCAAGATTCAATAAGTGTCTTTGTAGACACGTCATCAGGAAATCTATCGAGCGAAACCTGTATCCCGACCGACTCCGCACGAAGCGTTTTAATGCGTACAAAAGACTCGATTGCCGGATTTTCTCCGGCTACAATCATTCTTAATCTTGGAGCGCGCCGAAGCTTCGAGACATTGTCTTTCACATCTGCGAGAATACGATTCGCAAGAGTTTTACCGTCTACGATAATGGCATTCATGATCCTGAAAATGAAGCTAGTGCGCGCAATGTCTTTAATGCAATTGCCAGGTCGAGTCCAAAAGAACGATGCTTTAAATAATACAAATCGTACGAAAGCTTGCGCCGTGTTTTTTCGACATCTGCCCCACCTCGCGGAGCATCATAGTCACGAATTTGTGCCCATCCGGAGAGACCCGGCTTAATAAGATGCCTTGCATGATAGTATGGTATTTCTTTTTCGTATGTTGTTGCGATGCGTGGCAACTCCGGTCTCGGTCCTATAAAGGAAAGCTCCCCGACAAAAACATTCCAAAGCTGTGGCAGTTCATCTATGCGGGTCTTGCGTAAAAAACCACCGATACGAGTTATGCGATTTTTTGCCTGAAGTTTCGGATCGCCATGGTCATCTAAAAGCATCGTGCGCATTTTTATGATGCGAAACGTCTTTCCGTTTCGCCCGATACGTTCATGAAAAATAAAAGGTCGCCCACCAGTTACTGCCAGTATCACTGCTGACGGAGCTACGAACACGAGCGCCAAAACACCACCTACGAGAGCTCCGATAATATCGATAAATCTTTTTGTTGCATCCGCCAAAAGATGCTGACGCGGTAAACAGTCCAGCAACCATGAATAATCAACATGCGCAAGAGGTACGCGATCAAATAATTCTTCATAAAACTCCTCGAATGTAATAAACATTGTTCCCGTAAGCATTTCTTCATAAAGTGCCGGCAATGCATCTGTAACAGCTCGGTCGAGTGTATCGATTATTATGATACCTGCCCCTAATCGAATATATTTTGAAACCTCCTCGGTGATTTCTTTCGAAGAATGAGTTGCCGTATCAATCTTTGATATCATGCGTACCGTGTATCTGTCATTTTCTGAAAGCTCTTCCGCAACTTCTTCCACAGCGATACCGGTACCGACAAGCACTGTTGCGATTTTTCCACGAGGAGCAAAATGTGATAACGCATAAAAACGCCACGCAGTAATAATCACTACCGAGACGATAAGATACAATGCGAGAATTGTCTTCGGAGCTATTGAAAGAGGTAGCACGAAAAAGAAAACCGCCGCTAAGATAGTGTTTGCAATTTGCGCACCTATAATGCGTTCGCCCATAACATGCCGGTTTGGGCGCGTTGGTTTTTCATAGAGACCCGCTATATAAAAAACAGCAAGCGAAAAGAAAAAAATCGGAATAAACGGAACGGCATTATTTAAAAAATAATCCGGTTGTGGCAATGCAATGTTTCGTATTACAAGCGAAAACCACAAAGCGCCGACAAGAAACAAGAAGTCTCCTGCAAGCAATATACCTGTTTCGCGTCTAGAAAATGCCATAAATAATTACGTATACCTATTTTATACTTTCCATTCCTGCTGTACAGTTACTATTATGAGCATTGAACGCAAAAAAAAGATAGTGTTTGTGATTACGAAATCGAACTGGGGTGGAGCTCAACGGTATGTATTCGACCTCGCGACAGGTCTTCCGAGAGATTATTTTGATGTTGTCGTGGCATTCGGCACAAACGGGATACTAAAAAGACGACTATCTGATGCGGGGATACGA
Source organism: Candidatus Kaiserbacteria bacterium (assembly GCA_011322135.1). Classification (GTDB taxonomy): domain Bacteria; phylum Patescibacteriota; class Minisyncoccia; order Phycocordibacterales; family Phycocordibacteraceae; genus C7867-001. The sequence goes on along the minus strand of DRNP01000005.1, from coordinate 1,259 downwards.
ACAGTAACGATAAAATCACTCGACCGAAACTTGTCGATAACACGCGATATCCAAAGCTTCATCGAGTTGTTACGTTTTTTCAAAAAAGAGCGACCTGATATTGTGCATCTAAACTCTTCAAAAGCAGGTGCCCTCGGAGCTGTTGCATCACGATTGACAAAAATTCATAAAATTATATTCACCGCGCACGGGTGGCCGTTTTCAGAAAAACGCTCAATCGCATGGCGAACTTTTGCTTTCATCGGTTCATTTGTAACTGCTTTATTTTCAGATATTATTATCACCGTTTCTGCGCGAGACGAACATATTGGGAGGCGTTTGCCTTTGTGTAAGCGGAAAATACGGCTTATTTACAACGGAATTAATCTCTCCACAAAACTCGAACCCGGTGAACAAATACGCAACGCATTTCCGCCACACGCACGTATCACAGGAACAATCGGCGAACTAACTCATAATAAAAATCAAATAGAGCTTATCGAAAAAGCACGACTTGATAAAAACATGCACGTCGCAATTGTTGGAGAAGGAGAGGAAAGAAAAAATCTGGAGAAAGCTATCCAAAAATATCAACTCGAAAATCGTGTAAAACTTTTCGGATTTATACCTTTTCAAAAAGTATTGCGTGGCTTCGATGTGTTTGCACTCCCGTCTCTTAAAGAAGGACTGCCATATGTTCTCATTGAGGCGCGTCTTGCAAAACTGCCTATTGTTGCAAACCACGTAGGCGGTGTTGATGAAATCATTAACTCCGCGGACATACACGAATTTTCTCTTGAGAACATGCGCGAAAAAACATACGCACTCTATGTTTGAAAACAACGTGTAGAGTATTTCGATTAAGCGCGCGCAAGCGCGGAGCTAATAGCTCCGCGCTTGCGCGCGCTTAATCGAAATCGTTCACCCTTCATATTCCCGCACCGCTTGCTGGCGTGGCACCGACCGTCCGTACCGTGCCAATGCTGTTACAATTCCGAGCGCTGCAAACTCCATTACAATATGAGAACCTCCATAACTCATAAACGGTGTTGTTGTGCCTGTAACGGGCAAAAGACCTACGTTTATACCAATATGTATTACAATGTGCGCGAGAAAAAGAATCGCGACACCGAGCGTAAAAAACGCATCGAAATTTGTGCTCGCCCTACGTGCAATTGCAAAAAGTCGTGCAAGTAATGTTGCATACAATGCAAGCGCGAGAGCGACACCGAAAAATCCCCACTCTTCCGCGTATGCCGCAAAAATGAAGTCTGTTTGAT
>DRNP01000004.1 GCA_011322135.1 Candidatus Kaiserbacteria bacterium | reverse complement strand
CGGTACGTTAAACATCAATACCACCACAATGAAGTTGATCAGCCATCGCTCTTCAACAAGTTGCTCTCTGATTAACCACGTATCAGCCCGCGATTAAGCGGGCAAACCCAAAACCACCGGACCTCAGTCCGGTGGTCGTTTATTTCCTGCAAGGACTTGCGGTAGCACACCATGCACAGAGCGTATTTTTCCGTCAAGAGCAAGCTCGCCGGCAAAAAGCATCGATGTCTCCGGAAGTTTTATATCTCCGGATGCCGTTAAATATGCAAGAGCGAGAGCAACATCATAGTGAGACCCTTCTTTTTTTAGGTCTGCCGGCGAAAGTGAAAGTACGATTCTGCGATTTTCTGACTTTGGTGATTTAAACCCTGTGTGACGTATTGCAGCACTAATACGGTCGCGCGCTTCTTCTACCGCTCGGTCCGCAAGACCGACTATGGAAAAAGAATGTAATCCGCGTGTAAGATCCGCTTCTATTGTTACGAGTGATGCATATGCACCATTTGGTTGCGCTGCGCGAAGCGAGGCATACCCTTTCATGGTCGGTTTATTTACAGAGTTTTCCACGTTACGATTTTTTAATAATTGCAGTACCGTGTTTGTTCGTCATAAGCGCATTACTCGTTGCTATTTAGAGGTTGAGTTATTGAGTCTTGTTATAATTTCTGCGAACGCCATCGGGTCTCGAGCAATTATAAGAGCGTGTTTATTTCTAAACCCATAAATCAAAATACTATTTCCATTAGAATCGCGAAGTACGCGCGTGTCGTGATTTAAAACAATTTCATCTTGGAATGTTCGCGGAGAAACACTTTTTGTGCTCGAGGCAGTTTGCATTTTTTCTGTGGAGCTTGCACTCTGCGCACCTGGTACAGGTTTTTGAGGATATGCAGGATATATTTCTGATAAATCTTTTGAAATGGTATGTTCCCAATCAAGCATTCCGGCAAACGCCGCGTCGTACGAGTTTACTTGTAATATGAAAAACGGACGTGTTTCTTTTCCGGAATGAATAATACCGATTGTGCTGTCGCTTGCGATTGTGCGCGCCAAAAGATTAGGAACCGGCATAGAAAGGTTCGCAAAAAACGTACTTCCAAGTAACGGAACGTGTGTTGAGATACCGGACGATGTGGTTGCGAGGCGTGTTTGATAAAAAACAGTAATCGAGCCATCGGGTATGGATTTTTTTGATGCTTCTGCAATTTCGTGTAAAAGCGAGCGTCCGGATCCTACCAACTCTTTTTGTGATTCTGACGCAATGAGAGACGGGGTCGAAGTTTGATTGTTTTGTACGAAAGAACGTTGCTTGTTGTATCCATAAACATACAAAACTCCAAGTATGCTTATTGCAAAGAGAAGAGTTCCTCCTATGACAAATAGGATTGTGTGCGACCTTGCAGGCGCCGCCGAGTGCATACGACGCTCTCTTGGAGCATCTTGTTCGGCAACCAGTACATCAACACGTTTTGATTTAGTCTCATGTATATGGTCTGCAAAGTCACTTTTATATGTATGTATTGGAGAGTTTGTTGCCGGAAGTTTTGGCGGAGGAGGAGTGATTGCAGATGCGGAGATTTTCTTTTTAAGTCTTTCTATCTTTCCGGAGGGCACTTCACTCGGTGTATCAATAAACATACTAAGAGGTGTTTTTTTATTTGGTCTCTCGATATTTTTTGTATCAATATCCACTTTTGTAGGTTCGACTACAGATGACTCATCATTTTCAGTTGATTCTTTTGTAGTTTCAACAGCAAGAGACTCGTCGCCACCAGTTGATTCTTCCGATGGAATATACTGCTCGTTAGAGTCAAGTTCTGGAGCAGATACACTCGGAGTTTTGTGTGCATGAGATTTCGGGGTGGCTTCTTCTTTTGTTTCGGACTCTCTATGCATGACAACCATATCAAGAGGAATACCGGGATGGTCTTTTACAGGAGTATCTGGAACAGGAATTTGCGATTCATTTTGACTTGCGTCATCTTCTGGAGTGCCCTGCCCGGTATACATTTCTTTTGCACGCTCCATATCTTTTGCATAAGTACGCACTCCGGAGTTAATCGGAGTTGGAATCTTTGACGGTATTATTTGATCTACATCTGTTTGCTGGGCATCGGTATTGTTTGAACCGTCTGATTGCGGTGGTTGTTGTATGTTTTGTTCGGTTTTGTCATTCATAAGTAATCCTTACGCTATATTCTAACGTAACACACCCTCATGGTGAAATGAGGGTGTGTATTTTTTGTGCCTAGGTACTTTTATTAGTCGTAATGTTGTCCGATTATAAAGCGTCTCGGATCCTCGCCCATATCTGTGAAAGCATGTGTCGCTTCTTTTAGTTTCGATGATGATGATTTTCCAAATGAAATAACTTCCACCTGGCAACCTTCGTTCATATCCAAATATTGAATAAGTGGTACGAAGTCTCCGTCTCCTGAAGCGATTATGATCGTATCTAGTTTTGGAGCCAATTTTACGGCATCAATTGCAAGACCAACATCCCAGTCGGCTTTTTTTGCTCCGTCCGCGAAAACCTGAAGACCCTTCACTTTTGTTTCTATACCTATTTTAGTAAGAGCTTCAAAGAAGTTTTTCTCATCACCGTTTTCAGTAGAAATAACATATGCAATAGCGCGCACAAGAATGCGCCCACCAACAGCCTCTTTGAGGACTTCAGCAAAATTAACTCGAGCCTTATAAAGATGTCTTGCACTATGATACAAATTTTGTGTATCAATAAATACTCCTACGCGCTGAGCGCTGTGTTTGATAACTGTCATAAAAACAAGAAATAAATTTTATTAAAAATATGTGGACATTGCCACAGATATCATGATACCACCTTGTATGAATTGTGTGTCTTCGTATAAAAATATTCTTGGCTCACAATTGCGTCAAGCAGTGTGAAGATTTAATCCTCACCGCCTTAACAAATAGTATACATACAAATGTATAAAGAAAATAATTGATTTAAGTGTTTCTTAAATCAATTATCGTTTGAGACCGAGTTTTTTGATTACAACGTTGTATCGGCGCTTGTTATTCTTTTCGAGATAACGTAAATGTGAACGGCGATCTGCAACCATCTGCAAAAGCCCTCGGCGTGAATGAAAATCTTTCGGATTTTTGCGAAGGTGTTTTGTTAATTCCTCGATATTGCGTGTCAAAAGAGCAACCTGCACATCTGCAGAACCGGTATCCGTTTCGTGTTTGGCAACGCTCTTTATCGTTGACTTCTTTACTCGCTTTGTAAGCATGATGAAAATTACCATAGCATAGATTGATTATTTTTGCAACTCGCGTGTAATCGTGCATCGCTTTGCAATCCGCAGGTAATGATGCCTCGTTCTTTAAAAGAAACACTAAAATAGAGTGTAGTTTGCATACTAAACGCACCTAATTACACGTTTTGTGTTTTAAAAGATGCAAAGATTAATACTTATTTTGACTTAATATCAAAAACCGGTGCGTGAAAACTCGCTTTTGTGTTGTTGTTAAGCTGTAATATGGCTAAAAAATATAATTAAATATAAAAAAGTTTATTTTGTAAAAATAAAACAGTAATAAGAATTAGAAATGGAGCTACAAGATTTTATAGGTAATACATACAAAAAGTCGTTCATGTTTAATAAAAAAAGTGAGTGAGGTTTAACCTCACTCACTTTTTCACTCACGCGTTTATTTTTCCACCAAGAAATGGGTTCAGGACCCATTTCTTAAAATTAGCTATTTTAGTAGTCTTTGTTACTTCCAAATCAAAAGCAAAATATCTTAAACCTCAATCACCTCACCCACCGGATATTCTGACGCGGTGTGAAATTCGTTTTTGTTTTTCACCGTACAGGCAGATAACTAAACCGCTTCAGTTATCTACCTTTATATCTTAATGAATCATGCACCCTGTTTTAGGAAGAGAACTATTCATCTATAGTAATTTGTATCGCCATACAATGTACCAAAGCAAAGCTAATTTTTTTATGTGCCCTTGTTAAAATCCTTTGGAAAGTACTCTGTGATGTGTTCATGCTTCTTGCAGCATCAATCTGGTTCATGTTTTCAACGTCTTTTAAACGTAAAGACTCCCATTCTTCTAAAGTTATTTTAATTGTCTTTAATTCTCGCAAAGGAATCCCTCGAGGTTTATAAAAAACAACGTTTGGGTTCGAATTTATTCTTCTTTTTAAAAATGGTCTTGGCATAGATTTATATATTTATATCGAAATACTTTCCAGATTGATAAACCGGCCACCTAAATGTAGCCGGTTTATCAAGCCGATACTTAAAAGATAATATACTGCACACCAACACTACTATCTTTTTGGGAAACCAAACCACCTTCTCATTCTGCCAAATCCTGCTCCGTTTCTTCGATTTCTAAACATTCTTGATGCTAAAGGAGTCTTTGGGTCTGGTGTATCTTGGTCAGGTGGACAATATCCACGGCCTCTACCTGTTTGGGGACCTTTTCCGTCCGGGCCTGTTCCGTCAAAATTAGGCATATTTATTTAAGATTATCTTATAACAGATATGAGTATATACCCATATCTATATTTTGTAAAGTTTTATTTTGGTGCGTCTTTACAACTAAGCTCGAACGCATTTCATCAAAAAACTTGAAATTGAGCACTCGTGCAACGCATCAGCGCCGACACAAAGTGGTCTGTGCCGATTTCTTATTCTTCCTTATTTGAAAAGTCTCGCACAAAAATCAAAAATGTGGAAGAAATTTTGTCTAGGTGCCGTGCACTATCGGGCAATTTATAGGACACTACTCGGACGGCATAGTAAGAGATATTCAAAAAGAGTATTCCGTGCCGTCCCCGCTTGGTTTTGTGTGGGGCTGGAAAAGGTTAAAATAGAGAGTTAGCTATAAACCTCCAGATTTAGTAAATATTTGTATCTAAAACATACAGTCATTCCGTAGATGTGAAAATAAAAGCCCGTGAAGTTGTGATACTTCACGGGCTTAAGAAGTTAACCAGATATAGCTATATCTGGTCTTTCGACATCGTGTCGAGCCTTCCCTAACACGATATCTAAGGCTTTTGACCAATCCTTTCTCTTGTTTGTGGTGGTTGGACACCACCTTGATGCTAATACAAAGAAGTTTTCTGATACTTTGCCACCTACCTCCTCGGCGGCGAAAAGCATCCGATGGTCATGGTGGTTTCCTGATGACACAACTGCCACCGGGATCCCCTTAGCTTGCGCCATTAAGGATAACACTAGCCCGTAAGGTTGTAGTACTCCTTCGTAGTCCGGCATCAGCATGTCGGTGAGAACTACATCCCACTCCTTTAATTGGAGCGCTTCTTTCCCAGTACTGTAGCCATCTACAACGGTCAGCTCGTGCTGACTCAACTGGCTGATTGCGCCCTCGCGCTCTTCTTGTTTGTCATCAATTACCAAAATCTTCATAACTACCTCCCCGTCGCTTTCGCGAACTTTGTTTTTAAGGAACTACTTAACTTTCTGAGAAGATAATACCACTGTTAGAAGGGATTTCAATAGATTTCTTGTATTTTTTTAAATACTATACTATTATGATAATAAATTGATAAAATTTAAAAAATGAACATAACAGAATTAGATAAAAAAATACTGTTTGAACTTGATAAAGACGGGAGGGCTAGTTATTCCAAAATAGCTCGTTCTGTAAAAACTTCCCCACAAGTAGTTAAATATCATTTCGAACAATTAATCGAGAAAGGAATTATTAAGCACTTTTGGGCTTTCACAGACTACGACAAAATGGATTATTCTTTCTTTTGGGGTTATTGGTTAAAATTTGCAGGACTAACAAAAGAAAAAGAAGATGAAATGTACAAATATTTCAATAAGCATAAATACATTCCAATAGTTCAACGAGCTGATGGTTATGCCGATGTTTTAATTGGTATTATTAGCCGTGATATTTTCCATCATAATGAAATCTTGCAAGAAATCTTTTCAAAATACGGTAAATATATCACCATGTCTGATATTTTTGTTGGATTAGGTTTTACTAAATTTCCACGTTCCTATCTAATTAATAAAGAAAACAAATTCCAAAACTCGGCTATATCAGGAGGAACAACAAAAAAAACTAAACTCTCAGAAATTGATAGAAAAATAATCTCTATACTTCTTGTTGATGGGCGAATGGAATTTACAAAAATAGCAGAAATTCTAGATGTTTCGGTGGGTTTGGTGCATAAACATTTTAATCGACTAGAAAGAGACAAAGTAATTACCAAAATTACTTTCACCATTGATTATCAAAAACTGGGGTTACTCCTTTATCGTGTTTGTTTTAAAATAATTCATTTTGATAAAAAAAAGATCGATGATTTATATAATTTTTGCTCTTCACATCCAAATATAATAAATTATGTAAAAGGAATGGGAACTTGGGAACTTCTCTTAGATATTGAGATTGAAAGTAGAAAAGAATTGCGTGATCTTATACGAGAAATGAAAAATAAATTTAAAGATATTATTCACCGAATAGAGATAAATGAGATTTACGAAATGGATAAATTTACCCAGATGGCGATTGAGTACCCAGAGTTATTAAAGAAGAAAAATGAATAACTATATTTTAAATAGCCATGTTGTTTATAATAGCTCCACCATCCAAAATTAAGAAGAATACGGTATAAAGTCCATCTTTCGAACGCATTTCATCAAAAAAACTTGAAATTGAGCACTCGTGCAACGCATCAGCGCCGACACAAAGTGGTCTGTGCCGATTTCTTATTCTTCCTTATTTGAAAAGTCTCGCACAAAAATCAAAAAGTCAGATTCTGGTGCCCCGGCCAGGACTCGAACCCGGAACAACTGATCCGAAGTCAGTCGTGATATCCATTTCACCACCGGGGCATAACTTCCTAATACTACTTCCCCTCTAGGAAAAACGCCATAGGGGTATTACTATACATGCATGATGCATAATGTTCCACGTGAAATATCTTTAATAACAAAAAAGATACGTGAAGCCGGTTTTGAAGTATATCTTGTCGGTGGTTGCGTTCGAGATTTATTACTAAAAAGGAAACCAAAAGATTGGGATATCACCACGAATGCAAAACCTGACGACATACAATCATTGTTTTCGGAAACCTTTTATACAAATGATTTCGGCACCGTCGGTATTGTAAATGAAACAGATGATGACACGTTAAAAATTGTAGAAGTTACACCATATCGCACAGAATCAAGCTACGGGGATAAACGTCGCCCAGATTCTGTAACTTTTGGAGATTCTTTAGAAGAAGATCTTGCCAGGCGCGACTTCACTATAAACGCCATTGCATTTGAAGATTCTAAAGGACAAATAGTAGACCCGTATAAAGGACAAGATGCTGTCCTAGAAAAAGTTATTGCAACTGTCGGTGACCCGGAGGAACGTTTTGAAGAAGACGCTCTTCGGCTAATGAGAGCGATACGTTTTGTTGCTGAACTCGACTTTGCTATTGATACGAATACTGCTACGGCAATTCAGAAAAAAGCATCCAATCTCAAACATATATCAAAAGAGCGTATTCGGGATGAGTTTATACGGATTATTATGTCTGACCGTCCTCTTATAGGATTGGCTCTTGCAGAACGTCTGGGACTTCTTGAATATATTATTCCGGATCTTGCGCGTGCAGTAGGTATAGATCAAAACCAGGCGCACTCTTTTGATGTTTTTGAACACGTGTTACGTGCGGTACAGCATTCGGCAGATAAAAAATGGGATTTAGATATTCGATTGTCTGCCCTTTTCCACGATATAGGGAAAACAGATTCTAGACGTTGGTCTGATGAAAAAAAAGACTGGACTTTCCATGGTCATGAAGTTGTAAGTGCACGAATCATAAAAAAAGTATTATCAGATCTGAAGTTTTCACGTGAAACCATTAATCGCGTAACAAAACTCGTTCGTTGGCACATGTTTTTTTCTGATCCGGACAAAATCACCCTTTCAGCTGTTAGGAGAATGATTAGTAACGTTGGTGAGGAAAATATATGGGATCTGCTTAATTTGCGTATTTGCGATAGAGTTGGCACAGGACGCCCAAAAGAACAACCTTTTCGGTTTAGAAAGTACAAAGCAATGGTTGAACAAGCATTACGTGACCCTATTTCTGTCTCTATGCTAAAAACAGGCGGTCGGCATCTAATGGAAAAGTTCCACGTGGAACCAGGTCCACGCATCGGGTGGACTTTGCATGCTCTATTAGAAGAAGTGCTGGAAGACCCTAAAAAGAATACAGAAGAGTATTTGGATAAGCGTTCAGAAGAGCTTTTAGACCTATCGGATGAAGAATTAAGTGCTTTAGGTAAATTGGGAAAGCAAAAACAAGATGATGTTGAGCAAATAGAGGTTGGTAAAATCATGCAAAAGCACCACGTTCGGTAGACTTTTCACGTGGAACAATCTAAATAAGCTGTTTTACAAACAAATAATTCTTTCACGTGGAACAACTGTCGTGGATATTTGCTGTATCAATAGGTTTTTTGTCGAGGAGTGTGTCAAAGATGTAGTTTTCACGTGCAACATTGGTTTTGTCATGTAAAAGCTATATAAAATATCAAATTTATTGAGTTACAAGATATTACATGTGTAATAAAGTCTAAGATTTTTTACAAATAATTCTTTCACGTGGAACATGAATAACGATGTTGCACGACTTTTTATCAAAATGAGTTAAGTAGCATTTAGTGTTGTCGGCAAAATCAAAAAAACCCAGTAATACACTGGATTTCTCTTGTTTTTAGCCCCATTAAGGAATGAATAAACATAATTATATAAAAAAGCATTGTCTAGTATGTAGTTATGGTTAATGTTAATGGGTCCAGGACCCATTTTGTTTTGGTTCATACTGCTTAGGCCTTGCAACTATTTCTTGAATCTAGGACGTGAGACTATTTTCCACATTTTGCCGTTTTTATAATACGTAACTTTTATTAAAAACAAGTGTTAACAAAGCCGTTCTATAACAAAAACAGCAACCCGTTTCTTTCTTTAACTCAGATTTTTATAAACCGTTCTTTCACGTGAAACATGGATAACGCTGTTGCACGATTTTTTATTAAGATCAAAACAGTATCTTTAGGTTACGATAGTTGTGTATATAAGTATAAAAGGTACTGTTTATGCTGCGAAGTGTTGTATATAAATAAAATGTGTAAATAAAAAAGCCGCCTGTTGGCGTGCCGATATTTAGTAATAGCTTGGGGCTTTTTGGATGGCACGCCTGGAGGTGGCGACTTTTATATATTTTTTAAGAGAATATGTTACACGTGGAACTATTGCAGACCCTTTATGGTACATAATGGGGGATTCGCCCCGTCGTTGGACTGAAACTGTTCCGCATCTGCATTTCTTCTCTTGGAAAGAACTACTTACGGAAAGTGCTCACAAAGAACTCCTTCCGATATTTATAATACCGCTGTATAGGACAGAGTAAAGGACATGCCTGTGGATAACTTGTCCTTTAGAGCGTGACAGAAACAGGGCAGTGATCAGAACCATATATATCAGTGTGGATTTCAGATTTCTTTATACGCGGTGAAAGCTCTTGCGAAACAAAAAAATAATCCAACCTCCACCCAACGTTTCTATCGCGAGCGTGTGTTTGCATGTCCCAGTAGGAATATGCGTTTGATTGGCGTGGGTGTAGATGGCGGAACGTATCCACGTATCCGTTGTTTAAAACTTCGTCAATCCACGCACGCTCTTGCGGAAGGAATCCTGAAGATTTGGCATTTTCTTCCGGTCTTGAAAGATCAATCTCTTCGTGAGCTGTATTTACATCACCGCAAAATATAACCGGTTTTTTAGCATGTAGATTTTCTATAAAATCAAGGAAAGCATCATAAAAACGAAGCTTATAATCCAGTCTTGCAGGACCCTGCCCACCATTTGGAAAATAAGAATTAATGAGCCAAAAGTCATTGTATTCAGCTGAAATGGTACGTCCTTCGATATCAAATTCTTTAATACCAAATCCGTACCTTACATTTAACGGTTCGATTTTAGAATACAATGCAACACCACTGTATCCTTTTTTTATTTTGCTTGAAGCAAAAAAAGCGGAATAACCGGCTGGTGACAATGCTTCATCGGAGAGCTGTTCCGGCGAAGCTTTAGTTTCCTGCAGACAAAAAATGTCAGGATGTATTTTCTTTAAAAAGGGTTGCCAGTTATTTTTTCTTATTACAGCACGCAAACCGTTTACATTCCAAGAGGCGATACGCATATATGCACTATATCAGAAATATAAATTTGCTATAGCCCGTTACTGTGAAATTTTTTGTGTACTTCACGCAGGTGCGCATCTGTAACGTGTGTGTAGATTTGTGTTGTGGCAATATTTGCATGCCCTAAAAGAGCTTGAACACTGCGTATGTCAGCCCCATTTGAAAGAAGATCTGTGGCAAAAGAGTGGCGCAAAACATGTGGGGTGACTTTCTTTGTTATACCGGCTTTGACTGCGTAATGTTTAATGATGCGCTCGATTGACCGTGGTGTGAGACGTGACGAATTGGAATGTCCTTTAGAGACGTTCACAAAAAGAGCGTCCTCCATGTCCTTGCGAGCTTTTATATATCGTGCAACGGCACGCTTCGCCGTTTCAGAAAGAAAAACAACACGCACTTTGTCTCCTTTCCCACGTATTGAAAATTCGTCAAGAGAAAGGTCTATGTCATTATTTAGCGAGCAAAGTTCAGAAACACGCAACCCCGTTGAAAACAAAAGCTCAAATATCGCTCTGTCACGGAGAGATTTTTCGTCCGGTCCGTTTGCCGAGTTTAGTAAACGTTTTAGCTCTGCAGACGTTATCATATCGAGAGACCTCTCGGGAACTTTCGCAAGCTCTATACTTTCCGGTGGAATACTATTGATGCCTCGCTTGCGTAAAAACTTTAGAAAAGCACGGAGTGCTATTAAATAATAATTTTGTGTACGGCGTTTCATTGCTCCGTGCGTTCCCGGTTGGCGGTTTAACCAAAGACGAAATTCGCGTATGTTGGTTTCGTTTATGTCTTTTACGAAGTGTATGTTTGCGTGCGCGAAGTAGCGTGTAAGGTAGCGGTCATAATTTTCTACTGTTTTTACAGCACGTCCACGTTCTATTTCGATATATTCAAGAAATTGTTGCTTCGCTTCGTTTGCCTTCATCGCTTTAGTATAGCGCACAGTGTCGCACAATATTTGGGAATGAGTGTGCAATACGAATGGCGCATAATTAGCAGATGCAACAGTATTGTCATATCCGATAATTAAAAGTGAGTGAGGTTTAACCTCACTCACTTTTAATTATTCTTGACTTTGTTTGATTTCTGTTATATACTTACTGCAGGTTTGTATCTTGAATTAAAAATAAAAATATAGGGAGGGAGATAATGAAAAGGTCAGTATTGTTTTTAACGTTATTGGCGACTTGTTTGTTTTCATATTTTGCTATTGTCAGCATTTGTAATGCTGGCACAGAGTGGATGAAAAATGGACAGGGATTGTTGAAACAGGTGGAGAGACCGGAGGTCTTGAAACCTCTAACGGCAGAAGAGCGAGAGGCAATGAAAAACCCTGGAGAGGAAATTCCTTTCGGGAAGATGTTTATTGTTGAAAATGAAAGGCACCCATTGAAATCTTTTTGGGATTTCTTTCACTACAGAATTATTAAAAAACAACAAAAGGTTGTTGTTTTTGATCCTGAAAAAGGTGGGCAAGGATGTTTTGTTTATCTCAATAAAGACACTACTAAAAAAAGCGAACCAAAATTCGCTTGGTACGTGGCTTTTGCTTTGGTGGGGTTGGTTGCGATGATCTATTCTAACTATAGAGTGTGGCGATATGGCTTTAATGATAAAAAATTCGCTACGGAAGTAGTTGCAATCATTGCTATTATTGTACCTATTATCACTCTTTTTGCTGCTGCCATTGTCGTCAGTGCCGCTGTTGCTGCTGCCATTGTCGTCAGTGCCGCTGTTGCCTTCATCTCGGTATGCGAAGTTACCGTCATCATCGACATTGCTACTACTGATGCTGTTACTGAAGAAAAGGTTCTCAGTTTCAGAATTTTTTCAGTGGTATATTGTATCGCAATGGTTACTGTGATGTTCGTCTAAAAAAAACTCTAGCCACGAAATTTTCCTTCGGAAAATTTCGTGGCTTTTTGATTGTTTAAAGCTATAGAGATTTATTGAGTGAGGTTAAACCTCACTCAATAATGCGTGTGGTTGCAACTAATCCTTGAACCTGGGGTACAACAGTTTGCTTGATGATTGAGAATATGAGATTATTACAGCGTTCATTTAGTTGATGCGGATATGGTTTAGTGGTAAAACGTGTCCTTGCCAAGGACGAGTCGGGAGTTCGATTCTCCCTATCCGCACAAAAACAACGAGACAAACACGGATGTGTTGGCGACTGTGTTTGTCGTATTGATTGAAATCGCACATATCACACAATGACAAGTACATTAAATCGCGTTGCGCGTTTATAGACGTAAATTGCTTTTAGCATCTGTGTTATTAACACAAAAAACAAAAAGTTCTTTAAATTGCGATTAAAACGGTTAAAAACAAGGTTATTTTATAAATGACAGGAAGTCTGAAAGACAACAGTGGAAAAACCTGTGGATTGTGTGGATAAAAGACACTAAAAAATAAAAGACCAATAGAAATGTTCATTAAAAAACGTTTAAACATATCGTATTTTTCTAGGTCAATGGTATAATGTTTTTGTGAATTTATCGCATGCATCGTGCAAAAAGATAGGACATGTCGGTGAAAGAGCTGCCGCAGAATATCTACGACGACATAAGTTTCGTGTCATCGATAGAAACATTGCGCATAAAACAGGCGAGCTGGATATTGTTGCTCAAAAAGAAAATGTCGTGCATGTGATAGAAGTAAAAAGTACGGTATGCGATGAATTTCCGTTGCGTTTTGACACAGGAGATAATTTTGATCCGACAGATAAATTGAATCCGACAAAGATACGAAGGGTCGTACGAACAGGAGAGTGGTATCTCGCTGAAAAAAAATGGAGAGGGGAGTGGCAAGTTGACGGCGTGGTGGTATGGTTACGTCGTAATGACGGAGTTGCGCGAGTACGATACATTCCGCACATTGTCTGATAGGATAGAATATGTCGAAACTTGTGTGAAGTATTCGACGCTCGGTCGGGGTGTGGTGTAGCGGTAGCACGCATCCTTTGGGAGGATGTAGCTCGAGTTCGAGTCTCGGCACCCCGACCGAGCGCCGAATACTTGCGGGCGCGCTCGCGTGTTTTGCAATTATTAATGACTTATCCTAATTATAAATGTTTGCGTTTCCAAATATAGATACAATATTGACCACATATCTCGAGCCGGTTGCAATAGCCATCTTGGTTACAATTATTTCGGCGTTTATCTTTTCTTTTATACAAAAGCGAGTAATCGTTCGGCTTGAAGCTTTTTCAAAAAAAACAAAAACAAAAATTGATGATGTCGTTATGGCGATGGTGCAAAGTATCCACCCGTCATTTTATTGGTACCTGGCATTTTATGTAGGATTTCAGACATTGGCGTTACCTCAAATCGCGAGGACAATACTAAATGTAATACTGCTTGCGCTCGTGTTGTGGTATGCACTTCGAGCTTCCAGCTTAGCGATAGATACTCTTTTAGAGCAAGGGAAGCGTGGGAAAAAAGAAGAAGTTGTCGCGAAGCACCTAATAGGTACTTTTATAAAAGCATCTCTGTGGGTTGTTGCAATTCTGCTTGTACTATCAAACTTGGGTATAAATATCACATCTCTTGTCGCCGGTCTCGGCATTGGCGGTGTCGCGATAGCATTTGCACTTCAAAATATACTCACAGACCTTTTCAGTTCGTTCGCAATATATTTTGATAAACCGTTTACAGTTGGAGATTTCATAATAGTAGGAAACCAAATGGGCACAGTAGAGCGAATAGGTATAAAAACAACTCGATTGCGAGCATTGCAAGGCGAGGAGTTGGTCATTTCAAATCAAGAGTTAACATCTACACGCATTCAAAACTTCCACACAATGAAAGAGCGTCGTGTAGAAATGACTTTCGGTATTTTATATGAGACACCGCGTAAAATCGTTGCAGGTTTACCGGAAAAGATAAAAGGATTGCTTGCAGATATAAAGGACATTCGTTTAGACCGAGTACATTTTTCCGGTTTCGGAGCGTCATCGCTCGATTTTGATCTTGTGTATTATGTGCATTCCGGTGACTACAACGAGTACATGGATAAACAACAAGAGCTAAATCTGGCACTCATGGAGCTTTTTGCGCATGAAAAAATCGAGTTCGCATATCCTACTCGTACAATTTATATCGCATCGCAAGAATCCTAGGGTGTTTGAGTGAGTTTTTTCACAAGAATTGCCGATAGAGCCGAAGCTTCCGATGAAAACATATCAGTTGTCGTTTGCGGATTGTTTAATGCGTCATCAATAGAGTAATTTGTTTCCTTTTTATAATCTCTGCGCACATATGTTGCGGTAATAGCATGTAAATCGCGAGTATCCGTGTCGCCTTTTGTAGTACTTGTTGTGATTATTCCCGTGAGCATGCAGTTTGCATTTATGATACCGCCTCCGGAAGATCCTTCTTGAGCGGCAGCGCTCCCTCCGAGAGAAATAACATCGACGGTATTTGTATCAAATGTGAAAATGTTTTTTACATTTCCGTATGTGATAGTGGGGTAGAGCGAATAATTAATTTGGTTTGTAGTTAAAAATTGCGCGGCATACGACCCTATTACGACGTCATCGTCTTTTTTTGGAGCTTGTTTTGCGAGCGGTATGAAAGAAAATGTTTTAGGTAGCGGTTTGTCCGTGAGACTTTTTGTAATAAGAAGAAATGCAATGTCGTATTTTCCGGTACCTGTTGGAGCATATTGTGTGAGAGTGCCGGGATTAGCATCCATCCACGATGGAGATATAAACATTAATTTTGCCGAATAAGTATTTCTTGCAGGGCTTCCTGTTCGTATATTGCATACGGTATTACCCTTGCTGGGGTAGTCGTGTAATAGGAAGTATTGACCTATATGTGCGTTTGTCAGAATTACTCCACGCGATCCAACTACGATACCGCTTCCCGAGATAGAGCGAATCCTTCCTCCGGCAGGTGTGGTACATATAATATTTACAAGTGCGGAACGTAACTTTATAGCGCTTGCAGACAATTGCGCTTGAGTTGATATGAGCGTCTGTGTTTCGTTTGTTTTTTGTGAGTCTTGCGGTAGGTCCTTTTCAGGAATGTAGGTATTTCGTTTTGGTGTGGTAGATTTCGTTTCGGGCGATGTTTTAGCTTTTGAAGTCGTACTGACACTTTTTTGCGTTTGTATAAACGCTTTGCGCGTTTTTTCAGGAGATTTTATGAAAGATGTTTGCTTTGTGGTCGTGGCAAGAGTTATCTTTGAAGCGGGTAAGTCTTTTTGAATTGCGAATGGTTTTGTGTTTGACAGCCACAAGCCGGCAATGGACGCCAAAATAACCAACCACAAGATTCCAAATGATTTCATATACTCATGCTACCCGAGACGCTCGGTATTTGCTATGCTGTGAACATCCTCAAAAGTGAAAGTTTACAGTTTCGAGGATATGCAATATCATCTTGTTATATTTGCGGGATTAGTTTAATGGTAGAACATCAGTTTTCCAAACTGAGAGCAGGAGTCCGATTCTCCTATCCCGCACAAAAATAACGAAGCAAACACGTATGTGTTTGCTTCGTTATTTTTGTGCTCGTGCATTTTTATAAACACCTGTTTACAAACACTCGCGAACGTATTTCGTATTTATGAAGTGAGTGAGGTTTAACATCACTCACCGCTGTTAAGACGCGGGCGGGCGAAGCCCGCCCGCGTCTTAACACAAAGAGCCATATAACCAACGCAAGTTTATTCGGCAAGGTTTTTATATATATTTAGTACGGGGTGTAATATATTAAATATGAAACCTCTCGCTTCGCGCATACGACCAAAATCACTCGATGAGTTCGTGGGTCAGAAAAATCTTGTCGGTAAAGGTAAAACTCTTCGTGTGGCTATTGAAAAGAAGCACAACTTTTCGTTTATTCTTTGGGGACCACCGGGAACAGGGAAGACGACAATCGCACGTATTTATGCGCGAGCTCTAAAAGCTGAGCTTTTTGAACTTTCCGCTGTTTCTTCCGGGAAAGGAGATATTCGAAAAATTATCGATAGCGATACCAAACTTGTAAACAAAGTGCTTCTTCTGGACGAAATACATCGTTTTAATAAAGCACAACAAGATTTTCTTTTACCGTTTGTTGAAAATGGGGAAATCACACTAATCGGAGCAACTACGGAAAATCCTTCTTTTGAAATTATTCCCGCGCTTTTATCACGTTGCCGTGTGTTTACATTTGAATCTCTTTCCGAGGACTCTTTGAAAGAAATACTTTTACGTGCAAAAATCCCTCTCGATAAAGATGCTGTGGAATGGATTGTAAGATATGCAGACGGAGATGCACGCAAAGCGCTTGGAATTATTGATAGCACACAGTCTCTTTATGGCGATGTAAACATAAAAGCGCTCGAAGAAACACTTAATTCTCCGAACTTACGTTATGACAAGCTTGGCGATGAACACTACGACACTATAAGTGCTTTTATTAAAAGTATGCGCGCAGGGCAATCTGATTCTGCACTTTATTATCTTGCACGTATGGTTAACGCCGGAGAAGACCCTCTTTTTATTGCAAGGCGCATGGTGATATTTGCAAGTGAGGATATTGGAATTGTTCAACCAACGGCTCTTGTGGTGGCAAATGCGGTGTTTCGTGCGTGTGAGACTATAGGATATCCGGAATGTTCGATAAATCTTGCACACGGTGTCGTATATCTCTCTGAGAGCAAGAAAAATCGCTCAGCGTACGATGCTTTCCGTTTAGCACAAGAAGATGTAAAAAAGTTTGGTAATCTACCGATACCGAAAAAGATACGAAACGCAACAACGAAGCTTATGGAGAATCTCGAGTATGGAAAAGGATACGAAAAATATGATACGGAAAGTTATTTGCCTGAAAAATTAGTGAATCAAAAAAGGCGTTATTTAAAATAAATTCAAAAAGTGTGACGAGCCGACGGCTCGTCACACTTTTTGAATATGCACAAGAACGTGTTTATCGTACTGCGTCCTTTAGTGCTTTTGCTGCACGAAACTTCGGTACTCGCATGGCCTGAATCTGGACAGCTTCACCTGTGCGCGGGTTTCGTCCCATACGTGCAGGGCGAACCTTTGCAGAAAAGATGCCGAGTCCTGCGATAGACACTTCCTCACCTTCTTTAAGTGAGTTTGTAATTGAAGTAATCACACTTTCAACAGCGCGGTCTGCGTCTGCTTTTGTAGAACCAAGTACTTCGTGAACTTTTTCTATAATATCCGCTTTATTCATAGGAATCTGATATGGCTAATACCTCATAAGAGCGGGCAATCCGCTTCTGAGGGGTATGTCCAAAAGTATAGGAAATACAGCGTTTCCTTGCAAGTGTTGCAAAAGTGAGAAGTGGATAGCGTAATTTTTTGACATCTGAAACAAATGTGTTTCCATGAAGAATTGAAATCCGGATAATCGTATATGCATGTCTAAAGACATGAAGCCAAACACAGGACGGGATAAAATAAAATGAGACGTGGGCGGGCTTCGCCCGCCCACGTCTCATAAACCCACTTACTCGACAAGCATATTTAACCAACCGTATTTTCCATATATAATTTTGCTAAAAAACACTGTAAAATAAGGCATTTTCAGCAGTTTAGAGTACTCGGGTTTATTTTATCGCGCAAACTCCACAACGCGATTTTCGCGTATTATGTTTACTTTAATTTCTCCCGGATATTTTAATTCTTCTTGAATACGGTTTGCAATATCACGTGCCATTTTATGCATTGTCAGATCGGAGACTTTGCCGGGATTTACAAATATGCGGATTTCACGTCCTGCTTGTACCGCGTATACTTTTTCAACTCCGGGGAAACTCATGGCAAGATGTTCGAGCTCGCCAAGTCGTTCAAGATATTTCTCGACAGAATCACGCCTTGCTCCCGGTCTGCTTCCGGAAATAGCATCTGCAACTTGCACGATAATTGATTCGGGCGTTTCGTACGGATATTCGTCATGGTGTGCTTGCATCGCTAAAATAATTTTTTTGTCAATACCGAAACGCTCGAGTATGCGTTTTCCTATTTCCACGTGAGTACCTTGAACTTCGTGGTCTACTGCTTTGCCAATGTCATGTAAAAGCGCTCCTGCGCGTGCCACTGCAGGGTCTGCTCCGAGCTCTTCGGCAAGCATGCCGGCTAAGTGCGCCATTTCAACAGAGTGTTGCAGTACGTTTTGACCGTAGCTTGTGCGGAAATAAAGTCTGCCAAGAAGTGTAATGAGCTTTGGGTCAAGCCCAACGACTCCGGCTTCATATGATGCTTCAGAACCTTTTTGCTTTATTGTTTCCACAACTTCTTTTTTGACGCGGGCAACGGTTTCTTCTATTTTTGTCGGTTGAATGCGCCCGTCAATTATGAGTTGTTCAAGTGCGAGCTTTGCTATGTGGCGACGTAATGGGTCAAAAGAAGATAAAGTGATGCGGTCAGGTGCGTCGTCCACGATAACATCGACTCCGGTAACTCGCTCAAACACTTTAATGTTTCGCCCTTCTTTTCCGATGATCTTTCCTTTCACTTCATCAGACGGAATGGGGATTGAGAGGGACATGACCTCGGAATTAACAGTATTTCCCAGGCGGTGAATGGTAGATATCAATATATTGCGTGCAACTTCTTCAAACCTCTCGCGCCCGTGCGCTTCGAGTTTTTGCAGTCTTCCAAGTAGTGCGGTTTCTTGTGAGCTCTCGATATCTTTTAAAAGCTCTTCGCGTGCAGATGATTGTGAAAGATGCGATACCCGCTCGAGCTCGAGTCGGCGTTTCTCCATGAGTGCTTCGGACTCTTTTTCCAAACGAGAGACTTCGTTTTCACGATGGCGTAGTGATTCCGCCTCCAGAGCGTTGCTCCGCTCACGCTCGTCCAAAAACTCTTCTTTTTTTGAAAGGCGCAAAGCAAATTTCTCTAATTTTTCTTCGTGCTCGTGTACTTTTTCCAAACGTTTTCTTGCCAGAGCGTCTCCGTGCTTTTCCGCATCTGCGAGAATACTTCCGGCGCGCTCTTTTGCCTCGAGCATTTTTTGTTTTATATCAAGTTCAAGTGACCCACGCTGACTGAGGGCAATGAGCCAACGCAGAACATAGCCCAGTGCGATACCTGCCGCTCCTGAAATTGCCAGTAAGGTAAAAAGGAATTTTAAAGACATAATTTGAAAATCGTATTAAAGTATTCGCTCGGTATATCTGCGAGTTTTTAGCATACGCGGATATTTTATGACACTGATTATAGTGGAATAAAGTACGAAATCGCTACTTTGTAACGGTGTGGGCACTTTAGCACGTGCAACGCTGAACGACAAAAACAAAATACAACGCAATACTCCTCTAACCGTGGGGAATCGTGACTGGAATAAAAGGTGACTGACCCCCTTTTTTATCTTTGGAAAATCGTGACTGTCCCCATTTACCCTATTTCGAAAATCGTGACTGTCCCCATTTATGCGTGCCGTGATATCAGAAAACAGCTATATTTGTGGTACATAAAACGGCACTTAATACCAAAACACAGCGCGTGGAAAATCGTGACTGTCCCCATTTATTCCCATTTATACCATTTATTTGTCAGTGCCGTGATATAAGAAAACAGTACACAACCCTAAAACACAGCGCGGGCTTCGCCCGCGCTGTGTGAATGGGTCCTACCCCCCCATTTAATCCATTAACTAGATATCAATATATAATTGAAATCAAAAAAACAGAATCATCGGTAATCGGTGATTCTGTTTAATTAGAAAAATTAACAGCCGAAATGCATATGAGTAACTTTTCCACCAGAACAAGTTACATAAAGGTCGTCATAACACCCATACATATTTCCGGGGACAACTCTAGTACCACCCCATGTGCAAGAAATTGACCCTCCTCCACTTCCACTTACCAAAGCATTCGCAGATTTACAAACAGTTCCAGCTTCGTTACAGTAATATGGAGACCTTACAGAACTATGAGTTCGTATGTAGCTATCGGAAGAAATAGGTTGTGATGTCAAGACACCATATCCCCAGTAGTTAAGATATGTATTTCCTGCTGCTACAGATGATCCGGTATGAATAGGTTGTGATGTCAAGACACCATATCCCCAGTAGTTAAGATGTGTATCGCCAACAGTGAGCGATCCTGTCTTAGTTTGGGCGGTACTGCCAATGTTTATAGGAGCTGATGCATTTCCATATGGAGGTGCTTGTGTTGGCTGTCTAAACGCTGCGAAGCCTTGCAACCCGATAGAGAGAAAGAATACAGAGGCTAAAATAGCTATTTGAGCGATGATTTTACGTGGCATAAATGATTTTTAAAAAGTATTGAGAATAATAAACTTATTGTATTACAAATACATTGCGTATGCGCTAATGTCGTAGTGTAATGCTGTGGATAACTTTTTGATTATTTTGGAGAGGGAGCTAAGCATTAAGTGGTGGGAGTGTTTTTTTATGCAAAACCGGCGCGAGATTGCGAAGCAATCTCGCGCCGGTTTTGTATCGCACCAAAATATCCGATTGAGTGAGGTTAACCTCGCTCACTTTAAAATGTTGCCGGCACCTTTTCCCATTTTTCCCACACCTTATTCTTTTCTATTAGAAAGTATTCCATTAAATTTCCCAAACATTTCTAATTGCGAAATCTTCTTTTACAACATCTTTTGAATTAAAAGAAATCAAAGAAAAATCAATATCCGGGTAACTTTCTAAAAAACTCTTGTATTTACTTTTCTTAAATTGATTAATATTTACCTTTACTTCGTAAGCTTTTTTTTCATCCACCACAAAATCAACCTCATTTTGAGCAGAGGTTCTCCAAAATTTTATTTGATCATTTTCATGTTTTTCAATTAATTGTCTAAAAACGGCATTTTCGAGTAATCTTCCTTTATCATCTCTTGTCTCAAAACTTTCAAAACTTCCAAAAAAGAAGTTTCTCAAACCTAAGTCATAAAAAAATACTTTTGGCATCTTACTGATTTCTTTTCTCAAATTTTTCGAAAAAGGAGAAATTAATGCAATATGAAAAGATTTCCTCATTGTTTCCAAATAATTATTAATTGCTGTTTTTGAAACATTCAAAGTATTAGCGAGTTCTGACGTATTTACCAGATTACCAACTTGATCAGATAATATTTTGAATAATTTGTAGAAAACATCTTCTTTTTTTATTCCTGCTTCATAGATATCTTTTTTAATATAGGAATAAGCTAATTCTTTTATAATATTTTCTTTTTCTTCAACGGGTGATAAAACAACACGAGGGTAACCGCCATAAACAATAAATTCCCGATAATACAAATCAATTTTATTTTCTTCTTCCAAACTAATTTCTTTAAAACTTTTTTGAGACAGAATATCTTCTTTTTTAAATCTTAAGAATTCTCTGAAAGAAAGGGTGTGAACATTAAAAATCTTTTTTCTCCCAGCAAGTGAGTCTTTAAATTTTTTGTCAATATAAAAAGCACTGGACCCAGAAACAATCAATTTTATTTTTTCTTTATATTCGTCAAAAATAAACTTTAAAAAATTAGAGGGGTCTTTTAAGTATTGTATTTCATCAACAAAAACAAAATACTTTTTATCTCTTGAAAGATCAAAAGAAAATATTTTCAACAAATTTCTCGGATGCTCGTTTAATAAACCAAGGTATTCGGGGTCTTCTAAGTTCAGAAAAAAACAAGTTTCCTTGGAAGCTTCTAGTTTTGATTGAATTTGTTTCAATATTGTTGTTTTGCCAGATTGCCTAGCGCCAACAAAAATCAATATGCTTTCAATATCTAAGTATTTGAGTGCCTTTACTGTTACATCTCTAATTATGCTCATAAATACATAATATCCGATATTCTGTACTTTGCAAGTACGATTTATCCACAGTCCAATCAAAATCTAAAAAAAGAAAGACTCGATATTAAGCATCGAGTCTTTGGTGGGTCAAAGAAAAACTCTATAAAAAGGTTCCTGACACCTTTTTCTCCGGAAAATCGTGACTGTCCCCATTTATCGTATCGGAAATACTAAAAATACAGCGCAGGCTTCGCCCGCGCTGTATTTTTAGTATTGCTATTCGTAATTTATAACAACGATAACTTTTTTATTACCTGCACACTTTATCGGATACTCGAGTATCCGCCCTTGACGCCGGTTTTGGAGAGAACAATTTGCCAGAGTTGTGCTTCGCGTGCGCGAAAAAGCCCTGCGCATGAAAGTAAGTAATATTTCCACATACGATAAAATCTCTCATCGTACTTTTCCGAAAGATGTTGCCAGTTATTTTCGAAGTTTTCAAACCATGCCATCAGGGTTTTGTCATAATCCGTGCCGAAATTATGCCAATCTTCCATCACAAATATTTTTTCAATAGATTCGCCGATTTGTTTGATTGAAGGGAGCATTGAGTTTGGGAATATATATTTATTTATCCACGGGTCTGTCGCATGAACGGATTTATTACCACCTATCGTGTGTAACAAAAACAAGCCATCGTCTTTTAAAAGTTTATGTACGACTTCCATATATGTTTGATAGTTTTTGTACCCGACATGTTCAAACATACCGAGCGATATGATGCGGTCAAAAGTTCCGCGCGTGTCACGGTAGTCTTCAACACGAATCTCAACAGGGAGCCCTTTGCAATTTTCGCGAGCAAGCTCTGCCTGCTCTTTTGATACGGTGATACCGACAGCTGTAACGCCGTATTTTTCCGAAGCATATTTTACAAAACTTCCCCAACCACATCCGATATCAAGTATTTTCATGCCGGGCTTTAGCCCGACTTTTTTACAGACAAGATCGAGTTTTGCAGTTTGCGCTTGGTCGAGTGTTTCTGCATCTTTCCAATATCCGCACGTGTATGTTAAGCGTGAGTCGAGCATGTGCGTGAAAAGGTCGTTCCCGGCATCGTAGTGTGTCTTTCCAACCTGAAACGAGCGTTTTTTCGAGCTTAAATTAAAAAGTGAAGCGCTCGCAAGATAAAGTGCCGTTTTAATGTCTTTGAATTTCAGTAGAGAAAGAAGCTTTCTGTCCAAATGAGCACTTAATATTTTATAGAAAAACTCGT
This sequence comes from Candidatus Kaiserbacteria bacterium, assembly GCA_011322135.1. Classification (GTDB taxonomy): domain Bacteria; phylum Patescibacteriota; class Minisyncoccia; order Phycocordibacterales; family Phycocordibacteraceae; genus C7867-001. The sequence goes on along the minus strand of DRNP01000004.1, from coordinate 10,323 downwards.
CGAGTTTTTCCGCATCCCACCAGCCTGCCATATATGCTTCACCGAGACCTAAAGAACCGCGAGAAAAGACTTCATCAAAAACCTTTTCATTTTTAACTTGCATATCCCACGGATTTGAACCGTTTATTGTTACATCGGCTTCTTTAAGCAAGCGTTCGGCTATTTTTCTTGATGTTTTTCCCATATTTATGGTGTAATTGTATCACGACATAAAATAATTAGCGTAATGGCGAAGTGCAAAATGAATCCTGACCCCATTTTCCCATATTGGAAATACAAAAGCACAGCGCGGGCGAAGCCCGCGCTGTGCTTTTGTATTAAAGAGATAAAGAATGGGTTCTGACCCCATTCCACCTCATTTTCATTTTCGACGTTTTCTTTTGAAAAGTCTTACAATACATATGGAAATGTGGTATTTTGCGAGCAGAAGCAATTTATTAAACTAAAAAAGGAGGCGAGAGATGAAAAGTAAGTTGAAAGAAGAGATTTCAGCAATACCGAGAGGTGAGTTGGACAATTTGGTTTTAGTTTTAACAGAGGAAGTAAGATGCTTCGATGCCCGTCGGAGGAATCCGGAGTGTGTTGTGAGAGACATCTGTTCCAGAAGGCTTGTTATCACGAAGCACCCGAGTTTAGAACAGACGGCATTGGATTCTGGTGCAGGATGGTGATTTTTTTTAACCCCCTCTTCGAAAGCGTAGCTTTCGGAGAGGGGATTGTTTTTTTGAAGCTCCGTGCTAATATATATTAATCCTGACATGTCCGCTTTGCGGGCATTTCTTGTTATAGTGAGCGTGAGAAGTACACTATTATTTCAATATATTTATTTATGATTGACCTTAAAACTATCAAATTGGTACTCGGCGAGTTTGAAGACCGAGGAATTACACGTGAGACAATGATTGACGCTATTGAGACAGCAATGGCGACAGCGTATAAAAAAGAATACGGTAAACGCGGACAAATAGTACGCGCAAAATTGGAGCTTGATAGCGGTACCGTAGTTTTCGAGCAAATAAAAACAATTGTCGACGAATCGACTGTACGTTTCCCAACAGAAGAAGATGCAAAAGACAGTACAGAGCAAGTTGCAAATGATGATTCTCACGAAGACGAAGAAGAAGAGTTACCGCGTTTCGATGCTGAAAAGCACATCACTCTAAAAGATGCGAAGCTCATGAAGCGTGATGCACAAGTAGGCGACGAACTTGTCTTTCCACTTGAGCCACAAGATGATTTTGGTCGTATTGCGGCGCAAACGGCAAAACAAGTTATTATACAAAAAATCCGTGAAGCGGAAAAAGTATCAATCTTAGATGAGTTTGCTAATAAGAAAGACGATATTGTTTCAGGCATCGTACAGCGAGTAGAGCGTGGAGCAATCTACGTTGACCTCGGTCGTACAACAGGACTTATTCCGTATGAAGAGCAAGTGCCGGGTGAAAGATATCGTCCCGGCGAGCGCATACGCGCGTATCTTTATAGTGTAGATGAAGGGTTCCGAGGAGTTTATTTGCGACTCTCAAGAGCACATCCGCAGTTTGTAGAGAAACTTTTTGAAATGGAAGCTCCGGAACTTGCTTCAGGAGTTATCGAGACAAAAGCGCTCGCACGCGAAGCCGGAAGCCGGACAAAGCTTGCTGTTGCGTCCGTTGACCCGCATGTTGACCCAGTTGGTTCGCTCGTTGGACAGCGCGGTGTGCGCGTCTCGACCGTGATAAGTGAACTTGGCGGTGAACGTATTGATATTGTCGAGTGGTCTGATGACCCGGAGACTTATATCAAAGAAGCGCTTTCACCTGCCACGATTATAGAGGTTGAACTCAATACATCTGAACATCGTGCCATGGTGACCGTAACGGAAGACCAACAGTCGTTAGCAATTGGGCGCGGCGGACAAAACGTACGTTTGGCTGCGAAGCTTACCGGATGGAATATAGATATTGTCTCAACAGGAGGTGACGAAGTTGCGCAAACTGATGGTGAGTCGGTGGACATTGCTCCGGATGAAGGAGCATCGGATACCGTAGCACCTTCCGGAGAGGAAGGTGTCGAACCAACGTCTTCAGAAGAAGTTATTCCGGAAAAGACAAAAGAAGCGGAGACGGAACTTCCTGCAGAGGAAGAACTTACGGAAAAAGAGGGAGAGTCTATTGTTGACGAAGAAGAGTCGCGCGATAAGGTCGCAGAGGACGAATAAATATCACAATAGAGTAAGTGGAGTTATACTTTGTTGCAGTTAAATGCTCGATGCTCGGTATATTAAGCTTTGACATCAAAGTGTAACGGTGGAATATTTAATAATTATTTTTGTAACTAAATAATCAATATGGCAAACATTGACCAAAAACCTTCACGATACATGCTAAATCTTTTGCATGTACTTCCGGCGTTTACGGACGAAGAAAAAGGAATTGTACATACGATAGTTGAAGTTTCTTCGGGATCTATTAACAAATACGAACTAATTACGGAATCAGGTCAGCTCAAGCTCGACCGAGTCGGATATTCGTCCCTTGCGTATCCTTTTACGTATGGAGCAATTCCTTTAACATGGGATATTGATAACGACCCTCTTGATATAGAGATTGTGAACATTACGGAACCAATCGTACCGGGGGCGGTAGTGGAAGCACGCATTATAGGTGCTATGAAATTTATCGATGGAGGTGAGGTTGATGACAAGGTCATTGCGGTACTTGCAGACGATAAGCGTGTTAGTCATATTCAGTCGGTTGATGACCTTGGAGAATATTTCAAAAGAGAGACCACTTATTATTGGGAGAATTACAAGACAATGAAAAAACCGGACACCGGAAAGGTGGGCGAGTTTTTGAATGCGCAAGATGCCATTAAGCTTGTAAAAGAAAGCATCGAGCGATACGAAAAAGAATATAAACCGTTGCTCGCGGAGTAGGTGATTTTTGTGTGGAGAGTGCGCGAGAATAATTAAAGTGCGCGGCGCCGACGGCGCCGCGCACTTTAATTATTCTCGCGCGACTGTATTTTTTAATAAAAAGCGTGGGCGAAGTGAGCTTGCCGAGCAAGCTCACTTCGCCCACGCCTCGCACTATTTATATTCGGAATTGTCATCAGACAAACTCTTCACATGTGAAAATACTTGCCATGCGGATGAAACACGGATATTATGCTGGACATATGCAAGATTTAAACAAAAATCAACCGCGCGCATCATTTATGGTTCCGATGGTTGTCGAGAAATCGCAATTCGGAGAGCGTGCTTACGATATTTATTCACGCCTTTTGAAAGAAAGAGTAATCTTTTTAGGTGGTGCAATAGAAAGCGAAACGGCAAATCTAATTATTGCGCAGTTACTTTTTTTGGAAGCGGAAGACCCTAAAAAAGATATTTATTTATATATCAATTCACCGGGAGGTTCCGTTTCCGCAACTTTGGCGATGATTGATACCATGAATCACGTCAAACCAGATGTTGCTACTGTTGTAGTTGGTATGGCAGCATCAGGTGGAGCATGGCTTTTGTCTGCAGGTAAAAAAGGTAAGCGTTTTGCGCTTCCGAATGCGGAAATTATGATTCACCAGCCACTTGGTGGAGCTGAAGGTCAAGCAACCGATATAGAAATAACAGCAAGACATATTCTCGCAACACGCGACCGATTGAATAAAATTATGGCAAAAAATACCGGGCAGTCATTAAGTAAAGTAGAAAAAGATGTTGACCGCGACTTCTTTATGACCGCTGATGAAGCAAAAAAATACGGTATCATCGACCAAGTATATAAAACAAAGTAGAAACTTTTACAGAGTAAAAAAGAATAGACGCGCGGGCGAAGCCCGCGCGTCTATTCTTTTTTAGAGTACGTTTTCCACGCATTTTGTTTAATACCGCGCTCGCGCGAAGCGTGAGCGCGGTATACTTTAAATACGTATGCAAATTGTTGAGAGCGAATTGAAAAAATTCATAACAGATTCGGGTTTGGTGTCTCGGAAAGACATTGATGGTGCCGCTGAAGAAGCAAAAAAAAACAAGCAATCGATAGGGGACGTTTTAATTGCTCGAGGACAATTATCCGAAGACGCACTACGTCGCATAAAAGCGTATGTTCTAGGCATTCCATTTGTGAGTTTGAAAGATTTAAAGATTTCAGAAGATATTTTGGCACTTATACCGGAGCCGATAGCACGCACGCACTCCATTATTGCGTATAAGAAAAACAAAAAAGAGCTCGAAGTTGCAATGCTTGATACACAAGATCTTGTAGCTATAGATTCCGTGCGCAAAAAGACGGGATTAAAAATCCTTCCGCGACTTACCGATGACGAATCGTTGAAGCACGCGCTTTTGCAATATCAGAAATCACTCAAAGAAGAGTTTGGTGACATTATTGCGACTGAAGCCGGAAAAATTAACGTGGTTGGAGATGGAAAGAACGACGCTTCAGGAGAAGATTTGAAAAAGATGGCGGAAGATTTGCCCATTGTGCGTATCGTCGATTCTCTTTTGCGCCATGCCATAGTACAAGACGCATCAGATATTCATATTGAGCCAATGGAGGATGCCGTGCTTGTTCGTTACCGCATTGACGGTATCCTCCATGACGCTATGACTCTTCCAAAAGTAGCGAGCGCAGGTATTACTGCGCGCATCAAAGTACTTTCAAATTTAAAGCTTGATGAAAAACGTTTACCTCAAGACGGTCGTTTCAAAATGGAAACAGAAGGAGAAAAAGTTTCGTTCCGTGTTTCTCTCCTCCCTGTTTTTTATGGTGAGAAAATAGTTATGCGTTTGTTGCGCGAGTCAGGAGGAGGTTTTTCTCTGGACCTGCTCGGATTTCATGGAGAAACCATGGAGAGGATTCATAAAGCGACACAAAAAACAACAGGCATAATCCTTATTTCCGGTCCGACCGGTTCCGGTAAAACGACAACACTTTACACAGTGATGGATATTTTAAACACACCGGATGTAAATATTTCGACTATCGAAGACCCTATCGAGTATCAGATGAAACGCGTTAACCAAACACAAGTAAACCCGACGATAGGGTTTACATTTGCAAGTGGTTTGCGTTCTCTTATGCGACAAGACCCAAATGTCATTATGGTTGGTGAGATTCGCGATGGTGAAACAGCTTCGCTAGCTATAAATGCCGCGCTTACCGGGCACCTTGTACTTTCAACAATACACACAAACAGCGCGGCGGGTGCAGTGCCTCGTTTGGTCGACATGGGTGTCGAGCCTTTTTTACTCGTTTCGACATTGCGCGTAGTGGTTGGACAACGTCTTGTACGCAGGCTGTGTAGTGAAAAAGAACAGTATACTTTAAACAAGGAGGAGCGTGATAAGATTGCAAAAGAAGAGAGTTTCAATAAAGCACTCAATTCGCTTATCGAAGAAAAAATGGTTAAACCCGGTACAACACTTGATCAACTGCCTTTTTATCGACCAAAATCATCTACAGAATGTGCAGACGGATATCATAGTCGTATCGGTATTCACGAAGTTTTGGCAGTATCACCTTCGGTGCGAGAAAAGATTTTGCATGAAGGTACTATTGATACAATAGAGGAACAAGCACGCCAAGAGGGTATGTTGACAATGCTCGAAGACGGATTATATAAAGCTGCGCGCGGGATTACTTCACTTGAAGAAGTGCTCAGAACAATATCTGATTAGTTATTAAATATATTTATGAAGTTTAACGTTACCGTTCGAAACAAAGATAATTCAGAGGATAAACGTATAATGGAGGCGACCTCCAGGTTTGCAATATACGAGCAAATTGAAAAAGAAGGAGCTACTGTTGTTGCTATTGCAGAGGGAAGTAATTTAGCACTCCCTTCATGGCTCAATATAAAATTCGGAACAGGTATTTCTGCGGATGATGTTGTGCTTATGACGAGGAATCTCGGGTCAATGTTGCATGCTGGGCTCACTCTATCGAGGAGTCTCTCGGTGGTTGAAAGACAAACACGCAACAAGAACTTAAAAGCGATTCTTACCGCAGTTAGTTTTTCGGTTAAAAAAGGTTCCTCATTTCACGAAGCACTTTCGGAGTATCCAAAAGTATTTCCAAAATTGTTTATAGCAATGTCACATGCAGGTGAAGAGAGTGGTACGCTTTCGCAGGCACTTGCTCTCGTTGGTACACAGATGGAGCGCGCTCGAAATCTTACAAAAAAAGTGCGAGGAGCGATGATTTATCCGAGCATTATTATCATTGCAATGATAATAATTTTTGTGCTCATGCTTATGTTCGTTGTGCCGACTCTTACAAATACATTCACACAGTTAGGAGTCAAGTTACCGCTTGCAACACGTGTTATCGTTGCCGTCTCTGATTTTCTCACAGGGCATACGATACTTTTTTTAATGTCCGTTGCGGTTTTTGTTACGTCGGTGTGGATGTTTGCGCACTCTAAATTCGGTAGTCGCATTTTGTTTAAGGGCGTTATGATAACTCCGGTCATTGGAGAACTTATGCGGGAAACATACGCTGCAAGGACTGCGCGCACACTCTCGTCACTTCTTTCGTCGGGAGTAGATATGTTGGACGCGCTTTCCATTACGCGCGAAGTTGTAAGCACGGAGTCATTCGCGGTTGTTATAAAAGAAGCCGAAAATCGAGTGCGTAAAGGAGACCAGCTTTCTGAAGCGTTTCTGGAGCATGAAAAAATATATCCAACAATGTTTTCCGACATGATTGAAGTTGGAGAAGAAACGGGACAAGTGGCAGACATGCTCAAACAAGTTGCCGATTATTACGAGGAAGATGTAGAGCGTCGCACAAAAGACCTCTCTACAATTATCGAGCCGGTTTTAATGCTTCTTATCGGTAGCGGTGTCGGTGTATTTGCGATAGCTATAATCGCACCGATTTATTCGCTTTCGTCTGCGATTTAGTTTTGTGAAAAATATAAAAACACCCGAGCGGTTTTGTGAATGGCACGCCATTCACAAAACCGCTCGGGTGTTTTTATATATGCGCCATATTTTTATAGCGCAATCATGCATATAAATATCTTTCGCTATTTTTGCACAGAGATACTATTGGTTGTAGAAGCGTTGATTACTGATGCAGGTTGATTTGTGATGATGCTTTTCATAGAAGCAACACGTTTGTTCCAAGCATATACGGCCCCGAGAACAATCATTATCAGAATAATAAAAATAGCGAGAACAGCACCCCAAGATTGTTGTGTAACCGTCGATACAGGAGGTGTCTTTTGTTCAGAATCAGAATAATTTTCTTTTTCCATATTTTCAGTATAACAGCATATTATAAAACGGAGCAATTTTATGTTGGGAGTAAAGGAAGGTGCGGGCGGGCAAAGCCCGCCCGCACCTTTCGTGAAAAGATATATTTATATATTAAAAATTGAGATATGCGCGCACACATTTGAATATAGAATCCGACTTCTCATTTTGACGATATATAAATATTGTGTTATTGCTCTAATTAGAAGTAACTGCTTCTTAAAAGCACTACATGTGCACTACTTTGGAGTTAGCATGGAAAAGAAAAAATTTGTACCACTGAGCCAGATTGAGGAGCTGACTCATATTGAGAGAAGGTATCTCCACGAGCGCTGGGTTAAGATTGGGTACTTTGATTCGGAACAGAATAATTTTGTTGTATTAATACCGGGTTGAGGGGACTCAAAATTGTATCGCGGTCGCGGTACCAGTACCGAGGAATGGAAGCTCGTTTGGGAATAACCATCTAAACAGGAAATTACGCCTGTTCGGGTGGTTTCTTTTTTCTTATTGATAAATAATAAGATGGAATCTTTGAAAAAATTAGTGTTAATGGGGTCAGACCCCATTCTTTTTTTTACGACTCCTCGTTAAGTAATGTACAAAATGTGTCCTGACCCCATTTACCAATGATTTGTACGAAAGGTATTTATATGTTATAAACATATTTGGAAATTAAAGAACAACAAGCCATAAATTAAAACAAGGGAGGTAACAAAATGGCACAAGTACAAGAAGGATTGACTTTTGATTTTAACGGGAACTCGTCAAAAGTAGAAGATGGAAAAACTTTGATTGAGGGAATCCCGTCAAGGAATGCAACTGTTTCAGAATGGGCGGGAGCGTTATTATCGCGCTCTGCTGAGGAAGATCTTGAAGAACTCCTGAAAGGTCTCCGAAAGAAGAACCTCGTTTTCTCTTTTCGGGAGTTAATAAACTACGAATATGAGGTTGTAGAGTTTTTTGCCAAGTCTGATGACGAACCAAATTATCGGATTATCTGTTTTGTGGACGTTGGTCCGCTGGTCTGGGTCGCCTGTTTTGAAAAGGTATTCCCGGGGGGATTTGCTATCAATGAAAATGTCTCTTTTAACGCAGTAAGCGTTTCGTTTCTTGTAGCGTGTAAAAAAAACACGTTACTCGAAACAGACAGGTTGCTCATTAAAGTATAGTGAGCAACCATATTGCAAAATCAAGCCGTGCACTTTTATAGTGCGCGGCTTTTATTATTTTTCATAAGCATTAAGTGGGAGAGCCGGACTCTCCCATATCGGAAATACAAAAGCACAGCGCGGGCTTCGCCCGCGTTGTGCTTTTGTATTTTGTATTAAAGAAATAAAGAATGGGTCCTGACCCCATTTTGACCCCCATTTTCATTTTTCCATTTCTCTAATTGTTTATGTTATGTGCGTGTGAGCGTGTGTGTTGTATTATATTAATTATGAATATTCGCGCGCGCGGGATGACGCTTATTGATGTCGTTGTTGGCTCAGCACTTGTGCTCATTATTTTTCTCGCGCTCATGGGTATACTTCACGCATCTCTTCTCGTATCAGATTTGGCAAAAGCACGTGCAGGGGCTTCTTCGCTCGCTGATTCTCAGATGGAGTATTTGCGTGGTCTTTCATACGACGAACTCGGGACAATTCAGGGCATACCTGCAGGAGCAGTACCTCAAGATAAATTGATAACAGAAGACGGTGTGACGTACGATGTTAATACTTACATACAATATGTAGACGACCCTGCGGATGGACTAGGTGTGAATGATGAAAATAATGTAACTACAGATTACAAGCTTGCAAAAGTAACGGTTTCGTATCCGTTTGCAGGAAAGACAAAAGTTATCAGCATGCTCTCGAATTTTGCTCCACCAGGAATTGAGACCACTAACGGTGGTGGGACACTTTTGATACACGTTGTGAATGCGGTCGGCACTCCTGTTTCAGGTGCTACGGTGCATATTGTAAATGCTTCCACAACACCTACGATAGACCTCACAACCTTTTCAAATATTTTAGGAGAAGTGATTCTTGGCGGAGCTCCTACTTCTACCGAGTATCAGGTTTATGTTACAAAAGACGGATTTTCCTCCGCGCAAACTTATAAACGAGACCTCATAAACCAAAATCCGACACCGGGTTATTTAACGGTTGCGAAAGATAAAACAACGACAGGTACGTTTGCAATCGATTTAATAACACATTTGTTATTAAGTACATACACTCCGCCGAAGTCCGGAAGCTTTACGGATACTTTCAATGACGAGTCTCTACTTTCTGCGACATCAAGTATGGATGCTGTTGCGGGTGCGTTACAAATATCCGGCGGTGCTCTTTTAGGAAGTGCAAGCTCAACTGCAATTTCTCCAAATAATTTATATGCATGGACATCGTTAGACGCGGGACTAAACGTATCGTCTGGCTCAGGAGTTAGAGTACGAGTGTACGATAGCTCGGGAAACATAATTCCTGATTCTGCTTTGCCTGGTAACAGTGACGGGTTTGCGAGTTTCCCGGTAAGTCTCGCCGGTGTTTCCACGAGCACATATCCATCTCTAAAACTTGGAGTAATAGCTACAACATCAAAAACAACAATCGTGCCAAAAGTTCAAGATTGGACTGTTGACTATACTACCGGACCGGAGTCGATTCCAAACGTACCGTTTACTATTGTAGGTACAAAGACAATTGGTTCGACAGGAAGTTCTACACCTATTTATAAAGTGAATATATCAACGACGACTGATGCTTCCGGAGCACGAGCACTTACTTTTGAGTGGGATAGATATAGACTTGGCGTTATCGGATATGACGTGATCGATGCATGTTCTCCTCCACTATATGTACTTTCTCCGGGAGATACTCGTAAATCTGCACTTACGCTTGATGCGTCAACACCCACATCAATGTTGGTTACCGTTACAGATTCGAGCGGTTTCTTGTTATCTGATGCGAATGTCAGACTCTATAATAATTACTTTGGGTACGACGTAACAGTACCGACAACAAAATGTGGCAATGCATATTTTGGGAACATTATCGCAACATCAACATATTCAATTGATATCTCAAAGAGCGGTT
>DRNP01000003.1 GCA_011322135.1 Candidatus Kaiserbacteria bacterium | reverse complement strand
TTTAAAACTGGGAATCCTCGCAAAAACAATGTAAAGAAAGAAGTCTTTATTATGAACAATAATAAACGGATCACCCGTGATGCGCAAGCGGTTATCTACGACCTGTGGGTAAAAGATAAATCTTACTATTTACCTTGCTAATTGGTTAAAAAGAAAAAATAGAAAAACGAAAATGGGGTCAGGACCCATTTTGTTAATTTTTGTATTTTCAATCTCCACACAGGAATAAAAAGTGGCTGACATCTTTTTTACAATATGGGAGAGTCGGACTCTCCCATATCGGGAATGCAAAAACAACACAGCACACAGCGCGGGCGAAGCCCGCGCTGTGTGCTGTGTGTAATTAAAATACAATCCACCGAAACAAATATCCATCAAAAAATGTGAGTGTGCCAGCTTAAGCTCCACATTTTCAAAATCAGAAATAATAATATTATCTACGTTTGCTTTTATGTTACGTAATATTTATATTATTGTGTATTTCTATATTTAGATTTTTATTATTTAATATTAGTAGCTTTTCAGGTGTCGCGACTTGTCATGAAAACGAATTTTCTCAAGAGCTTTCGCTTCAATCTGTCGAATGCGCTCACGAGTAACACCAAACTCCCTACCAACCTCTTCGAGTGTATGGTAAATACCATCAGAAAGTCCATGTCGCAACTCTAAAATCTTACGCTCTTTTGGAGAAAGGTCTCCGAGAATGTCTTTTACTTGTGTAGAAAGTATACGCTCTGACGATTCCTGCACAGGCGAAGGCAATTTGTCATCTGCAATGAAATCACCGAGGGTTGACCGTTCATCATCTCCGTCTCCAACGGGATTCTCGAGAGAAAGAGTATCCTGATTAATCTTCTCAATCTGATATATTTTCTCCGGCTCAACACCCATTTCAATAGCGACTTCTTCCGGCTGCGGATCGCGTCCGAGCATCTGCGATAAACGACGTGAAATTTGTTTATACTTTGCAATCGTCTCCACCATGTGCACAGGAATGCGAATAGTGCGAGACTGGTCTGCGAGTGCTCGTGTTATAGCTTGTCGAATCCACCATGTTGCATATGTAGAAAACTTATATCCACGTTTCCAGTCAAACTTATCAACGGCTTTAAAAAGACCGAGGTTCCCTTCTTGAATAAGGTCAAGCATCGTCAAATCCGGCGAACGCCCAACATACTTTTTTGCAATAGATACAACAAGGCGCAAGTTTGAACGCGCTAAAATATTACGCGCTTCATCGTCTCCAGACTCAATGCGTTGTGCAAGCTCGCGCTCTTCCGCTGCAGTCAAAAGCGGATACTGACCTATTTCACGTAAGTAAATTTGTATCGAATTATAAGCTCCGGAGTCTCGTCCTTTAATATTGCGCGTTGCAAGATATTTATCCGCATCATCTTCGAGCATCCCGCCTTCAAGAACATCTATACCGGCTACAGAAAGTCGCTCATATAAACCTTCCAAAAAAGTCACGTCATTTTCGATATGCGGAAACTCTTTCAAGATTTCACTATATGTAACATAACCACGTTCACGACCTCTAACAATAATCAACTCTGCTTTAGAGTCACGCTTTGCATGAGCGCGAGACACTCGTTTTTTTGTTGTCTTTTTTACTGTCTTTTTTGCGTCTTTCGTTTTTGTTAAAGTTTTCTTTACCGGTTTTTTAGCTGTTTTTTTAGCTATTGTATTTTTCTTTACAGAGGACTTACCGGATTTCTGTGGACGACTCGAAACAGGCTTCTTCACGCTAGTGCGTTTCGCCTTTTTTTTCAAACTTTCTGTATTCTTTTTTGTTTTTTTTGCTGTTGCCATGATTTAAATATCAATTTTTTTCACATTCTGCAATACGCTTTACCAGGTCTGCGCATGCAATCTCTGCACGAGTTTCCTCTTTGGTATCTCTTGACACTTGCGCTCGTCGAAGCACGTTTAGTGCTTTTGTGTATTGCTCATCAAGCCAAGAACGCTCGAATGCTCTGATAAGGTCATCTACATCTTCTGGTGTAGGATTTTCTCCAAATGAAATGCCAGCTTCAAAAATAGCCTGCTCCGATGGTTCAGGAAGCGACTCCCCACCCATTATTCGAGAGTACTCGCTTTGTATCTTCTCTGCAAGGGGGTTTTCTGGATAACTTTCAACTATAGCGGAAAGAGCTTCTGCTCGAACACTTGCGGTTGAGCGCTTTGCATCTGCGTTTGTGGCGATACTTTTTGTCGCAGTTACCGAACCTTGTGTCTCTTGTGCGTTTGTAATCGGAATTGTAGAAAGAGATTCTCTCACTGCTTCGCTTGTTGTAGCAAGCGCATGTGCTACAACTCCAACAAAATGCTCACGTTCAAGAGGACTTTTCACTGCTTTTACAAGAGGAAGAACTTTTTTTTCTACCAACTGCACAAGCTTCTGCATATCCGTTTCTTTCGCAGAAAGCGTCGAAAGGAAAAATTCTATAACAGACCTTGCTTCCGCAACACGCGTTGAAAACTCTTTTGCATCGGCAGAGATTAAATCCGCAGGATCTTTCCCGTCCGGAAGTGCCACCGCCTTCACATGCATTCCTGCAAAAAGTGCGAGCTCGGCAGAACGCTTTGTTGCAGAAAGTCCCGCTTTATCGCCGTCGAACACCAACATCAAATTGTCTGCATATCGCTTTATGAGCTCGACATGTCTACTTGAAAGAGCCGTGCCCGAAAGTGCGATTGCATTTGTAAAGCCGGCTTGATGACAATGTATCACGTCCATTTGTCCTTCTACCAAAAGAGCAAACCCACGTGTGCGAATTGCGTCTTTTGCTTTATTCATTCCAAAAATAATCTCGGATTTTTTGAATAAATCAGTCTCCGGCGAGTTCAAATACTTTGCGGGATCATCTTCAGAGAGAGCCCTACCTGTAAACGCAACGGTACGTCCTGCCGTATCGCGTATCGGAAACATCAGCCGATTGCGAAAACGATCATAAAACGTACCCGGTTTTGCATCAGCTTCCTTAATGAGTCCCGCCATTACAAGTTCATCTGTTGAAAAACTTTCTGCGGTAAGCATCTCCAGCAGTCTGCGCCACCCTTCCGGAGCATATCCGATACCCCATTCATTTATTGTCTTTTCTGTAATTCCACGCTTTTTTGCATAAACATATGCATCGCCATCCGGAACAAGAAGCTGTGCGTAAAATTGTTCCGCACGAGCTACAGCTTCGCGCATTCTGTCTATTCTGGAATTATCTTTCGAGCCTCCTCTCTCATACTTCACTTCAACGCCTGCTTTTTCAGCAAGTATCGATAGAGCTCCTTTGAAATCCACTCCTTCCATTTTCTCAATGAACGTAAACATGTCGCCACCTTGCCCGCTTGAGAAACAATGATAAGTGCCTCTTTCCGGAGAAACAAAAAACGATGGTGTCTTCTCTTTGTTGAATGGCGACAGACCTTTCCAGTATTTGCCTGTTCGCACAAGCTTTACATACGGCTGTACCACATCAATGATGCTAATCTTTTCTTTTATCTCTTGAACCGTATTTCGGCTCGCCATGCTTTTCTACGCGCTGTCCGCGTTTTTTTCTGATTCCCTTAGTGATGCCTGCAGGGCGGAGATTGCCTCATGTTTCTTGCTTCCGGCAAATCCGGTACCTGCAGGAATCAAACGTCCCAAGATAACGTTCTCTTTCAAACCGCGCAAACGGTCGACCGACCCCTTAAGCGCGGCAGTGATAAGGATTTTCGTTGTCTGCTCAAATGACGCAGCCGAAAGGAATGAACGACGCGACAATGCTGACTCTTTAATTCCAAGCACAATCTCTTTTGCAGTCGGAGGCATTTTATTTTCAGCTTCACATTTAGCTACAATCTGATCAAACTCCCATCCTTCTATCACATCACCGACCGAGTACTCAGAGTCTCCAGCATCCATAATACGAACACGTGAGAACATCTGCTTAACAACAACTTCTATATGTTTACGCGACACCGGAGCTCCTTGCAACTCATAAATCTTTATAATCTCAGAAATGATATATTCCTGTGTTGCAGAGCGCCCCGCATGTGTAAACAAATCATTTAAGTTTACAGAACCGTCGGTAAGAACTTGCCCTTTCACGACCGTATCTCCTTCTTTTATAAACGGTACGCGCGGATATGAAGCAAGGTACTCTATCGGTGAGCCGTCCTTTTTGCCTTGCCCTGCTTCCGGCATTACAATAATCGCCTTTTCTTTACCACGCTCTTCAATGGAAGTTACAACACCGTCTGTCTTTGAAACCACAGCAGAGTTTTTTGGTATACGTTTTTCAAACAGCTCCTCAACTCGTGGAAGTCCTTGGGTAATATCACCACCAACAGATGCCGTACCACCAGCGTGGAAAGTACGCATTGTTAGCTGTGTACCCGGTTCTCCAATAGCTTGAGCGGCAATTGTACCAACTGCTTCACCCAAATCAACAAGTTTCTGAGTCGTCAAGTCCATGCCGTAGCAAGTCTGACAAATACCGAAACGTGTCTCGCACGACATCGGGGACCGCACTGTAACAACATCGACAAAATCAACTGATGCGATTGCTTTTGCATCTTCAGACGAAACAAAATGTCCTTTCTTAAAGATAACAGTACCATCTTCGTCTAAAATATTTTCAGCAAGGGTGCGTCCTTTAATAGCCCCGGCAAAGTCAATGGATATACCGGAAGAAGATACGCGACCGATTGAGACTCCGCGTTTTGTACCGCAATCGTGTTCAGTGATAATAGAATCTTGAGCAACATCAAAGAGACGGCGAGTCAAATATCCTGCGCGCGCAGTACCCAGAGCGGTGTCAGTGAGACCCTTTCTGGAACCATGCGTAGACATAAAGTACTCAACCGGATTTAACCCTTCCGACATTGACGAAATGATAGGAACCTCGATAGTTGCTCCTGCGGCGTTTTGAATAAGTCCTTTCATACCAGCCATCTGAGTCAAGTTACCCATAGACCCGCGAGCACCGGAAGTTACCATATCTGCAACAGACCCCATCGGGTCAAGTTCATCTGCCACCACCTTTTCAACTTTCTGTTTCGTGTTGTGCCACACATCAATAATCATACGGCGTCTTTCATCTTCTGAAAGAAGACCGTTTTGATAATCACCCTTAATGTGAGAAACCTTTTTACGTGCTTCTTCAATAATTTCTTTCTTTTCAGCCGGTACGGTTACGTCATCTAGTGACCACGACACGCCTGAACGCGTAGCGTATTCGAAACCGAAGCGCTTAACCTTATTCACAATCTCCGGAATTGCATCAATTCCGTAACGAATCAAGCTATCATTTACAATGCTCGAAAGCACTTTTTTTGTTATCGCTTCGTTCACGAACGGATAATCCGATGGGAGAACTGTGTTAAAGAAAAGCCGTCCGACTGTTGTTTCAAACGTCTTTTCGCCAAACTCTGCATATTTATCTTTTCCGGAAACAGGCAACACGTTAATTTTCGCACGTAGATCTATTGCACCATATTCATACGCAAGTATCGCAGCATTAGGCGATGCAAAATATTGTCCTTCACCTTTTACACCTTTAACGGCTTTTGTGAGCCAGTATGTTCCAAGTACGATATCAAGCGGTTTCTGCGTGAGAACAATTATCTCACCTGAACCAGGCTTCAATATGTTTTTATTCGCACTCATCATGTTTGCAGCCTCCCATTGGGCTTCATCTGAAAGAGGAACGTGCACTGCCATTTGGTCACCATCGAAGTCAGCGTTAAAAGCGGGACACACGAGAGGATGCAAGCGGATAGCATCACCTTCAATAAGTCTAGGACGAAAAGCCTGAATACCTTGACGGTGAAGTGTAGGGGCACGGTTTAGAAGCACGTGCTTACCTTTAATGACTTCTTCAAGTATCTCCCATACTTCCGATACCCCGTCTTCTATAAGACGACCGGCTCCGCGAATATTGAAAGCGAGCTCGCGTTTCAAGAGTCCTGCAATAACGAATGGTCTAAAAAGCTCAAGTGCCATATGCTTCGGGAGACCACACTCATCGAGCTCCAGATTTGGACCAACAACGATAACTGAACGCCCCGAATAATCAACACGTTTCCCAAGAAGATTTTGTCGGAAATATCCTTGCTTACCTTTTAGATAATCTGCAAGCGACTTTAGAGGGCGTCTCTGCGATGGGGTCATTGCACCGGCAGAAGAACCACCTCGACGAATCGAATTATCAAGTAGTGCGTCAACAGCTTCCTGTAGAATGCGCTTTTCATTACGCAAGATAACTTCCGGAGCATGAATATCGAGCAATTTTCTTAATCGATTGTTTCGATTAATTACACGACGATATAAATCGTTCACATCCGAAGTTGCGTGTCGTCCGCCTTCAAGTGCAACCATTGGTCGTAGCGCCGGCGGTATAACTGGAATTCGTGTAAGAAACATCCACTCTTGATGTATCTCTGAAGCAATCATGCTCGAAATAAGAGAAAGTCTTTTCGCGAGTTTTTCACGTTCTGCCTTGCCTGCTTTTTCATAGCGAGCCTGAAGTTTCTCCTGCAGTTCTGAAAGATCCAACTCTCGGAAAATATCGTAAATCGCTTCTGCACCGATACGGGCTTCAAATAGTGCGCCATACTTTACAGAGAATCGATGATATGCAAGTTCATCAAGAACTCGCCCGACAACAACTCCGTCTATTTCGCTTCGTGCTTGCACCATTCTCTCTTTAAGTGAGTCTCGAGCATCATCTGTTTTTGCTTGTTGATATTTGCTTTTATATTCAGCATCAAGCTCGCTCAAAAGACGCTTCTTTGTGTTTTCGGATACTTTAGTAACAATGTATCCTGCAAAATAAATAACTTTCTCGAGATCTGCACCTGATACTCCAAGTATAAGTGCCATACGGCTCGGAACGGAACGCAAAAACCAAATATGCGCAACAGGAGTAACAAGCTCAATGTGACCCATGCGCTCACGACGAACTACGCTCCTCGTAATCTCAACGCCACACTTATCGCATACAATACCCTTGTATCGAATACCTTTATATTTACCACAATAACATTCGTAGTCTTTTTCAGGACCGAAAATCTTTTCGTCAAAAAGACCATGTTTTTCAGACCGTTGTGTGCGGTAGTTTATAGTTTCCGGTTTTGTTACTTCACCGCGAGACCATGAAAGAATTGTTTCAGGTGAAGCAAGTGAAAGTTTTAGCGCGTCCCACTTTGCGCGTGGTGCAAACGTCTTTTTGCGTGAAGGAAATGTTTTAGGCATATTCGAAAAATAATTACGCTTCTTTATTCGGGAGCTCTATCTGCTCAACATCGAGAGCGAGTCCGCGAATTTGGTTAGTAAGTACGGCAAACGAAGCTGGCGTCCCCGTGTGGCTGATTGGCTCACCTTTCACAATTGCATCGAAGGCTGCAGAGCGACCTTGAATATCGTCAGATTTAATCGTGAGCATTTCTCGCAACATGTAAGATGCTCCGTAGCCAAGAAGTGCCCAGACTTCCATTTCACCAAAACGCTGACCACCGTTTTGTGCTTTACCTCCCAGAGGTTGCTGTGTAATGAGAGAATATGGACCGATTGAACGCATATGTATCTTGTCTTCAACCATGTGGTGCAGTTTCAAGATATACATATATCCAACTGATATCGGCTGTGCAAATGACTCTCCTGTGTGACCATCATAAAGCGTCATCTTTCCTGATCGGTCAAAACCCGCTTTTTCAAGTTCATCACGAATCTCATCTGCAGTAGCTCCTGCAAAAGGAGGTACCACGGCTTGATAACCAAGCGCGTTAGCGGCGAGACCTAGATGCATTTCCAAAATCTGTCCAAGATTCATACGCGAAGGAACTCCAAGCGGTGTAAGAATAACGTCTACCGGATTTCCGTCTTTATCGTATGGCATGTCTTCAACAGGCAATACGCGCGAAATAACCCCTTTGTTTCCGTGACGACCTGCAAGCTTGTCTCCAACTGAGACCGTGCGCGCTTGCGCCACAGTAACGACAATCTTTTTAATAATTCCGCTTTTAAGCTGATCTCCGTTTTCACGAGAGAAAACTCGAACACCTATTACACGACCTTTTTTACCACCCCCCATTCGAAGCGATGTGTCTTTTACGTCCTTTGCTTTATCACCAAAAATTGAACGCAACAATCGCTCTTCCGGAGTAAGCTGTGTCTCGCCTTTCGGAGTTACTTTACCAACGAGAATGTCATCTGCATGAACTTCCGCACCGATACGGACAACGCCCTCTTCATCAAGATTTTTAAGACGAAGCTCACCAACGTTTGGAATATCGTGCGTTGTAACTTCCGGGCCAAGCTTTGTGTCTCGTACGGAACATTCAAAGTCTTCTATGTGAACTGTTGTAAACTTCGAGTCTTCCACGAGTCGCTCGGAAATAATAATAGCGTCCTCATAATTTGACCCTCCCCAACTCATAAATGCAACACGTACGTTTTGACCGAGAGCGATTTGCCCTCTATCCGATGACGAAGCGTCTGCAAGTATGTGACCTTTCTTCACAATATCACCGATATGAACTATCGGTCGTTGTGAAAAAGCAGAGTTTTGATTTGTCTGTGTAAGTCCTTGTAATTTGTATGTGTGTGGTTTGCCGTCTTTTGGTTTGACTATGACAGTACGAGCGTCGACATATGTAACCTCTCCGGCTTCTTCAGAAATAATCAGACGTCCGGTCGAGCGCGCTGCGTGCTCTTCAACACCTGTAGCAACAATAGGAGCTTCAGGTATCAAAACGGGAGTCGCCTGTTTCTGCATGTTTGAACCCATGAGAGCTCGGTTTGCATCATCGTGATCCACAAAAGGAATCATCGAAGGAGCTACGGAAAACATTTGATATGACGAAGCGTCGATCAATGTTACTTCGCTTTGTTGTACTATTGCAGGTTCACCGTTATGACGCACTTCAACGGTATCGTTCATGATATGTCCTTTCTTATCAAGCAACGTTGCGCTATGCGCGATAACTTCTCCGGCTTCTTCGAGTGCATTCAGATATACGATTTCATCCGTAACCACTCCTTTTTTTACTCGTGCATACGGTGTTTCGATAACACCAAATTCATTTGTACGTGCATGTAGAGCGAGTCGCAAGATAAGACCGATATTTTGACCTTCAGGAGTATGTATAGGACACAAACGACCGTAATGAGACGGGTGAACATCGCGCACTTCGAACCCCGCGCGCTCTCGCGTTAATCCTCCCGGACCAAGCGCTGAAAGTGTGCGCATGTTTTCAAGTTCGGAAAGAATGTTCTGCTGATCCATAAATTGCGATAGCTGGTTCGCCGTAAAGAATTCACGAACGGACGCTTGAAACGGTCGAGGATTCATAAATACCGCAGGCAATGATGTTTCGCTTTCAATAGTAGACATGCGGTCTTGAATATTTCGTTTCATGCGACTCATTCCGACACGCATGCGCGCTTGCAATAGTTCGCCCACAAAACGCACGCGACGGAAACCCAAGTGGTCAATATCATCAGGGCGCGCTTCCGGGTCAACATTCATACGTGCTATTTCTGTGATGATACGAACAAGGTCATCGAGCTTCAGTGTGCGCTGTTTGAGCGCCTTAGCATCAGTCGAAAGACCGAAGCGCTGGTTTAGTCGATAACGTCCAACTCGATTCAAGTCATAACGATCCGGACTAAAAAGCGAGTCGATATATCCTTTTGCGTTCTCAGGAGTTGCCAAATCGCCATCACGCAAACGGCGATGTATTTCCACATAAACATCGTCCATTGTTTCAGTTGAATCGTGCTCCAGTGTGGCACGCATTGCAGCGAGAGCTGTCTCGTCACTCTCAAAGTGTTTCAATATTTTTTCACCGACTCCCGCTCCAAAAATTGAAAGCAAGTTTGTAACCGGAAACTTTCGTTTTCGGTCAATCTTTACAAAAATCGCTCCGGAGGTATCCGATTCAATTTCAATCCAAACACCGCGAGCGGGAATAATCTTCACACCGAACCATTGTTTCCCTTTAATGAGATCGGAAATGAAAAACGCTCCGAACGATCGCGCCAACTGCGGAACGATAACTCGTTCAACACCGGAAACTATAAAGCTCCCATGAGGAGTCATCATAGGAATATCTGAAAGAAAGATGTCTTGCGTTTTTTCTGAACCCAAGGTCTTGTTTATAAGTCGCACCGATATTTTTACCGGAGCTTCATAAGTGCGCATGTTTTCTCGCGCAAACTCCTCATCACATTTTGGTTCACCGATCTCGAAACCTTCAAGTCTTAACTCGAACTTTTTCCCCGAATAATCATTTATAGGTGAAAACTCTTTAAATAACTCTGTAAGACCATTTTTAATAAGCCACCCGAACGAGTCTCTCTGATGAGCGACAAGATCCGGAAGTGCAACTCTCGGTTCCCGAAAAGCACCGAAAGTTTTCTGCGTAATTTCTTTAGTGTGCATGACGTTGCTGTGCAAAAAAATCTGAAAAATGCGCGCTAGTATAACAACACACAGCGCAAACGCGCTTTCTTCAGAAGCTCATAATGTAGATGTATGCCCCCAGACGCCTCCTTCGCCACTCAATCTGATCTGGTTGTAAAATTACAATACCAGTCTATGACAATATACGCAAGCAAAATATGTTGAAAACCCATACAAAACTGACAAATCCACAATTTTATTACTCCTTGCGTGCGCGCGCGTACACAGCTTTTGCGCTTGCAATCACAATAAATTATTATTCTTATTTTTTATCCTCGCGCTGTTTCGCAACGAAGTCACGTTGTTCAAACGCTCTAAAAATCCAACAAATTGCTCTAGCTCACGCGTTGAAAGCTCTTCAAAAAAAGTTGCGAGCAGTGCGGTTCCGCGCTTCATCGTTGAATAAAGAGTACGCTTCCCTTTCGCTGTAAGCACTAACCGAGCTACACGCCGGTCGTTCGCATCATTATTTCTTTTTACAAGCCCCGACCGCACCAGCCCTGCTACAAGAGATGTGGCGGACGGAGCTGTTATTGAAAAATAATCCGCAACGTCTTTTACTCGCGGTACTTTATTGTCCTCTATAAATTTTAATGTTTCGAGTCTGAGCCACGTAGACGGATTTACTTTCATACCCTGCGTCATTTGCGTACGTATGCGCCCCTTCACGGCAAAGAAACCTGAAAGCGCCCGTGCAATATCTTTTGATGAGTGTTTTTTCGAGTTCTTCATAAGAAATTATTTTGTTGGAGATATTTTTGTTCTCTTATTTTCCACATGCATATGAGCAATCTCATTTGGTATTTTAATAAAGAATGCTGTAAATGAACCTACGAGCATAATTATCGCCGCGATAAAATATACCGATGAATAACCCATGACTTCAGCTTTCAAAATTATGAGACCGACAAACTGATGCATCTCTTGTGCTGTAGCTGCCGCCGAATTTATTATACTCGACTGAGCGACATTTATTATATTTTTATTTATTACAGAATCTAGAATTGTACTAAAAATAGCAACGCCAAACGCTCCTGCGATATTACGCACAAGTGCAAGAATTGCCGATGCTTCACCGATTTCATTTTTTGATACGCTTGTGGCGATTATGTTCGTTCTCTGAGCCATGCCGAGGCCTAGACCTCCTGCCAAAATAGACATTGGTATCATAATGGCAAGCGGTCCGGAACGCGGGTCAATATATGTAAGCGAAAAAATGCCCAATGTTGCGATAATCGTACCTACAAAAATAACATAGCGAGATTCTATTTTTCCAACTAATCGTCCGCCAAGCGTCGCAGCTATCATGAGAGATATCGCCATTGGAACAAACAAGAAACCTGTCTGCGTAGCGGAATAACCTAAAAATATCTCGGAAAAAATCGGTATCAAAAGTACGCTTCCCATCATTGCCATAAATACAACCGATGTATTTATAAGAGTAAAAACAAACGGGGTTATCTTGAAGAAATCCAGATTGATAATCGGTTCTGATTCACGTCTTTCTATCGCTATAAAAGCACCCATAAAAACTATTGTTCCTACATAACACGCTATGCTCATTCCTGAAAGCCACCCCCATGTATGCCCTCTGTCGAGTACAAAAGTCAACATAAAAAGTGCCGTGGCAAGTGTGCTTGAACCGAGCCAATCAAAATGTGTTTGGCGCTTTTCGCCAACAGATTCATTAATAAACACAATAGCGAGTACAAGTCCGATGATGCCAAGCGGAATATTCATAAAGAAAATAGACCTCCAGCTAAACGCGTCTATGAGTGGTCCTGCAATTAGAGGACCGAAAACCGAAGCAACGGCAAACGAAGCCGACCATGCTCCGAGAGCTTGCGCTCGTTCTTTCGCATTTGTAAAAGTAACGGCGACAATAGCCATCGCAGTAGGATAGTCTGCGGAAACTGCAAACCCTTGCACCACTCGGAATACAACCATCGATGACAAATCCCAGGCAAACGCACATAAACCGGACGCGATTATAAAACCTATAAATCCGATTAAATAAATCTTTTTTCTTCCGACTGTGTCGCCGAGCTTCCCCCAAATAGGCACAAAGACAGCATTTGCGAGAATGTATGCCGTAACTATCCATGCAGCACTCGTAACCGTGATGCCAAAATCGTTGATAATTTTTGGCAGAGCGATGTTTACAACCGTTTGATCAAGCCGACCGAGAAAAGTTCCGAAAATTACAGTTGCCAGTACAAACCACCGTGTACTATCATTTCGCGACACAATAGCCTCTCTCATATTTATTTAAGGAGTATGAACACGAATGCGTGCAGACATTCCATTTTTCAATTCAGGATATGCAACAGTGTCAAAACGCACGTATACGTAAAATTGATTCGTCGGGCGTTGGTCTGAGATGCTAAAGACTACATCGGTTCGTACCGATGTTGGGCTAATTTCATCAATAATGCCATGATATTTTTTCGAACCAAACGTATCGACTGTAAACGTCACGGGGTCTCCAACGGCAATTTGCGATAGCCCTTTATTTTCATCTATTTTTCCAACCACGCGCAGTGCTATTGGATTTATCATAGTCACAACCGGCGTTCCCGCATTAACTTGCGCTCCTATCGCTTTGTTTGTATGCACAATAAGCCCTGCGATTTTTGTTTTTACAACATCTGTGCCAACAAGTGCCACCGGCACATTTGCAGGAAGTCTGTCGCCCTCGTGAACATATAGTGTGTTCAGACGACCGGAAACAGTCGGAGCAAGTTTAATCAACGGGGCTGAAATAACCGCGGTATCTATTTCGACTTGTCGTTTCGTATACATTATATAAGCGGTTATTCCGCCGAGTACAAGTATCACAACAGCAAGCCCTCCAAAGCGTACAAGTCTTTTTCGTAAATCTTGCGTGATATTTATTCCCTGTTCTTTTTGCAAAAGTGTATCTGTAGACATAAAAAATTAAGAATTAGTGGCGCGCGTTCCAAAAGATAAAACCACGTCTCCGGCATTAAGCCCGCTTGTAATTTCTGTCATACCGCTGACACTTTGGATACCGATTTTTATCTGTTTTTTTACAGTAGCTCCATTGCTCTTCACATACACAAAATAACGCGCACCGTTTGCAATGATGGAACTCGTCGGCACAAGCAATACGTTTTTCTTGCCGGCTGTGATAATACGTAAGTTTGCAGAAAGTCCCGGCTTTATGCGTGCATCCGTATCGTTAAATGTCACAACTATTTTATACGAATCCCCACCATTGGATTTTGTCGCTGACGGAGGCACCGTTGTTACAGTTGCATTGAAAGTTTTGTTTGGATATGACGCCAAAGTTACTTCCACTGGGTCTCCGAGATGAATCTTTGTAATATCTATTTCCGACACTCTGGCATCCACTTGATATTTCCCATCTGCAACAATAGAAACAAGAGGTACGCCGGGAGAAACAGTCTCGCCCAGATGTGCGTTTTGTTGAGACACGGTACCGGAAATCGGAGCCACCAGATATGTTCGTGAAAGATTCGCTTTTGCTGAAGCAAGTCGTGCCACCCCCGCTTGAACAGATGCACGTTGTGCGTCTATGTCATTTTGAGTAGCACCGGAACGTGCGAGAGCAAGCAGTCCGGATGCGGAGCGATATGCTGTTTGAGCTGTCGTGAGAGTCATGAGCGCACCGGAAACTTCAGAACGTGCAGTATCAACCAGTGTTTGATATGAAGCGATTGTTTTTGCCGGAGTAACTCCGTTTGGCAACGCTTTGAAAAGTGCTTCGGATAAATCGTTTAAAAATACAGCCACCGCTTTTAAGTCGGACTGCATACTGTCTGCGCGTTGCCCTATATCAGTACTTGATGCAATAAGAGAATGCATGTTTTTCAATACAGGTCGAATATCAATGCGCTCTTTTTCAACTTTACTGACAAGCACAGTGTCCGAAACAAGAGGAATAAGGCGAACGCTATCAACTCTCGGGTTTGAAAAACTGGAATCTGATTTTGCGTGAATAGCATCATCAGCATTAATGTACGCGTGTTGAATTGCATTTTCCAACGCGCTTTTTGCTTGCGATACAGACGTCTCATCTATCGATATTTGCTCCGGTCGCGTACCGGAAGTAAGTGCGTCGAGCCTTGCTTTTTGC
This sequence comes from Candidatus Kaiserbacteria bacterium, assembly GCA_011322135.1. Taxonomy (GTDB): domain Bacteria; phylum Patescibacteriota; class Minisyncoccia; order Phycocordibacterales; family Phycocordibacteraceae; genus C7867-001. The sequence continues at coordinate 1,582 of DRNP01000003.1, read as the reverse complement.
GTAGCGAGATTTGCTTTTGCAAGTGCAACCGCTGCAGACTGTGTCTCGTTTGCCAATGTTATGAGAGTGCTACCTGCCGTAACATGGTCTCCAACATTTGCGTGTATTGAAGCTACTTGACCCACCGTCTGAAAAGAGAGACTGGTATTTTGAGATGCTTTTACAGTGCCCGACACATCGACTTCTTCTGTAATAGGACCAAAAGCAACTGCAGAATAAATACCTACTGAAGAATTCCCCGTTAGAAACCACACAAAAGCCACGCTGGCGATACTTATAATAAGTGCACCTCCGATAGCTACTGCCGGTCTCGAAACAAACGCCAGTACGCGCATAAGTCGTTTTTGTGAAGCCATAAACAAATATAATTACTTAGATAGTCTAACTATATCAAATATCACGCGCGCTCGCAACATTTACATTTTGCGATTGGGAGAGCATGTGTTGCGCGGATTTATGCAAGCACGCTTGCATAAATCCGCGCAACACATGCTCGCCAAAACCATATACACGACTTGTTTTTATTTTTAATACAATAAAAAATATTTACTATGCACAAATATACACATGATTAAATTGGACACAAGGTGCTATTATTTATGTTACTCGTACAGGCGATGAAGCTCGCCAAACACAAACCGCCAAATACAGGCTAACGGCTTCTTAAACAAAACCACAAAAACTTGCGCATTATGCAAATAGAACCCATACCAAAAAAAAGAATTGCAGACTATATAGAATCCTGCCACACATCTGACGGCGGATACTTTTTTGCCAACGTAGAACCATCGAGCGGTTTAGATACATATCTTGCCGTAAAGACTTTACGTATTTTAAATACAAAAACAAAAAATACCGCATCAATCGCAGGCTTCTGGAAAAAAGAAACTCTCGACGGACATCTTCACGACCTTTTTTCCATTTATCTTGCAGTGGAAACATACAAAGAGCTCGACCTCCCTACCGACGACTTCAACATTTATAGAAAATCCGTACAAAAAGAAGGCGAGAAAACTTTTTCGCTTGTACCTTCTTTTCGTAAACATGGACTAATCAGAAATAACAGAGCAAGTCTACGCCACGCAATGAACAGCATTCGCGCGCGCGGACGAAGTCTTCAGCGTCTTTTGTATTTCACAACACTTGCTCGTGATCTTGATTTTGAAATGCATACCGAAAAAGTATCCGATTTCATATACTCGATTCAAAACTCTGACGGAGGTTTCGGTGCTAAAAACGAGTCGAACATACTAACGACTTTCCACGCACTCCACATTTTAAAATCATTGTCATTACCTATCAAACATAAAAACAAAATAATACATTCTCTAACAAACTGGTTTAACGAGAGTGTGTATATTGAAAATCTATTTTATTCAACTGAAGGTCTCGCCCTACTTGATACTCCGGCACCGGATATAGAAAAAACAGTTCGCTTCGTTTACAGTTGCCAAAAAAATAATGGCGGTTTTAGCCGTGACCGCATGCTCGGCATTCCAAAAATAGAAAATACATACATGGCTGTACGCATCCTAAAACATTGCGAGACTTTTACAAAAAACACATTCCTCACGTAGCCCCC
>DRNP01000002.1 GCA_011322135.1 Candidatus Kaiserbacteria bacterium | reverse complement strand
TGTTTCGATGAAGTCCCTACAATATTACTAATCTGACTACCACTTTCTACATTTTTTTTGAGTCTAGTGCCAATCTTATTTGTTTGTATAGAATCATTATTAGATGCGGTTGTAGCCAACTTCAAAGTTGATGTCGACGTATGTTGTCCGGCAAGTACAGATCCGAAAAATAAAATCGTACCCACTGCAAAGACTACTATTATCGTATTTCTAAAGTTTTTTGTTTTCTGAAATACCGGCACTATTTTTTTTATACTCGTGCGCTTGCTATGAATATCTCTATTTATATTTTTTCTATATTCTTTCTTTCGATGCGAAGATAGTTCTTTGCTTCGCTTCACTTGTTTTTTTTGTTTTTGCGCAATAAAAGATTTTAACGATGCAATATCTACATACCAAACATTTCCAATTTTCTTTCCTTGAATATTCCCAAAACGACACAGTCGTGCAATGTAGTCGTTTGTATAACCAACTTGTTTTGCAATTTCTTTCGATGATACTAATCCATCTGTATTTAGTGTCTTCTTGCTTTTGTTTATGTTTGTCATAACTAAACGAATTATCTATATTTTAACAGACTTTCTTTGTTCGTCTGCGGAATACATAAAAAGTGTGGATAAGTTTGTAAAAAATCATTTTTTGTAGATACAAACACAAATATAAAAACAAAAAAATCTCCAAATACTGAGAGTTGAATACCTAACCGTAAAGGTTGTGGTCTACATCAATTATCAAACTGCAACGACACATTCACATGTGTGATGCACACCGTATGAGTGTGTACAACACGCTATTATTTTAAGATGTTCAAGGTTCTATTATATTCTGTAGATTTCGCTATACATCAACGTTTTAGCCGTCCCAAACGCCAAAAGTGTCAACTTTGCTATCTGTTTTAGTACATAGCTATATATATTTTATAATTCGATATTCTTATCTATGATATAGCGGTGCTACCATCAAAAATCATTCAAAATATCCACAAAAGAAATTAAAAGAAGAGATACTGTTTAATAAACAACCCTACGAGCATGCTTATTTATATGCATTAAGATTTCCCCACTGTCTTATATATTGCGTTTTAATATAAGGTTATCTCGTCTCGGCGAGACGGAATTATATATCCGCGTATATGGCAACTTCTTCGTTCTGTACGGAAATAACCGAGTTCTTGTATGTAAATGTTTCTTCTCCTCTAGGCGTACGAATCACAATCGGCTTATCTTTTACGAGAGTAATAAAGTTAGAGTGCTCCGGCAGTATATCGAAAGGTCCGACACTGTTCTCAGAAGAAATACTTTCAGCCTTCCCTCGCCAAAGAATTTCGTCAGGACTACTTATAGTGACGTTTATAGTTTCTGGGAGTTTTACTTTTTGTTGTTTTTTCATGTGCCTTCATTATCAATAACCCCTTTTGCGACTCCGATATATGAAAACTTCTCCGGAGCAATAGTATCAAAACCTCCGGAAAGGATACTTTCAACATCTGTTACGACAGCATCTCTTGTTACAAAAACCCCCGGGCGACCGGTTTGATCTTCCATTGTAAAAAACGGCTGTGTCATATAATTTCTCAATCGTTGTGCCCTTTCATAAGTAACTTTATCTTGCGCTGAAAGTTCATCTATACCGATAACAGCAACAATACGCTCCAAGCGTTCGTATTGGTTTAACATTTCGATAGCTGATGTTAGTGCCTTAAAGTGTTTTTCTCCTATAAGCGAGTGATCTAACACTGTCGACTTTGAATTAAGGAAATCAACAGCTGGATACCGCCCCGCCTGACTCATCGTTCTAGACAAAACAACAACAGCCTCGAAATATGGGAGCGCTGCTGCCACCGATGGGTCTGTTAATTGGTCTCCCGGTACATACACAGTCTGAATTGAACTTATTGATGCTTTTGCTCCACTGCCTAGACGGTTTTCAAATTCAGCTATTTGAGTTTGGAGAGTCGACTGATATCCAAACTCCGATGGAATTTCTTCCAAAAGTGTTGCCAGCTCATTCCCTGCTTGAACAAATCTGAAAATATTATCTACAAAAAACAATACATCTGTTTGCTCCTCGTCTCTAAAATATTCCGCAAGAGTCGCAGCTGCTGAAGCAACCTTAAAACGGATTGCCGCGTTTTCGTTTATATGTCCAACAATTAGCGCAGTTTTCAAAAGGGCTCCTGTTTCTTTAAGAGACTGCCATAGTTCGTGCCCTTCACGTATACGCTCACCGATTCCGGCAAAAAGAGTTATTCCGGGGTGCGAACTGTTAAGGTTTCTAATTATTTCTGTCATGAGAGCTGTCTTCCCGACACCTGCGCCACCGACGAGAGCAAGGCGCCCACCCTCTACCAGTGGTGTAAAGAAATCTAATATTTTAATTCCTGTTTCGAGCAGTCTGCGCTGTTTATTCCCGTGTATGGTTACTGTGCGCGCTTGTGGATGTATTGGTCTCCTTTGTGTTTTTTTACTCATCAAGATGCCTCCGTCAACAGGAGTACCGTATAAATTAAATGCTCTACCTAAAACGTTTTCGCCAACAGGTACAGATAATTCCGTACCACTGCTAACAATGCGCATGTTCCTATAAATGTCTTCTTTTGATGACAAAAGCAAACAGTGGACAAGGTCTCGTTCATAATAGGAGTGCACCTCAAGCACTACGTTCTTATCTTTTTCCGCATAAAGAACTTCCAAAAGAGCCGGTCTGTACTCGCTCTCACAGTGCACAAGGACGATTTGTCCTCGTACTCCATATACTCGACCAACAAATTGTGTATTTATTTTTTCCATTTTGAAATAGCGGCAAATGACTCAAGGAGTCGTAAATCATTAAATGTATCGACATCTTTTTGTATGGCACGACGAACTGTTTTTATTTGTTTGTTTGCACGATCTTGCGCACGATTGATAGAGAATATGCGTGCCGCTGTGCGAGCAAGCTCTGACTCCAATACGATACGACTAAACAAAAGATACCGAATTCTCGTTTCAAAAAAAGTAAGAATCTTTGGGAGTTCCGGCTCAAAGATATATTCCATAGGTTCTGTTTTTTTAGATTCTGATCTCGATACTGTGTGTGTAATATCAATCTCTGATATTTTTTGAGAAAAGACGCTAACGAATGATGGATAGAAAATATGCACCTCTTCATATCCGGCGACTTGCTCTAGAAATTTCTTTATTTCTTTCTTTGTTGGGCGGTCTCCGGCAAAAACAATACTCGGTACGCTTGGAAAAGTACCTGATGAATTTTCAATAAACCCCTTACCTGTACTTCCTATAACAAGTGCGTCTGTATCATTTGCAT
>DRNP01000001.1 GCA_011322135.1 Candidatus Kaiserbacteria bacterium | reverse complement strand
TTTTAGATATAAAGCTACGTTACGATTATGCACGGTAAGAGTTTTTGCATAATACATTTTTCCGTTTTTACCGGTTATGTAATAAAGGTAATGTGTTTTTGTCGGAGTTGCAGATGCAAGTATCGACTCAATGCCCGGGTTGCTGATTGGACCGGGAGGCAATCCCTTATGAGTATAAGTATTATATGGCGAGTCGACTTTTAAATCCGTATGTGACGGTGAATATGTCTTTCTACCGAAAATATATCCGAATACGGAATCCACTTGAAGTGGCATTCCGATATTTATACGGTGCCACAAGATTCCGGAAATCATTCGTTTTTCTTTGAGAGTACGACCCTCGCGCTCAATAAGTGACGCCATTATTACAATATCTTTTAGTGTGTGTCCCGAAGATTGTATTTCCGGAGTAATAGATGCAATTCGTATGTCAAAATTGTGTCGCATTGTTGACACTACTTTTTTTGCTGAAACATCAGGTAAAAAAGAATATGTGTCCGGGAAAAGATAACCTTCTTCACCGTATGATGCTTTACGGAAATCTTCTACAGTAATGTTTGGAAACTTTGCAGAAAGTGACTTCCCCATCTCACGCGCAGTCATACCTTCAAACAAAGTAATGCGAATCGGAGAAATGCCGAAGTCACCTTTTATAAGACGGTGCGTAACAAACAACAAACCTGAAGATTTATTAAAACGATATGTACCCGCACGCACTCCCGAGTCATGAGCAAAAACACTAACAAGTGCTGTAAAAATATTCGCCGAAAAAATAATGTGTCTTTTTTCAAGTGTTGTAGCTACTTGCCGAGTGGTTTCACCTTTCTTAATAATCACGTATGAATTAACCGGAAAATTTGTCGGCGACATGAAAAAAACAAGATACGTACCGAGTATTATCGGTAGCAAGACAATCGCTACTCCACGTTTCCATTTTGACGCATTACGGCATCGATTAAATACTTCAGTACATGTTGAACGTACTTTACGGAAAAAAGTCGCGAAAAAATCTAATCGTCCAAACATATAAAACTATGTAGGCAAATTTGAAGGAGCGGTACCTGTTACAGAAGTGACACGTGTCATATTCGGTGTTTCAACAGTCGCAGATGGGATATGATACAGAGTAGCTATCTCTTCGATACTCATAACCATTGGAGGTAGTTCATATGGTTCATGGAAATATTGTCTGCGTCGATATGCGTCCACCAAAAAACGACGTGCCTTATTTTTTCTCGTCTTTGCAAAAGGTTCCCACGGATAGTCATTAAAGGGTGCCAGCCATCGCGTTGGTTTAAACCCGTTAAAACCTTCAGAGCTGAATTGTCTAAAAAGACCGATGATACCTGGAATTGCCGTTGCTGAAAAATGTCCGGGACCAGCAAGATAAACAACACGCGCCCCAACATCAAAAGCGAGTTTCGCTACATTGTGTTCAATTGCAGCCATTGTTTCAGATTCTCCTTTTGTAGGATTCGGAAAACCGTCAGTCTCGCGCATCTCACCTGTAAATATATCTTTATATCTGATTTTCCCGACAGTTTTTGCGCGTATTTCTTGGATAATTTTTGTTGCTTCATCTCGCCAAGTGTACTGACCTCCTGTAGCATTTTTCTTTCTATGATATTTTTTCTCGCCCGTATGCACTTGTATTGGAATCTGTAGCCACACCTGTTCACCGGGTCCGAAAGTTCCCAAAAACTCAAGCAGGTTTGCGAGCGGATCGGTTTGTTCGTATTCTTTTGCAGGTTTGTCGAGACCGTAGTCTATATATGTTTTTATAGGATACGGGTCGGGCTTTGTTTGCTCAAAATCACAACCCCAAATATCCCATTCTTCCGGTTTTGCAGAAATAAGTCTGGCATAATCAGGAACTTCAAAAATCTGAACTCCCGGGTATTGAGCGTAGAAATTTGACTCGATGTTACGCCGAAGCGCCTCGCGAGTCCATATAAAAAAACGTACCTGACCATCTATTACGGCTATCTCCAATGACCACCACGGACGAACCTTCCCCTGTATAAGGCGTGCATACCACGTGCTTTCTCCCGGCTTGATATGTAAACCGGAAAGAACGACTTCCATGGCGAGAGGTGTCTTTGCATGCGTGCGTGGCGGTTTAATTTCTAAGAGAACGTATTTTTGCGATGCAATAAAGCTGGATTGTTTATACACAATCCACGTGCGTAACGCAGCTACAGTTAGCAACATTGGCATCCACACGGGAGCAAAAAAGAATATCAACGACACAGCGTGAATTGAAAATGTCGGTATTGCGATTATAACTACCAACATCAAAATAATCCCCGTTATAAAAACAGGCATCAACGATGTACCGACCCCGCTTGGTGAGCCGATAATCTCACGGAAGATTCCATATCTTTTTGAAAAAGTCCCCATCACGTTACGATTATTATACAGCACGCTGTGTAAAAAAAGTTTTTACCATGTGCATGACTGAAATCAAAAACACAAAACTGTAAATGCGTTTCCCGTACGGTCAAACATTTGTAAATATCTTTCATTACAAAATATAACGTTTCTGTGTATCTGAAGTTTTCATTTCTCTTCCTTGTTTTTTACAAAAAAAAAATGGAGCAAAAAGAAAAAACAAATAAATTACATCATTTAAACCTTTTTTCGTTTCTTTTGGTCGTAGACTTGACATAAATCAGATAACCTACCATACTAACAAAATCAGTGGCGTGCTGATAAATTAAATTGAACCTTAAAAAAGGAGGTGCAGAAATGGCTGAAAAACTGAAGGCAGCGATTCGTGAAATAGACGGACAATTGGTATTGGATGATCCTAATGCTGTGGCTATGATTCATTCGATAGGAAAAATCAATTGTAGCAATACGCTGAAGTTGAATACCGACCGTGTAGCGCATTTCAAAAATCGTATTATGGAACGTGGTCTAACAGATTCTGATGCAGTGATTGTGCTTATAAATGTCGACGATATCCATGGTGGCCCGCTCGCTGATATGTTGATGCCAGGATACAATTGGCAGGAAATTCGTAATCGTGGGGAAATCCCATTTGCACGCGGACTTGCTGGCCGAGAAGGCATTCAGGATGTGCTTAACACTTTTGACCAAGAGGCTGGTAAGAAATTGCAAAACATGTCCGAGGTGGCTGTTGTGGTCGTGGATCATGGAGTCGCCGAAGTTTTTCCGGCTTGAACAAATGACCCAACAAAATGGGCAACTAGAGGTAATCAATTTTGATTACCTCTTTTTTTTACAAAAAAGCGAGAAATAAAAAGAATGTAAAATGGGTCCTGACACCATTTTGACCCCGTTTTGCATTTCCATTTCCTCATTTCCTAAAGGTGAAGCAATTATTTAATATTTTCAAACAAGATAAATGGGGACAGTCACGATTTCTGGATAAATGGGGACAGTCACGATTTCTGTGTCCTCATTTATTCCAAAGAGATAATTTTCTAGAACCAGATATTCGTTGTTATATATAAAAAATCGTGACTGTCCCCATTTATTTCGTGACTGTCCCCATTTATTTTGTCCCCATTTATTTTGTCCCCATTTATTTTTTTCTCTCATATTTGAAAAAAGTAATTAAATTTTTATAAACTTTATTGGCTTTCTGTTCTTAACATAATTGAATTTAACTGCACAATAAACAAAAAGAGCCCTTGAAGGCTCTTTTTGTTTATATCGGTTCGTAGGTTCCGTCTTTGTGTCGTTTGAAATAATGCGGGTCATTAAGATTAACCATCACAGTATTATCTTTTACAAAACGCGTACTCCTTACTT